>JACQBU010000058.1 GCA_016194375.1 Nitrospinota bacterium
TTTTTAACCGTGATTGGACATACCGAACAATACATTCCCCGCACCTCCAAAATAACCGTCTTGGTCGCCCCGAAGGCCGGTAGTGCGTAGCCGCAGACCAAAATAAACAGAAGAACCAAAAGTACGTTGATCGCTTTCATGTCCGGACTCCTTTCAGTAAAACAACGGCGCGATATAGGGAAAAGTCAATGCGGCCAACACCAAAACCGCGACAACCCAAAAGACGCCCCTGTAAATTTTATTGGTCTGCGGCAACGAGCATATTTCGCCTCCGTTGCATTCGATTTTCGGACGATAGACGCCTCGCCACGCAAAAAACATTGACACAAGCGCGACTCCGAGTAAATAAGGACGAAAAGGCTCAAGAACGTGAAGGTTGCCCGCCCATGCGCCCCCAAAGCCGAGCGCCACCAGCAATAAAGGGCCCAGACAGCATGCCGAGGCCAGGATGGCCGAAATCCCCCCGACCGCCAGGGGGGCGGACTTGGATTTATTAACGGGCATTTGCATTTCCTTTCTTTTCTCCTAGTTAAAATTTACACCCTATACCTAGATATAGTGTCAACAACCAAATTATTGCGCCGCGAATTGGCCGACAAACCGGCTAATGTCTTTTTTCTTGACCCTGCATAAAGGTGCGGGGTTTATAATGGGGGCATTATGGAAGGGGAAAAAACGTTCACCATAGGACGACTTGCAAAGGCGGCGTCGGTCAACATTCAGACTGTTCGCTTTTATGAACGGGAGGGGATATTAAGGCCTTTTTCCCGAAAAGCGTCGGGATACCGGGTCTACGACGAAGAAAGCCTCAAAAGGCTCGTTTTTGTGCGGCGCGCCAAGACGCTGGGTTTTAGCTTGAAAGAAATCAACAATCTTTTGGGGCTAAGGGCGAGGTCCGTCGAACAGTGCGACAAGGTGCGCGCAAAGGCTGACGACAAACTCCAAGAGGTCAGGGAAAAAATCAAACATTTAAAGTTTTTGGAAAAAACGTTGAAAAGGCTTGTATCCGAATGCGAAAGCCGTAGCGTGCCGAATTGTTGTCCAATCATAGAAAAAATTGAGTTGGACGGACTGCAACCCAAAGCTCGCGCATTCCCGAGGAAGCCCTAAAGTCGGGGAATCCGCTCCATAATTAGAAGGAGAAGGGCCGGAGCTAGTTTCGCGCGTGCCGTGAAAGGTAGCCGGCAATTTCCCCTGCCTCCTTGTCCGTGATTTCCCGTCTGCCCATCGTCCGCATGTTGAGCCGCATCCTTTCAACGACGTCCGGCCATTCGCCGGACTTGTGGAGCGCGATGTCCGGCAGGGCGTGGCATTGGGAACAGGTGCGGCTAAAAAGCGCCGCCCCCGCCGTGCCGGGCTCCGGAATTAAAACGGAGCCGTAAGGTTTTAGCGAGTGCGACCCGAGATACGCGAGAATCTCGTCGCGCTCGCCTTCCGAAGGCGCTTCCACGTCCATCATGTTCCCCATTCCCCCCATCCCGGCCATCATCGCCATCCTCTTGAACATCCTGTCCGCAACCAGCGTCCATTCATCCGTCGTGTGCATGGCCGGGCTTGGCAGGTCGTGGCATTGGCCGCAAAACCTCGAGACTAGCCTCGCCCCGTTACTTTCAGGCTCCGGAAGGTCTTTGGCCGCCACTCCGGGAGGAAGCATGCCGCCCATCATGCCGCGCATCATTTTTTTCATGCCGCCGTTCATCCCCATTCCCATCATGCCGGACATGCGAGATTCGTCCCTTGGGGCGGAACAGGCCGTCGTCAATGTTGCAACGCCCGCGACAAGCGCCGAAAGAGACGCGGCAAGAAGCGCGCCCTTAATGGTAATGACCGCGTGTTTCAATAATTGCCCGCCGTCCACAAGAACCATCCGCTACTCCTTGCGCAATCTTTCGGAATATGAGCATTCCAACTTGCTCCGTTCGTTCATAATAAATCATTTCCACTGAAGTTCGGGCTTCAGGTATTTGCCGGTCCAGGACGATTTCACCTTAACTATCTGCTCCGGCGTGCCGCAGGCCAGTAGTTCGCCCCCCTTGTCCCCCCCCTCGGGCCCCAGGTCTATTATCCAGTCGGCGGTTTTTATCACGTCGAGGTTGTGCTCTATCACAAGGACCGTGTTCCCCGCGTCCACGAGCCTGTTCAAGACCTCAAGGAGTTTTCTTATGTCGTCGAAGTGCAGTCCGGTCGTCGGCTCGTCTAGGATGTAGAGCGTCCGCCCCGTCCCCCGTTTTCCCAGCTCGCGGGAAAGCTTGACGCGCTGGGCCTCGCCGCCGGAGAGCGTCGTCGCGGGCTGTCCCAGCCTCACGTAGCCGAGCCCCACGTCGAACAGCGTCTGCAGTTTGGACTTCACCGGCGGAATCGCGGCAAAAAATTCGAGCGCCTCCTCGACCGGCGTCTCCAGGGTCTCCGCTATTGTCTTCCCCTTGAAGTGGACGTCGAGCGTCTCGCGGTTGAACCTCTTCCCTTTGCACACCTCGCAGGTGACGTAGACGTCCGGCAGGAAGTGCATCTCTATCCTTATTATCCCGTCCCCCTTGCAGGCCTCGCATCTGCCCCCCTTGACGTTGAATGAAAACCGCCCCGCCTTGTACCCCCTTTTTTTGGATTCGGGCACCCGCGTGTAAATGTCCCTTATGTGGGTGAAGACCCCGGTGTACGTGGCCGGGTTCGAGCGCGGCGTGCGGCCTATCGGGGACTGGTCTATGTCTATGACCTTGTCGATGAAGTCGACGCCTTCGATCCCCTTGTGCCTGCCGGGCTGGTCGCCGGACGAATGGAACCGCCTGTTGAGCTCCTTGAAGAGTATGTCTATCACCAGCGTGCTCTTGCCGGAGCCGGAAACGCCGGTGACGCAGGTGAAGGCGCCGAGCGGGAAGGATACGTCAATCTCCTTGAGGTTGTTTTGCGCCGCGCCCCGCACGGTGATGGCAAGCCCGTTCCCCTTCCTCCTTTTTTGCGGGGTCGGGATGGTCAGCTTGCGGCTTAGGTATTTGCCGGTGAGGGACTTGGGGTTCGACCGCACCTCCTCGGGCGTTCCCTCGGCCACGACGTATCCGCCGTGCACCCCGGCGCCGGGGCCGAGGTCCACCACGTAGTCGGCGGCGTTGATGGTGTCCTTGTCGTGCTCGACGACAATCACGGTGTTGCCTATGTCGCGGAGCCTCGTGAGGGTGGAAAGTAGCCGCTCGTTGTCCCGCTGGTGCAGGCCGATGCTCGGCTCATCGAGGATGTAAAGCACCCCCACCAGCGCGGAGCCTATCTGCGTGGCGAGCCTTATCCTCTGCCCCTCCCCCCCCGAAAGGGTGGCGGAGGCGCGGTCGAGCGAAAGGTATTCAAGCCCGACGTTCTGCATGAACCCGAGCCGCTCACGAATTTCCCTTATGAGCCTCGCCGCGATTTTTTCCTGCTGGGGGCTCAAGGGGAGGGTTTTGAAAAAATCAACCGCCTCCCGTATGGAGAGCCGCGTCGTCTCCACTATGTTTTTTCCGCCGACCCTTACCGACAGCGCCTCGGGCCTCAGCCTAGCCCCCTGGCAGGCCGCGCACGGGTCGGTCCGCATGTACGACTCTATCTCTTCCCTTGACCACTCGGAGTCGGTCTCCTTGTACCTGCGCTCGAGGCTGGGTATGACCCCCTCGAACTCCCCGAGGTAATGCGCGCGCCGTCCGGCGCGGGCGAATTTAAACCGGACTTCCTCCCCGCCCATGCCGTACAGGATGGCCTGCCGGACCTCCTTGCCCAGGTCGCCCCATTTTGTCTTTTCGTAATCGAAGCCGAAATGCGAGGCGAGCGACTCGAGCGTCCCCGCGAAATACGGGGAGAACTTGTCCCCCCAAGGCCTGATGGCGCCCTGCGCCAGCGTAAGCCTGGGGTTCGGCACGACAAGCTCCTCGCTTACGGTCATCCTCACGCCCAGGCCGGTGCATTGCGGGCAGGCGCCGTGCGGGTTGTTGAAGCTGAACATCCGCGGCTCGACCGCCGGATAGGATATCCCGCAATAAACGCAGGCGAACTTCTGGCTGAAATGCCTGTCCTGCTTCTCCCCCTCCACCGTGACGAGCATGAAGCCGTCCCCCATCTGCAGGGCTAGCTCGGCGGAGTCCGCCATGCGCCGCTCGAGTCCCGGCCTGACGGCGAGCCGGTCTATTACGACGTCGATGGAATGCTTGAACTTTTTGTCGAGGACGACCTCCTCCTCGAGTTGCCGAAGCTGGCCGTCTATCCTCGCGCGGACGAAACCCTTCGACCTCAGCTCCGCAAGCTCCTTTTTGTACTCCCCCTTTCTGTCCTTGACGTAGGGGGACAGGACGTGGAGCTTCGTCCCCTCCTTTAGCGTCATGAGATGGTCCACGATTTGGGACGCGGTCTGCGACTCTATCGGCCTGCCGCAGTTGTAGCAGTGCACGGTTCCGATCCTTGCGAACAGGACGCGCAGGTAGTCGTATATCTCCGTGACCGTGCCGACGGTGGAGCGCGGGTTTTTGCCGGTGGTCTTCTGCTCTATGGATATCGCCGGGGACAGCCCCTCGATCAGGTCCACCTCCGGCTTCTCCATCTGTTCGAGGAACTGCCGGGCGTACGCGGAAAGCGACTCGACGTACCTTCTCTGCCCCTCCGCGTAGATGGTGTCGAACGCCAGCGAGGATTTGCCGCTTCCCGACAGGCCGGTGAAGACGATGAGCTTGTCGCGCGGAAGCTCGAGGTCGATGTTTTTAAGGTTGTGTTCCCTTGCGCCCTTGATGATGATTTTGCCGTGCCTCATTTGGCTATATTTTACATGACCTTTTGCCGCGGCGGCGATTGGCGTGGTAAAATATGCGGGTGCGAACCCTTCAATTCACTCGGAGGATTTGAGGAATGACCCGGGTAAACCCAGCGAAGATTTTGGCGCCCCTGCTTTTTTCGCTGTTCATGGCCGTTACTGCGGCGGCGCAGGACGCGAACACCGCGGCCGTCGAAGACTGGCCGCTTAACGCCCCCGTCGGCGCGCCCGAAATCGCCGCGTCTGAAAACGCGATTGGGGCCGAGGCTTACGGCGAGGCGGACTACGCCGAGGCCGAAAAACATTTTAGGGAGGCGATAAAAATAGCGCCGGACCTCGCCGAACTGCACTTCAACCTGGGCCTGGCGCTTCAAAAGGGGGGCAACGAGGCGGAGGCCGCGTCGGAGTTTCAAAGGGCGAAAAGCCTCGGCCCGGACAAGGCCGTGGTTTCGGCCCCCCCGGCGGCAAGGTAGCAGGTTCGAGGGCCCGCCCGCGTCAGCCGACGTCGACGAGGCTAAACCGCTCCCTCCAGTTGTGCTCCATCTCGGCGCGCAACGCCGCGCAGTCTTCCCCCTCAAGGTTCGGATGCTCGCCAACCAAGGCGAACGCCTCCCTACGGGCCTCCAATAGGACGTCAAAATCCCTCACCAGGTTCGCTATCCTCAACAATGGCAGGCCCGACTGGCGCGTTCCCAGGATGTCGCCGGTCCCGCGAAGCTCCATGTCCTTTTCGGCGATGTGAAACCCGTCGTTGGACTCGACCATTACCTTCAGCCTCTCCTTGGCCACGGCGCTCATCGGGTACTCCACGGCGAGCAGACACTGGGATTTTTCCTTTCCCCGTCCCACCCGGCCCCGAAGTTGGTGGAGCTGGGCCAGTCCGAACCGCTCCGAATGTTCCACCATGATGACCGTGGCGTTGGGCTGGTCTATCCCCACCTCGAGGACGGTGGTGGAGACCAGGACGTCGAGCTCGCCCGCCGCGAACTTCCCCATCACGGCGGCCTTCTCCTCCTGCTTCATCCTGCCGTGGACGAGCCCGACGCGAAGGTCCGGGAAGACCTCCTTTTGATACACCTCGTGCATGCGCACCGCCGCCTTCAGCTCGACCTTCTCGCTCTCCTCCACCAGCGGGTAGATGATGTAGGCCTGCCTCCCCTTTTTCACCTCGCGGTGTATTATCATCCGGGCCCTGGCCATCTCGGAGGGCTTGATTATCCTCGTCTCGGTCACGGCCCTTCCCTTTGGCATCGTCCTTATCACGCTCACGTCAAGGTCGCCGTAAAGGGTCAGGGCGAGGGTGCGGGGGATGGGGGTGGCGGTCATTATCAGCGTGTTTGGAACGACCCCTTCGTCGTCCGTCCCCTTTCGTATGAGCTCGGCGCGTTGCATCACGCCGAACCGGTGTTGTTCGTCTATTGCGACTAGGCCGAGATTTTTAAGCTCCACGCCCTGTTGAATGAGCGCGTGCGTGCCGACGATGAGGTCCGCCCCCCCGCCCGCCGCCTTGCGCAGGACGTCCCCCTTCCCCTTGGACGACGATGTCAGGAGTTCCGCCCTTATCCCGAGGAGGTCCCTCAATTTCGAGATGGTTTTGAAGTGTTGGTCGGCCAGCATCTCCGTCGGGGCCATCAGCACGGACAGGCGCCCCGCCCTCGCCGTCAGCGCCACGGCCACCGCGGCCAGCACGGTCTTGCCGCATCCGACCTCCCCCTGGACGAGACGGTTCATCGGACGCTCCGCGTTCAAGTCCGCCACGATCTCGTCCAAGGTCTTGACCTGGTCCGGGGTCAGCTCGAAAGGGAGGCGGGAGACGATGGAATCCACCTCGTCCCTCCCGATTTTCATCTTGACGCCCTTGACGGAAGCCGTAGTTTTTCCAAAAGCGCGCCGGGGAGGTTTTCGGGTATCTTTGGCGTTGATTGCAGGGCGACGGCGATTATCTTGCGCATCGTGGTTTGATTAATCCCGTCCGTCAGCGGGTAGACGGGCGCGACGCCTCCGGTCGCGTCGTTCTCCTCCCCCTCGACCACCACCACGTCCGGATGCATCATTTCCAGCGACTTGTCCCCCCTGCCGGCCTGCACGCGTCCGGTGGCGACGACGTTCATCCCGGGCGCGAACTTTTTTGAGAGGTAGTCGGAGCGGACGTTGAACCATACGGCGCGCAAAAATCCGGAATCGTCCTTTATGACGACGTTGAACAGGCGGCGCCCGTACCTTATCCTTGATTCCGTGGCGGAAAGGATGACGCCGCGCACGGTCTGAACCTCCCCCTCCGCCAGGTCGGCTATGCGCCGGACGTTCCGCCTGTCCTGATACCTGACGGGGAAATGAAATAGGACGTCATGTACCGTCCTTACGCCGAGCCGGGCCAGCAACGCCGCGCGATGCGGCCCGACCCCCTTGATGAACTGGACCTCAGAATCAAGTCTTAAGGTCAATTAACAAACGCTTTTTTATTTGGTCATGAGGAAATCGGCGATGTCGGAGGCCTGTTCGTCCGTCAGTGGAGGCGGCATATGCCCCGTCTTCGGCGCGGTTTCCTTATGAACGCTTTTTTTTAGCTGGACCGTCTCGGGGTCGTTTGAACTCCAAGTGTCCTGCGGTTTGGCGATCCACTTCGCCAGCCAGGCCTTCGAGTGCCTTTTGGAAACGCCGGCAATGTCCGGGCCGACCAGCTTTTTGCCAACGGCGTGGCAGACGAGACACTTGGTCGCCCCCTTGTCGTTGAAGAGCGCCTCCCCCTTCTTGGCGTCGGCGTGCGCGTACGGCGCGGCCGAAAGGGTCGCAAGAAACAAGGCCGACAACAATCCGATGATTTTTCCCATGGCACCTCCTTTATTCTAGATAAAATATTACCACACGGCCGCGTCGCTGATTATATAATTCATGGTGAAAATGATTATCGGGGTTCCAAAGGAGGTCAAGCCGGACGAGTACCGCGTGGGGCTCGTTCCGTCGTCCGTGCGGGTTCTCGCCCTGGCCGGACACTCCGTCTTGGTGGAAAAATCCGCCGGCGTCGCCAGCGGGTTCGACGACGGCCTTTACGCCGCCGAAGGGGCCGAGATCGCGGGCTCCGCGGAAAAATTGTGGGGCCGCGCCGAGATGGTGATAAAGGTCAAGGAGCCGGTGGAGGGGGAATACCGATTCTTCCGGGAGGGGCTCGTGATATACGCGTTTTTCCACCTTGCGGCGGAAAAAACCCTCGCTCGGGAACTGGTGGAAAAAAAGGTCGCCGCCGTGGCCTACGAAACGATTCAGGAATCCGACGGCTCCCTCCCGATCCTCATTCCCATGTCCGAAATTGCCGGGCGGATGTCGGTTCAGACCGGCGCAAAATACCTCGAAAGGCCGCACGGGGGAAAGGGCGTGCTCCTCGGCGGCGTTCCCGGCACCGAAAGGGGGCTGGTGACGATAATCGGCGGGGGCGTGGGGGGCCAGGGTTCGGATATTGAACAGGTCGCTCCAGCGGCTTAGACATCTGGACGACGTGTTCGGCGGCGCGGTCGAGACGATTCATTCCAACCACGAGACGATCGCCTCGTCCGTGCGCGAATCCGACCTTGTGATAGGCTCCGTCCTAATTCCCGGCGCGCGCGCCCCGCGCCTCGTCTCGCGCGAAATGGTGGCGGGGATGAAAAAAGGGAGCGTCATCGTGGACATCTCGGTGGACCAGGGGGGTTGCGTGGAGACGACGAGGCCGACCACCCACCACGACCCGGTTTTTACGGTTGACGGCGTGACGCATTATTGCGTGACGAACATCCCGGGGGCGGTGCCGCGCACGTCCACGAACGCGCTGACGAACGCCAGCTTTCCGTACGCGCTTGAAATAGCCGACAAAGGGATAAGGAAGGCCGCGCGGGAGAGCGAGGCGGTTAAAAAAGGGGTCAATGCGTTCGACGGGTTGCTGACCCACAAGGGGGTCGCCGACTCGTTGGGGATGAAGCACTCCCCGTTTGAGCCATGACGGAAATCTTTTCGTCGAAGGAACATTTTCTGGTGCCGGGCGCGTATTTCGTCGTCGCGCTCGGCATCGTCCTCGTCGCCCTCATAATCAGGGAATACGTCGCGGGAAGGGTCGTGCGGGCCCTTTCCGGCGTGGCGAAAAATTACGGCCTCGCCTGGGACGACAAGGTGTTGGATTCCGTCAAACGGCCCGTTTCCTTCCTCATCCTCGTCGTCGGCGCGTGGCTCGCCGTGATGTTGCTTCGCTTCGCGGAAAAACCGCTGGCGATGTCGCACATCGTGGATTTGTCGGTTAAAATCGCCGTAATTCTCCTGTTCGGCTGGCTTTTTTCAAGGCTGATAGGAGTTTTCGTCGCCGACCTGCGAAGGAAGGCGCAGGAAGCGAGGCACGGGATGGATCCGCACCTAATCCCGGTCATCAGCATAGCGCTTAAGTCCGTTTTGTTCGTCGGGGTCTTCATAGCCGTGGCCCAAACCCTGGGTTATTCGGTGAGCGCAATCGTCGCCTCGGTGGGCGTCGGCGGCGTGGTCGTCGCGCTCGGGGCCAGGGACGTGGCCGCGAACTTCTTCGGAAGCGTGGCCGTGATGGTGGACAAGCCGTTCCGGCTCGGGGACTTGATAAGGGGGCAGGGGTTCGAGGGGGTCGTCGAGGAGATCGGATTTCGTTCGACCAAGATAAGGACGGACGAGAAGACGGTGATGGTGGTGCCGAACGACAAGCTGGCCTCCCTTGTCGTCGAAAACGTGGACCGGCGGAAGGACGAGGGGCTGAACGTACGGATGGTCAGCCACACCCTGGGGTTCGGGCTCGACGCCGGGGCCGACAAACTGGAGGGCGCGATCGCGGCCATAAGGGAGCTCTTGAACTCCCATCCGATGGTGAGCCGCCTGCCGCTTTGGGTCAATTTTTCGGATTTCGCCGAGTCGTCGCTCGACGTCTCGGTCCGTTATTTCGTAAAGACGGCGGACCAAGGGGAATACCTGCGGGTCAGGCAGGAGGTCGGAATGAAAATAATCAGGCTTGTCGAGGCCAGGGGCCTGCGCCTGCATGCCCGCGGCCAAAACGCGCCTATGAAAAAGCCCGAATGAGCGCTCGTTTGTTTATCGGCGCGAAAAAAGGGCGCCCCGCCCCGAATGAGTCTGAGCAGGGGAATTTTTTCGACGGAAGGGATTGATTCGTCATGAAGATGGTTGACTTTATCGTTTGCGACGACATTCGGCACGAGGTTCTGAACAAGGTGACCCTGGTGGGAATTTATACGGACAAGATTGTTTTGCCCCCCAACACAAAGTACCCGGCAAAACTCAGGCTCGCGTTCTTTTCCAAGTTTCTCCACGAGAAATCCGACCCCCGGTTGGATTCCTTCCGGGTGGTCTTCCAGAACAACGACAAGGAAATCGCAAGGGTGGACGGCATGGTGGGCGGGGAAATAAACCTTGAAAGTCCGTTTGTGGTCAGCTTCGTCATTTCAGAGTTTCCGGTTTTCGCGCCCGGGGAAATCAAGGCGAGTTTCGTCTTTTTGAACAAGGGGGAGGCGGTCAACGAGATAAAACCGCCGTCGTCCATCGCCGTCTTTGAGATGGAGCCCAAAAAAAACCAGTCCGGTCCGGTCGTTAATTAAGCCTGCCGGGACTTCGGGCTCCGGCCGTCGCGCCGGCCCTCGATTTGATTGCCGTCCCGCATGCGTAGTATACTCGCGCGAATCGGGGCGCCGTGGAGCAACGCTCCCCGACGAGGCCGTCGTTCGGCGAAAAGGAGAAAAAACTGAGATTGATGCGGAAAAGCCTTCTGGCGGCGTTGTTGGCGTTGGGCGCCTTCGCGTGCGGAAACACGACGCAAAACACGTTCCCCACGGGCGTGACGGCGCAGGCCGGAGCCGGCGAGATCGCGTTAACCTGGCTCCCCGTGGGCGGCGCCAGCTCCTACAACGTCTATTACAACACCGTGGCGAATTTTGGAACAGCGTCCACGGGCACGCAGAGCATGAGGGGGTTGCTGACCACGTCCACGACCGTCCCCAACCTGACCAACGGCGTGACATATTACTTTGTCGTCACCGCCGTCAGCTCCACGGGCGAGAGCGTTTTTTCCACGGAGGTCTCGGCCATTCCCTCGCCGGTGCCGACGAACGTCACGGTCACCTCCGCCGGAACGGGCCAGGCGACCGTGAGTTGGACGATGGTCAGCGGGGCCACCTATTACAGCATTTATTACTCCACGACCACTCCGGTAAACCTTAGCACCGCGCAAAACGTGCAGGGAATCACCGCCTCGCCATACACCGTCACCGGGCTGGCCAGCGGGGTGACCTATTATTTTGTGGTCGCCGCGACCAGCCCGCCGTCTTCCCAGGCCGTCTTTACCCCGCAATAATCGGGGGGATGCGCCCGTGGCGGCGGTCGCCGTCAGCCGTTCAAACCCTCGAGCGCAGGTTGAACAGGCGGTCGTATTCCTCAAGGGCGTATCGGTCGGTCATGCCGGCCACGTAATCGCAGACGATCCTTTTTTCGTTTCCGCCGGCCTTCTCCCGTTTGAAGTGCGCCTGCACGCTGGCGGGAAGCAGTTCGGGCGACGACAAAAACTTGTGGAAGAGTTTTTCTATCACCTCCCTGGCCTTTTCCTCCATCCTTTTGACCCTGTGGTGCTCGTACATGTTCCTGTAAAGGAACCTTTTCAGGTCGTCGTGCTTGGCCTTCATCTCCGCGCTGAAGGAGCACGTCTTGTCGGGGTTGGACCTCACGTCGTCCGGCGACGACGGTTTTGACGCTTCAAGGTTCCTGCGCGTTTGGGCGATAAGGTCGGTTATCTGGGCGTTGATGATGTGGCGGATGACCTGGTAGTTGAGGATTTTTCCGCGCAGGTCCGGATGGCGGGACTTTACCGCGCCGACCCCCTCGTTCCAAAAGAGGCATTCCCCGAGGGTTTCCTGCCCTATGGTGCCGTTGGTTATCCCGTCGTCCAAGTCGTGCGTGGTGTAGGTTATCGGGTCGCATACGTCCACGATTTGCGCCTCGAGGGACGGGTTGGGAAACCCCTCAAACTCCTTTTTCAGGGGTTCCGCCTGCCGGTGCCCCTTCTTTGCGACCCCTTCGCGCACCTCCCAAGTCAGGTTCAACCCCTGGAAGTCCGGGTATCTGTGCTCTATCAGGCATATGATGCGCAACGACTGCGTGTTGTGCTCGAACCCGCCGGCGTCCCTCATGAGGTCGTCGAGTATGTCCTGCCCCTTGTGGCCGAAAGGGGCGTGGCCCAGGTCGTGCGCCAGCGCGATGGATTCCGCCAAATCCTCGTTCACGCAAAGCTCCCTTGCGACCGTCCTGCTTATTTGGGCGACTTCTATCGTGTGGGTGAGCCGTTTGCGGAACAGGTCCCCCTCCTGGAATAAGTTTGTGTAAACCTGCGTCTTGCTTTCAAGGCGGCGAAACGCCTGGGAGTGGATTATCCTGTCCCGGTCGCGCTGGTAAGCCGAGCGGTACTGGTGCTCCGCCTCCGGATGAGCGCGACCCCTGCCGGACGACGCGCGAGACGCGTACGGCGCAAGGCCGCCTTCAAAGTCCCTCGTTTCGGCCGGACGAGGGTCACGCATGACGCGGCCTCCCGCCGACCGCGTCGGCCGCCGCGAGTATTATCCCCTCGGAATACGTGGGATGGCCGAAAACGACCTCCGCGAGCGCGTCCGCCTTCATTCCGGCGGCCATCGCGACCGCCGCGCCGTGGATTATCTCCGTGGCCGACGGGGAGGCGATGTGGACCGCGAGTATGGAGCCGTCCTTTCCGACCATCACCTTGAACAGCCCGGTTATCTCGGCCCCGGCCTGCGCGCGGGCGAGGGCGCGCACGTGGCGCCGCCCCACTTTTATTTCTTCGCCGGTTCTTGCAAGGTCGTCCTCCGTGGGTCCGACGCACGCTATTTCCGGGTCTGAAAAAACGATGTTGGGGACGACGCGGTAGTCCATCCTGTCGGGCGTTCCCAGGATGTTCCTGGCCGCGACCACCCCCTCCCTGTGCGCCGTGCTGGCAAGCCGCGCTTTGCCGGCGACGTCCCCGACGGCGTATATGCCGCCGCTCGAGGTTTCCATGGAACCGTCCACGTTTACGTATCCCCGAACGTCGGAGCCGACGCCGGCCTTGTCAAGGCCGAGGCCGACGGAGTTCGGTTTGCGTCCCGCGGCCATTATGGTCGCGTCGGCCGCTATCAACCCGCCCCCCTCCAGCTCCAGCGCGCATCGCCCGGATTGGGAGGAGGCGCCGGCCACCTTGGCGCCGAGCATAAGGTTCACGCCGGATTTTTTAAACTCCCTCTTCAGCACCGCCCGTATTTCGGCGTCCGCGAAAGGAAGTATGTCGTCCATCACCTCTATGACGGTCACCCGGCACCCCGCCCCGTTGAAGAAGGTCGCCATCTCGACCCCCGCCGCCCCCGCGCCGACAACGGCGACGGACCGGGGAAAATCGGGGACGCCGAACACGTCGTCGGTGTCGTAAAAACCGGGTAGTTTCGGGAAAAGCTCCACGGGTCGGGAGCCGGTGGCTATCACGGCGCGTTTGAACCTGACGACTTCTTGTCCGTCGTTTACGCCGACCTCTTTTTTGGACAAGAACGCCGCCTTCCCGCGCACGACCTGCACGCCGGCCTTTTTAAGGTTGGAGGCCGCCCCTTTTTGCAGGACGCCGACGACTTCGCGCATGTGGGATTGTAGTTTGGCGAACCCCGCCGAATCCAGCGCCATACCGCCCGGTTCGGACTCGGAAGAAGCCTTTATGAGGCCCATTTCCGCGGCCAGGCGCGTGTTTTTCAAAAGGTGCGCCGCCGAAATCCAGGTTTTTGCGGGGACGCATCCCCGGTTGAGGCACGTTCCGCCGACCTCCGAGGATTCGACCAACACGGTTTTAAGGCCGCCGGCCGCGGCAGTCTCCGCCGCGCTCAATCCCCCCGGCCCCCCGCCAATAACGACGACGTCAGCGTCCATCAACAGTCCCTTTCATCGGAAGCGTCCCGGCCGGAACAGTTTGCGGTTTATCCGGTCGCGGCACGCGCTGGTGGCGCCATTTCAAACTGAGACGGCCCCGCACATCACCATATTCGCCGGTGATGATTATACTGTAGAATAAGTGCGTTGTTATGAGGGGGGGAAAATGCTTTCCGGCGATCGCCTTTTGAAACTGGCAAGGCCGAAATCGAAAAATGTCGGGCAAATCCGCGCCGTACAAAAAAAAACCCGGCGCCAGTCCGCAAGAAAAATAGCGTGACGTCCGCGGTTGCCATTCCGCCGGGCGGGGGTTGACCGGTGTCCGGCGGACTGGACGGGGTTTTTCAGCTTTCCGAGCGGGGAGTCACCCCGCAATCCGAGTTTCTGGCGGGGTTCACGACCTTCGCCACCATGTGCTACGTCATTTTCGTGCAACCGGCGGTGTTGTCCGCCGCGGGAATGGACTTCGGGGCGGTGATGGCGGCGACCTGCGTTTCCGCGGCGTTCGGCTCCATATTCATGGGATTGCTCGCGAACCTGCCAATCGCGCAGGCCCCCGGGATGGGCCAGAATTTCTTCTTTGCGTTCACGGTCTGCGGCGCGACGGCCGTCGGCGGATACGGGATGTCGTGGCGGGAGGGGCTGGCGGCCGTCTTCCTGTCCGGCGTTTTGTTCCTGGCCTTCTCGCTGGCCGGGATGCGGGACAAATTTCTCCGGCTGATGCCGGAAACCATAAAGCTCGCCATAGCCTCCGGAATAGGGCTTCTCATCGCGCTGATAGGTTTTGAATGGGGCGGCGTTGTCGTGGCCAGCCCCGGCACGCTTTTGAAGCTCGGCCCGATCGCGAAGGGGCCGGTGCTCATGGTCATGACGGGGGTCGCCGTCACGGCCCTCCTTACGGCGCGGAGCGTGCGCGGCGCGGTGCTTTTGGGGATCGGTTTCTGCGCCGTCTGGGGCCTTGCGGCGGGATACGCCTCGTGGCACGGAATCGTCTCCCTGCCCCCCTCGATCGGCCCCGCCTTTCTTAAGCTCGACGTCCTCGGGGCCTTCAAATCCCGGTTCATATTCACGGCGGTGCTGACGTTTTTCGTCCTGGTGCTTTTCGACAGCATCGGGACGATCACGGCGCTGGCGCACCAGGCGGGGCTAGTCAAGGACGGGCAAATTCCAAAGGGGCGGCAGGCGCTGGTCGCGGACGCGACGGCGACGATTTTCGGGGCGTTGTCGGGAACCTCCACCGTCACGAGCTACGTGGAAAGCTCCGCCGGGGTCGGCGCGGGCGGAAGAACGGGGCTTTCGGCCGTCGTCACGGGCCTGCTGTTTCTGCTCGCGCTTTTCGCCTATCCGCTCGTCCAAATGGTCGGTGGCGGGTACGAGATCGAACCCGGCCGCAGGCTTTATCCCGTTATCGCCCCGGCGTTGATAACCGTCGGCTCGTTGCTGACGCCGCTGGCGGCCGGCGTCGAATGGAAAAAACCGGAGGAGGCCACGCCGGCGTTTCTGACGATGGTCGTCATGCCCTTCACGTTCTCCATAACGGAGGGGATATCGGCGGGTCTGATTTCGTACAGCGTGCTCCACGCCGGAATCGGCGGCGGGCCGAAGACGCATCCCGTCGTGCACCTTTTGGCCTTCCTGTTCGTCCTTCGCTACATTTTCCTCTTCTGAGCCGCCCCGACAAAGGCCTTGAAGATCGCCAAATGGCGTTCGTTTTTCACCAGAAACTCGGGGTGCCACTGCACGCCGAGCATGAACCCGCCCCTCCCCTCCACGGCCTCGACCAGCCCGTCCTTCGACGCCGCCGAGGCCCTAAGGCCGGTTCCAAGCTCCTTCACGCATTGATGGTGCGTGGAGTTGACCCGCAACCGGGCGGCGCCGATTATTTTCCAAAGAAAACTCCCGCGCGTTACCGCCGCCTCGTGCGAGGTCTTGTCGTGCGGCTCCTTTTGCGAATGGGCCAGCGCGCCGGAGACCTCGGAGGGTATGTCCTGGTGCAACGTACCCCCGTAGAACACGTTAATCAACTGCGCCCCGCCGCAAACCCCCAACACCGGCAGATTCGCCCTGACGGCCGCGGCCAGCAACAAAAACTCGCTTTGCGTCCTGGCCCAGTTTGAGGGGCCGCATTTCTCCGACCGCTTCTCGCCATAGAACAGGGGGTCGACGTCGAAATCCCCGCCGGAAATAAGAAGGCCGTCGAGCCCGCCGACGACGGCCCCGGCCTCGCCGGGAACCCGCACGAACGGAAGTATCGAGGAAAGCCCCCCCGCCAGCCCGACCGCGTCTGCCAGCCCCTTTTTCAAAAAGTACCGTTCCTCGCGCGCCCCGCGAGAGTTGACCCTCGACTCGACGTCCGCGGTAATCCCTATGACGGCCCCGCCCGCGGGGCCCTTGCGAATGCTCCTCAAGGCGGACCGCACTTTGGTTTTTGGGCCGTTCCGACGGCAACAACGCGCCTTTTCATAGCACGCATTATTAGCACATAAGGACGCAAAATTACACCCGCGTCCCGCGGAACAAAATTGTATTTCCGCCAAAATCTTTTTGCGGGCTAAAGAATTGCCCCCTTCCGCCCGAAAAGACTAGTGCGCATCGAATGGAAAAAAAGTCGTTGAAAGACGGACATGGGGAAAACAGACAACGGGCTGATTTATAAGGAGGGAACCGACTGATGATGATTTGAATCGTTGAGGATTTGGCTTGTTTTTTAAAAGTCGCCAAAGGATTGGCGGCAAACATTAATCAAGGAGGAGCTTACGATGGCTTTGACAATTTTCACCAACAACTTCTCTTTAACCGCCCAAAACAACCTGAACAACAACAGGTCGATGTTACAAACCTCAATCGAGCGTTTGTCGTCGGGTCTGCGCATCAACCACGCCTCCGACGACGCGGCGGGCCTTTCCATAGGCACGCAGATGAACGCGGACGTCCTCAGCATGACCCAGGCCAGCCACAACGCGAACGACGGGGTGAGCATGTTGAACACCGCGGAAGGCGCGCTTTCCCAGCAGTCCAACATCCTCATCCGCATGAGGGAGCTTGCGTCCCAATCGGCCAGCGGCACGGTGAACGACACACAGCGCGTCTCCATACAGACGGAGTTCGGCGCCCTGCAGAACGAAATAGACCGAATCGCCGGGGTCACGCAGTTCAACGGCGTCAACCTTATAGCCAGCGGGACCGGCACCCTCATCGGGGGCGGAACCTCCCTGGTGCAGATAGGGATTCGCAACACCGCCAACGACAGCCTCAACGTCAACAAGGCGGTCGGCCTTAGCGCCCTTGTCGGCGCCAACGGGTTTACGCAGTCTGGTTTGGGCGTGGACTCGTCGGTGTTTGCGGTGTCTTCGCTCGGCAACGCCCAGTCGGCGCTGGCCGCGATAGACAGCGCGATTGCGACCGTGAGCACGGCGCGCGGAGGAATCGGCGCGGTTGTGAACCGCCTCGGGTACACCCTTTCCAACCTGTCCACGTCGTCGCAAAACGAGTCGGCCGCCAAGTCGCAGATTATGGACGCGGACTACGCGGTCGAAGTTTCCAATTTTACCCGCAACCAGATACTGGTGCAGGCCTCGACGGCGATATTGGCGCAGGCCAACCAGGTGCCGCAGACGGTCCTTCAGCTCCTTGGGTAATTGGTCAAGGCGGGCCGCCGCGACATGACGTGAGCGGCGGCATACGGAGGAAACGGCGATGATAAAAGGTATTTCGGAAAAACCGGACGGCCCGGTCCAAGCCCCCAAGGCGACTGGCGCGCCTAAAAACGGGCCGTCGCCCCAGCCTCCAAACGAAATTGCGGCCGCCCAACGGGGCGACGCCGCCGGCGGTAACGAGCGGGCCGCCCCGCAAGGCGCCGCCGACCCCCGGAGTCAGCCGATGAAAGAGCTGGTGGACAAGCTCAACAAGGAGTTGCAGACCCTTAATCCGCGCGTCGGCATTTCAGTCGACCAAGAGGCGAACAGGTACGTTCTCAGATACACGGATCCAAAATCCGGAGAGGTGATACAGCAGATGCCGCCGGAAGGCGTGATAGAGACGGCCCGGCAACTGAAGGCCGACAAGGGCCTCATGTTTGACTCCAAAGGTTGAGGAAAAGGCCGAATCGGTCGCCTGAAAGCCTTCGGCCGCGGGCTAAAAACCGGCGGTCGAAGGCCCGTTTACGAACTCTTACCTTAGGATGCCGCCGTCGGCGGCGGACGACACGTTCCTGGAATACCGCACGAGGTAGCCCTTTTTTATCTTCGGCGCCGGCCGTTTCCATTTTTTTGCGCGAGCCTTCAGTTCCTTCGCGGAGACCCCGAGGGTTATTTTTCTCGCGGGTATGTCTATGCTTATCACGTCCCCCTCCCTGACCAGTCCTATCGGCCCGCCCTCCATCGCCTCGGGCGAGATGTGGCCCACGCACGGCCCCTGGGTGCCGCCGGAAAACCGCCCGTCCGTTATGAGCGCCACCGAGTCGGAAAGCCCCATTCCCGTTATGGCGGAGGTGGCCGACAGCATCTCCCTCATGCCGGGGCCCCCCTTGGGCCCCTCGTAGCGTATGACCACCACGTCGCCCGGCTTTATCCGGCCGGCCATGACCGCCTTCATCGCGTTTTCCTCGGCGTCGAACACGCGAGCTTTTCCCTTGAACTTCATCATTTTTTCCGAGACGGCCGATTGTTTGACCACGCAACCCCTCGGGGCGAGGTTCCCCTTCAAAATGGCTATCCCGCCCTGGGGCCTGTAGGCCTTGTCCAGAGTGCGTATCACGTCGTCGTCCAGTATGCTCGCGGACGAGATGATCTGGCCGACCGTCTGCCCGTTCACGTTCTGTGCGTCTTGGTGGACGAGGCTTCTCATGGACTTTAACACCGCCGGAAGCCCGCCGGCGTACTCCAGGTCCTCCATGAAATAGTTTCCCGAGGGCCTTATGGACGTTATCTGGGGGGTGGTCCTGCCCAGCCTGTCGAACATCTGGAGGTCCATCTTGACCCCGGCCTCGTGCGCGATCGCCGGAAGGTGAAGGACGGTGTTGGTCGAGCCCCCGAGGGCCAGGTCCACCATGACGGCGTTTTCGAACGCCTTCTTCGTCATAATCTGGCGCGGCCTGATCCCCTGCACCGCCAGTTCGACAATCCGCTCGCCGCTGTCCATGGCGATCCGCCGCTTGTTGGCGCTGACGGCGAGGCCGGTGGCGCAACCGGGTATGGACATTCCCATCGCCTCGGTGAGGCATGCCATTGTGTTCGCCGTGAAAAGCCCCTGGCACGAGCCGGAGCCGGGGCATGCGCACATTTCCAGCCCCTCGAGCTGTTTCGCGGATATTTCGCCGCTTAGCCTCCTGCCGACCGCCTCGAACGCGTCGTGCACGAGGTCACGCCTTTGCTTTTCGAAATATCCGGCGGCCATGGGGCCGGCGGTCACGATAATCGCCGGTATGTTCAACCTCGCGGCGCCCATCAGCATTCCGGGCGTGATTTTGTCGCAGTTCGTGAGGAAGATCACCCCGTCGAACGCCTGCGCCGTTATGACGCATTCGATTATGTCCGCTATCAGGTCGCGCGTGGGGAGCGAGTAGTGCATCCCGACGTGCCCCATGGCTATGCCGTCGCACACTCCGGGCACGGAGGTGTAGAACATCTGTCCGCCCCCGCTGTGGACGCCCTTTTCTATGTACCTTTCCAAATCCCTCATTCCCGCGTGTCCGGGGATGAAGTCGGTGAAACTGCTGACGAGGGCTATGAAAGGCCTTGTCATCGCCCTTTTGGTGACCCCGGTGGCGTACAGTAGCGCCCGGTGCGGGGCCCTTGTCACCCCTTTTTTAATTCTGTCGCTGTTCATCCGCCGATTATACCTGAAAACTGTTTGTGGCGTCCCGTTTGTCCGATTTGTCCGCGCATTTTTCCATTGTCATCTCTGAAAGCGCGCCTTTGGTCAAGCCATATTTTTCCATACCTTACTTCCATTATTTCTTCCATAACCGTTCTACGAGCAAAGGTTTCCCGTAATCCCCAACCGATGGCCGTTTTCCGGAGTCATCTCTTC
>JACQBU010000041.1 GCA_016194375.1 Nitrospinota bacterium
ATTGAGCGAAAGTCCCTTGTCCAAGAGTTGTAACGAGCGTTTACGCCGGTCGGCGATTAGGCTGGCATTTCCTTTTGGTCGCATATTGGCACCCCCTTGGGACACCAGTTTATTGCATTAATTATGCAGAAGTCAATAATATGAAAGTGAAGAGAGACCAAGAAAGGAGGTGTGTCATGAAGATTAAAGATTTGGTCCCGCTACGGAGCTCAAGAAGGGAGGAGTTGACAAGGTTTGGCGAAATGGACCCCTTCAAGATGATGAGGGAGGACATGAGCCGGATGTTTGGCGACTTCATGAGCCTGGAAAAGTTTCCTTCGCTTTTCGAGACGCCGATGAGGGGCATGGTCTCGCCTAGGATTGACGTCAGCGAAACCGAGAAGGAGGTGTTGATCACCGCCGAACTGCCGGGCATGGAGGAAAAGGAAGTCGAGCTTCTCCTTACCCCCGAGACTCTCACCATAAAAGGGGAGAAGAAGATGGAGTCCGAGGAAAAGGAGAGGGACTACTACCGGTCCGAGAGGTCGTACGGCTCCTTCTGCAGGACGATCGGCCTGCCTTCCGGGATTGACAAGGACAAGACGACGGCCACCTTCAAAAAAGGGGTGCTGAAGGTCACGTTGCCGAAAACGGTCCAAGCCCAAAAAGAGGTGAAGAAGCTGGAGATTAAAAAGGAAGGCTCCTAGGCGGCGTTCCTTAAAGATTAGGGCGGGCATTCAGGGAGAAGTGCCGGAGAGGAAAAGGATTCCATTCCTCCGGTCTCCAAGAGTCGCTTTTGCGAAGCCCGCCTTTTTAAATATAGAGGCCGTCCCGCCGGGCGGCGGGAGGCCGATTTTTGCGTTTTACTTGTGTTTTGGCTTGTGGGGCTTGGGGGGGCGATGCGGCTTGCGGGCGTGAGTAGCTCCTCCTATTTTCATCGGACACCACCTTTCATGAACGTTGTTTATAACCTTGGTCAGTTAGTCGTCTGGTAACTTATCGTCATTGTCCGGTCAAACTTGAGTGTAAAAGGAAACATGCCGGCCGTTCTAAGGCCGGGAAAAAAAGGCGGTTTTGGGGAGTTGGCCACCCCCGGCGCGAGGCCGCTACTCGATCGTGGTTTCGCCGGTCTTGTCGATAGCGCAGACGAGCGTGTGCCAGGCGAGCGTGGCGCACTTGATGCGCGAGGGGTACTCCCGCACCCCCTCGAAAATCGCGAGCCTTCCGAGGTGGTGGCCGCCCCCCTTCGCGTCCAGTTCGCCCACGACCATCTTGTGAAATTCCTCAAAAAGCGTCCTTGCCTCCCCGAGCGTCTTCCCCTTCACGTTGACGGTCATCATGGACGCGCTCGCCTTGGAGATGGCGCAACCGCTTCCCGAGAAGCCGACGTCCTCGATGAGCCCGCGGTCGTCCACCCTCATGTGGATTTTAATCTTGTCGCCGCAGAGCGGGTTGTATCCGTCGCACGAGTGGGTCTCCCCCTCGACCTCGCGGAAGTTTTTCGGGTTCTTGTTGTGGTCCAATATGACCTGCTGGTAGAGGTCGCTTTGGTAGCTCATCAGCCGAACACCTCGATAACCTTTTGCAGGCCCTCCGCCAGGAAGTCTATCTCCGACGTCTTGTTGTAGAAGGAGAACGACGCCCTCGTCGTGGCCGGGACCCCGAACCGTTGCATCACCGGCTGGGCGCAGTGGTGGCCGCCGCGCATGGATATGCCCAGGTCGTCCAAAATCGTCACCACGTCGTGGGGGTGGGCCGCCTCCAGCCAGAACGAGATGATGGCGGCCTTGTGCGGCGCGTTGCCGATTATCCTCAGCCCCTTCACGCCGCCCAAGACCCTGGTTCCGTAGTCGAGCAGGGTTTGCTCGTACGCCGCCATTTTATCCATCCCCACCGAGTTGACGTAGTCAATCGCCGCGCCAAACCCGATGACCTGCGAGGCGGCGGGGGTGCCCGCCTCGAACCTTTGGGGCGGCTTGGCGAAGGTGGTTCGTTCGAGCGTCACGGTGTTTATCATGTCCCCGCCGGTCACGTAGGGCGGCATGGAGTCGAGAATTTCGTACTTGCCGAACAGGACGCCTACGCCTGTCGGGGCGTAAATTTTGTGCCCCGAAAAGGCCAGGAAGTCGCAGTCCCAATCCTTCACGTCCGTCCTGACGTGCGGGACGCTCTGCGCGCCGTCAACCAGTATCTTCGCCCCGGCGGAATGCGCCATCCTAACGATTTCCTTCACGGGGTTCACAGTGCCAAGCACGTTCGAAGCGGCCGTTACGGAGACCAGCCTCGTCTTCGGGCCGAGAAGTTTCGCGTATCCCTCCATGGAGAGGACGCCGTCGTCCCCCACGGGGATGACCCTCAACACCACGCCAAGCTCGTCCCTGAGAATCTGCCAGGGGACGGTGTTCGCGTGGTGCTCCATGTTGGAGATGATTATCTCGTCCCCCGCCTTCAGCGACTTGCCGAAACTGTGCGCGACGAGGTTCAGCGACTGCGTGGCCCCGCTCGTGAATATTATCTGCCGCGGATCCCCCGCGTTTAGGAAGTCCGCCGTCTTTTTCCGCGCCTCCTCGAACATCTCCGTGGCGCGTTCGCCGAGCGCGTACGAGCCGCGCCGCACGGTGGCGTACTGCTCGCTTTCGAACCGCCGCACCCGTTCGATGACGGCGAGCGGCTTGTGGGTGGTCGCCGCGTTGTCGAGGTAGACGAGAGGCTTCCCGTTGACTTTTGCGGAAAGCATCGGGAAGTCGGCGCGTATTTTGTCGACGTCGAAAGGCGCGGTCTTCTTATCCAACCTTCCCCTCCCCGAGCCTGCCCAGCAGGAGCGCGGCGGCGTCCCTCGCCGCGGGCCCCGCCGGAACGGCGTTTAGTATCTCCCTGGCGAATCCTTCTATTATGAGGCCCTTGGCCTCGCCCTCGGAGAGCCCCCTGCTCATCAGGTAGAAAACCTGGTCCTCGTCAATCCGCCCGACGGTCGCGCCGTGGTTGCACTTGACGTCGTCCGCGTGGATCATGAGGCGCGGCTTGGAGTCCGCCTTGGCCGTCGGGGAGAACATGAGGTTGTTTATCAGCTGGCGCGACGTCACGAACTGCGCGCCGGGGCGCACCGTCACGGTGGTGTCCACGCTGGACACGGCCCGCCCGTTCAAGATGTTCTTGTAATGCTCAAAGCTCACGCACCTTTGCGCGTCGTGCGTCACGCGCACGTAGTTGTGCGCCTGTTCGGCCCCCTCGAGTATCGCGAGTCCCAGAAGGGAGAGCGTCGCCGCCTCCCCCTCGAGGCGGACGTCAAAATGGCGCCGCGCGAATTTTCCGCCGCCAACGGCGCAGACGACGTTCAACTTGGAGTCCCTGGCCTGCCGGCCGCGGGTCTTGAAAAATTGGTACGACTCCGGGGAATCCGCCTGTATCATCGTGAGGTTCAGCGCCGACCCCTCCCCCAGGTCGGCGCTGATGATTCCGTCCACAAGGTAGGCGGGGGCCAGCCCGCAGGACTTGAAAAACACCGTCGCCTCGGAGCCGGGGGAGGTCGTTATGTCCACCCTCGGCACGTAGGCCGGAACGCCGCCGCCGGCCGGCTTTAGCCCGGTCGACAGGTTCAGTATCTGAAGGGGGACGTCGAGGCGGCGGCCCCCCGCCGTCGATATCTTCACCCCGCCCGTCAGGAACAGGGCGTTGACGCAGGCGAAGACGTCGTTTTCCGCCTGAATCTCGGACAGGCGCACGTCGTTCGCTTCAAGCGCCTTGGCCGTGAGGGCCCCGCCGTGCGCCGACAGGTCCGAGAGGGCGGCGGAAAATTCCCCGTCCACCATGACGACGAGCGATTTTTCGCAACCGGCGTAAACGAGGTGCTTAATCTCCTGTTTGGAGGGGGGCCTTTCGGGGCCTTTCACATATTGGAAATCCTGCGCGACGAACCCGCGAAAGTCCACGAAGGTGAACATCTCGTGCTTTTTTTTCGGGAATCCGAGCTCGCTGAGCCTCGTCGCGCCCCCCTCGTTCACGCGGCGGAAAGGGGCGCTGTGCGGGAACTTGTCGTAAAGCTCCAAAATGCGCGATTCGGCGGACGGCGCGGCGGTCGTCATCAGCTCTTTATGTAGGCGTCGTAGCCGGTTTTTTCGAGCTCCTCCGCCAGTTCGTATCCGCCGGAGCGCGCTATCGCCCCTTTTATGAGCACGTGGACGCGCCCGGGCTTGATGTACCGCAAAAGGCGCGGGTAGTGCGTTATTGCCAGCACCGCGTTGTCGGGCCCCTTGAGCTTGTTCACGCCGTCCGCGACGACTTTGAGCGCGTCTATGTCCAGGCCGGAGTCAATCTCGTCCAAAACCGCCAGCTTCGGCTCCAACACGGCCATCTGCAGTATCTCGTTCTTTTTTTTCTCGCCGCCGGAGAACCCCTCGTTGACGGCGCGCTCCCTGTATTTGGAGTCCATGCCGAGCGACTCCATCTTTGCCGTGAGAATGTCCTCGAAGTCCAGCGGGTCGACGGTTTCCTTTCCGGCGTGCTTGAGCTTCGCGTTGTACGCCATCCGCAGGAACTCCGCGTTGTTCACCCCGGGAATCTCCACCGGATACTGGTATGCCAGGAAAAGCCCCTCCAGCGCGCGCTCCTCCGCCGGGAGCGACAGGAGGTCGCGGCCGAGCCAGGTGACGGAGCCGGAAAAAACCTTGTATGCCGGGTGGCCTATGAGGATTTTCGAGCGCGTGCTTTTCCCGTGGCCGTTCGGCCCCATTATCGAATGCACCTCCCCCGTTTTTACGGTGAGGGAGACCCCCTTGAGTATCTCGACGCCGTCCAACCCGGCGTGTAAATCCTTTATTTCAAGCATAATCACCTCGTTATCCAACCGCTAATATTTTGTTTTTTCATTTTACACGAAAAAGCGCGGGCGCCCCCCAAATTTTCCAAAAGCGCGCCCTTGTCGGCCCCGAAGCAACAATCGCTTGGAATATGAACGATTCTCAACTACAATAAAAGCATGTTTGGACATCCTATAAGTTTTGGCGAGCTTCTGCTCATTTTTGCGATTGTTTTCCTCCTATTTGGCGGGAAGAAGCTCCCCGAACTCGGCAAGGCGCTGGGGGACGGGATACGCAACTTCCAAATCGCGCTAAAAGGGGAGGAGAAACCCGCAAAAAAGGAAGACGAAACAAAGCCCGCAAAAAAGGAAGACGTAATAAAGCCCTCCTAGACCCGTCTTTTTTGCATGAAGGGGCGGCGGACCGCCGCTAAGTCATGTTCCTTAAATGGGTCGCCACGGTCTTACCCAGCGTTCCCAGGTTGTAGCCCCCCTCCAACGCCGATACAATCCTCCCTCCGCAACTCCTTTCGGCGCACGCGACCACCATGCGCGTCATCTCCGCAAAGCCGTCGTCCGTGACCTCCATGCACCCTATGGGGTCCCCCTCGTGCGCGTCGAACCCCGCCGAGACGAGGATCAGGTCCGGCTTGAACGCCGATATCCGCGGGATTAGGGAGTGGTTGAAAATCCGCAGATATTCCTCGTCGCCGCTACCGGCGGGAATCGGGTGGTTTATGGTGAACCCCTTCCCCTCCCCGACGCCGGCCTCGTCGGAGCTTCCGGTGCCGGGATAGATGAAGTTTCCGTGTATCGAGGCGTAAAGCACGGCGGGGTCGTCCTCAAACGCGTGCTGAGTTCCGTTTCCGTGGTGCACGTCCCAATCCACTATGGCGACCTTTTTGGCCCCCAGCGTCAGCGCGTGCCGCGCCGCTATGGCGACGTTGTTGAACAGGCAAAAACCCATGCCCTTTCCGTGTTCGGCGTGGTGCCCCGGAGGGCGCACCGCGCAAAAGGCCCGCTTTGTTTTTCCGGCGACGACCGCCCCGACGGCCGAGCAGGCGGCGCCGGCCGCCCTGACGGCGGCGTCGTAGCTGAGCGGCGAAATCGGCGTGTCAGGGTCCAAATATCCGCCGCCCGCCGCGCACGCCTCCCGCACGTCGTTTACGTACGACGGGTCGTGGACGGCCTCTATCTGCTCCGCCGTGGCGTCGGACGGCTCTATCCAGCTCTCCCGCGGTATCATGGGTTCGACCTCGCGGTTTACCACGGCGAGCCTTTCGGGACATTCCGGGTGCTCCCCGCCGGTGAGGTGTTGAAGAAAAAGCGGCGAGTAGTAATACAAAACCCCCATCGGCCGATTATACCCCCATACCGCACCCCGTCGGCCTACGGTTCCGTCTGGGTAGTGTCTCAGTTTGAAATTTATGGGGATCGCCACGACCTCTTTCAGGGGTCCCGCGATGACAAGAATTTGTCATTGCGAGCGAAGCGAAGCAATCCCGCACCCTTCTGTTTCGATTATTTTCAAACTGAGACACTACCTCCGTCCGAGAGGCGGAGGTAAAATTTGGGAGGCGTCGCCTACAATCCCTGGCGGCTTTTATTGGGGCCCAAATTGCAACCCGAAAAAAAACGGGACGCCAAGCGAATCTCGTCCGGACGGCCGTTATCTACATCGAGGAAAAATCAGGGCCGCTTCCGTGTTCGGCGGGGTTGACCCTTAGGTTCTCGTACGGGCAGACTAGCTCGCAGGTCCTGCACTGGACGCAGTTCTCGAGGTTCATAAAATGGTATTTTACGCCGTCCTTGGTCCGCGTCTCGTGCACCTCCGCCGTGCAGTCCCCCGCGCACGGGACGTCGTTTCCGCCGCCTCCGTACAGGGCTATGCACCTCTTGCAGACCGCCGCGTCAAACTCCGTTATATGGTTGTTGCCGTGATGATAGTGGGTGGACGCGTAAAACACCACGTCCGCCGTGGAATAAACGGTGTTTTTCGCGTAGCCGGCCGGCTCCTCCTTCGGGTTCGCCTTGTAATCGGGCTTGCTATGGAGGCGGTCTTCCTTCCTTTTTACCGCGCCAAAATCAACCGTGCCCGCCATCATGATTTTCGTTTTCACCGCGGAGCCGACCAGCCCGAACGGGTCGCCCAAAAACGCGGCCGCGGCCCCCGCCGCTACGCCGGAGCCGTCGAGCCCCTTTACGACCCTGGGCAGGTGCTTCGAGAAAAGCTCCTTGTTTGCCTTGAAGGCCTGCAGGTAGTAGCGGGAGCTCGTCAGCTCCCGGCCTATCCAGCCGCCCATGACGGCATGCCTGAGCTGGCCGAGGGTCTTTGTGGAAAAATCCCCCTTCCTTATCGCGTCGAACACGACCTCGCCCGCGAGCATGCCGGTTTCCATAGCCTTGTCCGCGCCGGAGAACCCCTTCAGGTCCATGACGCCCGCCGCGTCCCCGATTAACACCGCGCCGTCCACCGCAAACTGGGTCGGCAGGGAGTAATATCCCCCCTCCGGAATGAGCGCGGCCCCGTACCGGGCGATCCTGCCGCCCCTTATCATCTCCTGGACGAGCGGGTGTTTTTTGAAGTCCTGCAACATCTGCGGGGGCCTCAACGCGGGGTTTTCCGAGTCCAGCCCGACGGCCATGCCCAGGGCGAGCTTCTTGTCCTTAAGGCCGTAGATAAACCCGCCGCCCGTGTTCCCTCCGAGCAACGGAAAGCCCATCGTGTGCCAGACCCTGCCGGAATAGTCGCGCTCCGTCTCCCAAATCTCCTTCACCCCGACCGCCCACGCCTGCGGGTTCGGCGCCAGGTTGAATTTTTTAACGAGGTCCTTTGACAGGAACCCCTTGTCGCCGAACACGGTCACCTTCGCGTGGCAGACGTCGTTCTCGGCGACTCCGGTGGAGTCGACCCTGACTCCGACGACCCTTCCCTCCTCGTAAATTATCTCCTGCGCCCCGAAGCCGGTGAACAGGTCCACCACTATCGAGGCGCGGTCCTTCGCCTTTTGCGTCAGGCTCGAGGCCATCCATTTGCACACGTCGCCGAGCGACAATATCAGGTAGCCGACCTTGTTCAACTCGGGCGACGCGAACGACGGCAAATCCCACGCGTTTTTCAGGCCCAAAAGCGTCACGTGGCTTTCCGCGCACTTCCCCTCCAGGGGAAAGCCGTTCGTCTCGTAGTCGGGAAAAAGTTTTTTTATGGAGCGAGGGTTGGACACGGCCCCGCTTAGGACGTGCGCGCCGAAATCCTTCCCCTTTTCAAGCACGGCCAGCCTCAACGGCGCGTTTTCCCGGATTGCCGCGTCCACCAGCGCGTGGGCCGCGCTCAGCGAGGCGACCCCGCCGCCGACCAGCAACACGTCGTACGATATCTTTGCCACGTCCTACGCCGCCTTCCCGAGTTTGGCGGCCAGGAGCGCCTTTTTAAGCGCCGGCGCCACTTGATAAACGTCGCCGACTATCCCGTAATGGGCGAACTTGAATATCGCGGCGTCGGCGTCCTTGTTCACGGCTATTATGACCTTCGCGTTCGCCATGCCCACCCGGTGCTGTATCGCGCCGGAGATGCCGAGCGCTATGTAAAGGTCTGGGCGGACGGTCTTTCCGGTCTGCCCCACTTGGTGCGCGTACGACGCCCATCCGGCGTCGACGGCGCGCCTGCTGGCTCCGACCACCGAATCCTTGAATATCGAGGCCAGGTCGCGCACCACTTCAAACCCCTCCGGACCGCCCAAGCCGAATCCGCCCGACACTATCACCTTGGCGCCGGTCAGGTTCACGTTGGCCGAAACGTCGCGCGCGGTCTTGACCACGCTCACGCGAAAGTCCTCGGGGTCGAACTTGACGGCCACTTTTTCGACGTTTCCCCTGCGCGACGGGTCGGGGGGGAGCGCCTGCATCACGCCTATGCGGGTGGTCGCCATCTGCGGGTTCTTCCAAGGGCCGAGGATGCGCGCCTTGAGGCTTTCGCCGAAGCTCGGCCGGATGGCGTAAAGGACGTTGTGGAACGTCCCGGTCTTCGTCGGGTCCGCCTTCCCCTTGTGCTCGTAGTCGCCTATGTCCAGCTCCGTGCAGTCGGCCGTCAGGCCCGTCTCAAGGTGCGCGGCGATGCGCGGGGCAAGGTCGCGCCCTATCGTCGTGGAGCCCATAAGTACTATCGGCGGCGGGGCGCCGAGGTGTTCAAGCATGGCGATGACGCCGCGCCTGTAGGTCAGCGTCGTGTATTCCTTCAGCGACGGGTCGTCCGCCACCATCACCTCGTCGGCGCCGTAGTGGACGAGTTTTTCGGCCAGTTGTGATATGCCGTCGCCGAGGAGGAAGCAGGTGACGCCGACCCCGAGTTTTGTCGCGAGCCCGCGCGCCGCCCCCAACAGCTCCTGGGTTATCTGCTGGAGGTCCCCCTGAAGTTGCTCCGCCACTACGACGACGTTTTTCGGCTCAGCCATTTACAAGCTCCGTTATGCGATGTCCGTCGGAGGCGAGCTTCGCCAAAAGGTGCTCCACCTCGCGCTCGACCGACTCCCCCTGGAAAAGCGCGCAACTGCCGCCAATCTCCCCGAGCTTCCAGGTCTTGCCGACCACCGTGGGGCTTCCCACGAGGCCCGCGTGGGCGGGGTTCGCGCCTATGACGTCGAGCGACACCGTTTTTATCCGCTTTTCCCTCTCCTCGGGGTGGCGCAGGAACTCCTTCACGGCGGCGACGTCGGCGAACCTTTTTGGCTCGAGCGGGGTCGCTGAGTTCGCGACGGTAACCAGCGCCGGTAGCCGCGCCTCGAGGTTCTGGTAGCCCCCCTCCACGACGCGCCGGGCCGAGAGCACGTTGCCGGATATGGAGAGAGCCTCGCAGTACGTTACCTGCGGCACGTCGAGCCGTTCCGCTATCTGCGGGCCGACCTGGGCGGTGTCGCCGTCCGTGGTCTGCAATCCGGTCAGGATTAGGTCGAAATCCCCCAGGTGGCGCACCACCATGTGCAGGGCGTATGCCGTCGCGAGCGTGTCGCTTGCGGCGAGCCTTTTGTCCGTTAGGAGGACGCCCATGTCCGCCCCGTGCTCGAAGGCCTCCACGAGCACCTCCGTGGCGGGGGGCGGGCCCATCGTGACGCAGGTGACGAACGCGCCGACGCCCCTCTTCAACTCGACGGCCTTTTGAAGCGCGAACTTGTCGAACGGGTTGAGCATCCTCTTCGCGCGGGCTCGGTCTATGGTGCCGTCGGGGTTTACGCCGGCCTTGGAGCCGGTGTCGGGCACCTGTTTTATGAAGACAACTATCTTGAGCATGGCGCGCTCCAACCAATAAAAAAAGGGGGACGCCCCCCCGCGTTTTTTAAGCCAAAACTTTCGCCGGTCACCCGCCGGGGGACGCGAAATTATTCGCGTCAACCGCCCGGCCGGCGCCGAACCCGCCTACAACGGGTTGGCGAACAGAAGAATCAGCACCACGATGAACGTGTAAATAACAAGCGACTCGATGAGCGCCAGGCCGATGAGCATGCTCGGGAACAGCCTCTGGTAAGCCCCCGGGTTTCTGGCGGTGGCCTCCAAGGCGCCCGAGATGGCGCGCCCCATGGCGTTTCCGCAACCGAAGGCCGCGATGCCAAGACCCAGGACCGCGGCGACCACCACCGAGGCCGACGCTATCGGATTGTGTTCGCCGCCCCCGGCCGCGAAAGCCGCGGGCGCCGCGAACAAAACGGCGACCGTCGCCAATAATAAAACCGTGCTCTTTTTCATGCTGACTTCTCCCTCCTCAAAATTAAAACGATTAACGTTTGTTTAATAAACCTCTTAATGCTCATCGGCAACCGCCCCCTGAAGGTAAACCATCGTCAACAGGCTGAAAACTATCGTCTGGAGCGCGCAGGTGACGACGGCGAACGCCATCATGAGTGTCGGCAACAGGAGCGGCACCAGGAACAACAGGACGAATATGACCAGGTCCTCCCCCTTGATGTTCCCGAAAAGCCGCAACGCAAGCGTGACGGGCCTGGCGAGATGGCTGATTATTTCTATCGGGAAAATGAGCCACGAAAGCCACCAGACCGGCCCGAGGAAATGCTTGAAATAGCCCAGCACTCCGTGCTTCCTTATCCCCACGAAGTTGTAGGTTAGGAAAACGGTCAGGGACAGCGCCAAGTTGGTGTTCAGGTTGGCCGTGGGGGACTCGAATCCCGGCACAAGGCCCAGGACGTTGCCGGTGAACACGAACAGCGCCAGGGTCCCCACCAGCGGCAGGAACCTGGCCCCGCCGTGGCCTATCACGGATTCGCACTGGTCGTAGACCGCCAGGACGAGGCTCTCGACGAAGTTCTGCCACCCCGTCGGGACGACCTTCATCGAAGCCCTTACCGCGAGCGTCAGCGCCGCAAAGAGTATCATGATGGCCCACGTGCTCATCACGTGGGGGTAGTGCTCCAAACCCGGTATCCGTATATAAATGAGGGGTTCGGTCACGCCTGCCCCTCGCTTCTGACGAGTTTAAGGGAGGACAGCACGGCTATCAAAAGCGCGGACACCCCCACTATCAGGAAAACCGGCCGGACGGCCGACCGAATGGCGGCTATGAGCGCGACGCCGACCATTGCGTACCGGAATAAAAAGGAAAGGACGCGCTTCCAGTTGCCTACGGACCGGCCCGTCCCCGGAACAACCACCGTCCTCAAAAAGCCGGAGGAGAGCCAGAAATTGCCTCCGGCGACGGCGGCGCCGACGGCGACCGCGAAGGCCGCATCTTTTCCGAAAAAGAAGCCGGAGGAGGCGGCGAGAACCAACGCGACGACGAAGCATCTGAGCACTATCGTCCTCTCCAAGTCACCCTCCTGTTTCACGATCCAACTTTTTTCAAGGTCTTGTACGCGTTCAAATAACCGGCCGCCAGGCCCAGCAACACGAATACTATCGTGAGCACCGGCCTTGTGCCCAGCTTGCCGTCCAGCCAACGCCCCATGCCGAACCCGACCAGGGTTGACACCACGAGTTGCGTCCCAACGCCGGCCAGCCGGGTGTATTCTACATAAGAAGGGCCTTTTTTTCCATCCTTGTCCACCGCCCCATGCTACACCGCCTTCCCGACCGAGGAAAGCGGCAACGCCCAAAATATCCGGCGAATGTTACCAGTTGCCGCCCCGCCTGTCAAACTTTTTCCCGCCAAAAAGACCCTCGGCGCGCCGCAAGAATCCGGGGCGTCGCCCGGGGCGCGGCCTAATCCGGGCGCCCGAACGGCCGGGCGGGGCGGTCGCTGGAAAAAGGGGTTCGACGAAAAAAAACGACGGGTTCCGGCCGGCGCGACGGCGGACGACGGGAATCGTCCCCGGGTAGTGTCTCAGTTTGAAATTTATGGGGATCGCCACGACCTCTTTCAGAGGTCTCGCGATGACAACTAATTGTCATTGCGAGCGTAGCGAAGCAATCCCGCACCCTTCTTTTTCGATTATTTTCAAACTGAGACACTACTTGTCCCGGCAAAATTTGACAAACGGGCGGGGTCGTGGCAGAATTTCATTCTTGCAAACGGTTTTTTTTACGCGTAGCATTTAACGCTTAGGGGTCGGTCAACAGCATCCAACCTTATTTTATTTACCCATTTTTTTGAAAGTTGAAAATTTTTACATGAACATCGCCGAACTCAAAAAGAAAACGGTCGCGGAGTTGAACTCCATGGCCAGGGACCTCAACGTCGGGGACGTAAGCGGCCTGCGCAAACAGGAGCTGATATTCAAGATACTCGAGGGCCAGACCAAGTCGGACGGCGGCCAGCAGGGCCAGCTTTACGGAGAGGGCACGCTCGAAATCCTGCCGGACGGATTCGGGTTCCTGCGCGCCCCGAGCGCCAGCTACCTGCCCGGCCCGGACGACATGTACGTCTCCCCCTCCCAAATACGAAAATTCGACCTTCGGACCGGCGACACCATCTCCGGCGAAATAAGGCCGCCAAAGGAGGGGGAACGCTACTTCGCCCTGCTGAAGGTGGAGAACATCAACGGCGAGGAACACGACCCCGAAAAACCGAGGCCCTTCTTCGACAACCTCACCCCTCTCTACCCGCACAAGCGGATAAAGCTGGAGGCGGGCGACGGCAACCTCTCGACAAGGGTCATGGACCTGCTCACGCCGCTTGGCATGGGCCAGCGCTCGATAATCGTGGCGCCGCCCCGGACCGGAAAGACCATGCTCCTGCAGGCGATAGCCAACAGCATCGCGAAAAACCACCCGGACATATTCCTCATCGTGCTTCTAATCGACGAGCGGCCCGAGGAGGTCACCGACATGGAGCGCTCCGTCAAGGGGGAGGTCATCAGCTCCACCTTCGACGAGCCGGCCCAGCGCCACGTCCAGGTGGCCGAGATGGTCATAGAAAAGGCCAAGCGCCTCGTCGAGCACGGCAAGGACGTGGTCATACTGCTCGACTCCATCACGCGGCTCGCCCGCGCGTACAACACCATAGTGCCGCCCAGCGGAAAGGTGCTTTCCGGCGGCGTGGACTCCAACGCGCTTCAAAGGCCCAAGCGGTTCTTCGGCGCGGCGCGCAACATAGAGGAGGGGGGGAGCCTGACAATCATCGCGACCGCCCTCGTGGAGACCGGAAGCCGGATGGACGACGTCATATTCGAGGAGTTCAAGGGGACGGGCAACATGGAGATACACCTCGACCGCCCGCTGGCCGACAGGCGCATCTTCCCGGCCATAGACATAACCCGCTCCGGCACGAGGAAAGAGGAGCTTCTGTTCACTCAGGAGGAGCTGGCGCGCGTGTGGCTCCTTCGCAAGGTTTTACAGCCGATGGACCCGGTGGAGGCCATGGAGCTGCTTTTGGACAAGATGCGGCAGACGAAGAACAACGCGAAGTTCCTTGCCGCGATGAACGCTTAATTATCAGGAGGAGACTTATCATGAAAGAGGGAATTCATCCGGAATACGTGGACTCGAAAATAATCTGCGGGTGCGGGGTCGTGACCGAGACAAAGGCCGCCGTGAAGGAAATCCACGTGGACATCTGCTCGGCGTGCCATCCGTTCTACACCGGCACGCAGAAGCTCGTGGACACCGCCGGCAGGGTGGAGAAGTTCCGCCGCAGGGTGGCCAAAGCATCCCAATAGCCCCTCATCCCGGGGAATTTTTACCGCACAGGCGCAGGGACACGGAGACAAAGGGATCCTTGAAGGTACATTTTTACGTCCGCGCCCCTGCGTCAACGGGATTTTATCCCGCCCCGCGCCATGTTTGACAAGTTAAGCGCCCTGGAAAACCGCTACGAACAGCTCAACGAGCTGTTGTGCCGCCCCGAGACTGCGGCCAACCAGGAGCTTTTCAAGAAGTACGGAAAGGAGCATTCCGACCTCGCCGAGCCAGTGTCGCTCTTTCGCGAATACAAGTCGCTGAAGGAGACTTTTGCCGAAAACGAGGCGATGGCCGACTCGGGCGAGGACGCGGAGCTCTCCGCCATGGCCGCCGAGGACAACAAGGCCATAGCCCAAAAACTCGCCGCGCTGGAGGAGAAACTCAAGGAGCTCCTCGTCCCGAAGGACCCCAACGACCCCAAGAACCTAATAATGGAGATACGCGCCGGCACCGGCGGGGACGAGGCGGGGCTTTTTGCGGCGGAGCTCTTCAACATGTACTCCCGCTGGGCCGCAAAAAAAGGGCTGGTCGTCGAGACCTTGAGCGTGAGCCCCTCGCAGGCGGGGGGCGCGAAGGAAGTGATAGCCTCGATCGAGGGGAGGGGCGCCTACGGAATGTTCAAGTACGAAAGCGGCGTGCACCGCGTCCAGCGGGTGCCCAAGACGGAGACGCAGGGGCGGATCCACACCTCCACCGTCACGGTCGCAATCCTGCCGGAGGCGGAGGAAAAGGAGGTCAAAATCAACCCGAACGACCTTAGGATAGACGTCTTCCGCTCCAGCGGCCCCGGCGGCCAGAGCGTCAACACCACCGACTCCGCCGTGCGCATAACACACATCCCGACGGGGATGGTCGTTTCCATGCAGGACGAAAAGTCGCAGATTAAAAACAGGGCCAAGGCGATGAAGGTGCTTCTTACGCGACTGCAGGATTTCTACCTTTCTCAGGACAAGGAAAAGGAGTCCCAGGCCCGCAAGTCCCAAATCGGTAGCGGGGACAGGAGCGAAAAAATACGGACGTACAACTTCCCGCAGGGGAGGATGACCGACCACAGGATAAACCTGAGCCTCTTCAACCTGCAGGAACTGATGAACGGGGACATGGACGAGCTTGCCGACAACCTGCGCAAGCGCTCCCGGGAGCTCCAGCTGGCGGGCGCGAAATGATCCCGACCCGAGGCCGGCTGGCCGCGCTAGTCGCCGAGGGGGGGGCGCTTTTGGAAAAATCCGGCTCCCCGACGCCGGAGCTCGAGTCGCAGTTGTTGCTGGCGCACGTTCTGGGAACGGAGAGGTCGAAGATGCTGGTGGACCCGCCGGATGAGATTCCGGCGGACGCCCCGGGCTGTTTCCGAGGGCTTTTGGAAAGACGCGCGGCGGGGGAGCCGCTCTTTTACATAACCGGGAGCAAGGGGTTCCACAACCACGTTTTTAACGTCAACTCGTCCGTGCTCGTCCCGAGGCCGGAGACGGAGGAGATGGTCGAGGCCGTGCTGGAACGCTTCTCAAACGAGAGGCCGCTCGCCGTCGCCGACGTCGGGACGGGAAGCGGGTGCATAGCCGTAACGCTGGGCCTGGAGCGCCCCTCGTGGCGGATAAAGGCGGTGGACGTCTCGGAGGACGCCCTAAGCGTCGCGAGGGAAAACGCCCGGCGGCTGGGGGCCGCCAACGTGTCGTTCGCGCGGTCGGACCTCTTGTCGGGTGTGCGCGGACTTTTCGACGTCGTGGTTTCGAACCCCCCCTACGTGGATTTCGCCCTAAGCGGGGCGTTGCAGGTGGAGGTAAGAAAATACGAGCCGAGCGTCGCGCTGTTTGCCGATGAGAACGGGCTCGGGGGGATAAGGGAACTCGTGGCCCAATCAGCCCGCCGACTTAGGACGGGCGGGACGTTTTTCTGCGAGATCGGGTTTGACCAAAAGGACGCCGTCTCGAAGTTTTTCGACCCGGCGGTTTGGTCCGACGTCGAGTTTATCAGGGACCTCGCCGGCCACGACCGGGTCGCGACGGCCGACAAAAAATAAGGAAACGGGGGAGCGGATTTGGACAAGATAGTGATCGAGGGCGGACGACGCCTGGAGGGGGAGATAAGGATAGCCGGCGCCAAGAACGCCGCGTTGCCGGCGCTGGCCGCCACGCTCCTCTGCCCGGGTCGGTTCGCCTTTTCGAACGTGCCCGACCTCAAGGACGTGGACACGATGACGGAGCTCCTCAAGGTGATGGGGGCGGACGTCAAAAAGGAGGGGGGCGGGGTCGTGACCGTCGACACCGAGAACCTAACGGCCGACTGCGAGGCGCCGTACGACCTCGTGCGGACGATGCGCGCGTCGTGCCTCGTGCTCGGCCCGTTGCTGGCGAGGCTGGGAAGGTCGCGCCTCTCCCTTCCCGGCGGATGCGCCATCGGCGAACGGCCGATAAACCTGCACCTGAAGGGTTTCCAGACCCTCGGCGCCGAAATAAGCCTCGAGGAGGGGTACGTAAACGCGAGCGCGCCCGACGGCCTTTCGGGGCGGAAGGTTTATTTCGACCTCGTGACCGTGACGGGGACAGAAAACCTGATGATGGCCGCCGTCGGGGCGAAGGGCACGACGATTTTGGAGAACGCCGCCAAGGAGCCGGAGGTGGTCTTCCTCGCGGAAATGCTGAACAAAATGGGGGCGGACGTCCGGTGGGCCGGCACGGACAGGATGGTGATAGTCGGAGGGAAGGAGCTGAGGCCCGCGGAAATAAGCATAATTCCCGACAGGGTCGAGACGGGCACGTTCATGGCGGCGGCCGCGATAACGGGCGGCCACCTGAGGCTCGCCGGGTGCAACCCGTCGCACGTGGAGGCGGTCACGCTAAAGTTCGCCGAGATGGGGTGCAAGGTCGCGGAGGGGAGGGACTGGCTGGAGATAACCGGCCCCAAGAGGCCCCAACCGGCCGACGTGGAGACCAACCCCTACCCGAGCTTTCCGACCGACATGCAGGCGCAGGCGATGGCGGTGCTCGCGCTGGCGGACGGGGCGAGCGTCGTCACGGAGTCCATATTCGAGAACAGGTATATGCACGTGGCCGAAATGTGGAGGATGGGCGCCAACATCACGCTAAAGGGGAAAAACGCGTTCGTACACGGCGTCGAAAAACTGTCCGGGGCGCAGGTGATGGCCACCGACCTCAGGGCCAGCGCGTCGCTCGTCGTGGCCGGGCTTGCCGCGAGCGGAAAAACCCGCGTAAGGCGAGTGTACCACCTGGACCGCGGCTACGAGCACATAGAGGAAAAACTTAGGAAGGTGGGGGCGAAAATCTTTCGCCAACGCGACAAAAACCCAAAATAACCCGATTTTTCGGCCTCATCCCGCCCCCGCGCCCAACAAGGCCGAATTAATGCTATAATTCAAAACAATGCCGACAAGAGGAGGAATTTTCTAAATGGCCGTCGTCGACGAGAGAAAGTCGAGCTTTAAGAAGACGATTCAGGACGACACGAAGCGCGAAAGGCTCACCGACCTGCTTCGCAAGGACGGCAGGATAACCGGCCGACAGCTAAAGGAGGCCGAGGAGCTCCAAAAGAAAAAGGGGGGCTGGATAGGCACCACCCTCGTCAGGCTCGGCTACATCTCCGAGGACGCCATAATCCAGTTCGTCTCGCGCACCCTGCTGGTGCCGGTCGCGGACCTCGCGCTCGAGAAGCCGTCCGCCGAAACGCTAAAGCTTGTGGATTTTCAAATGGCAAAGGCCCACCTGCTCCTGCCGCTCGGCGTCGAAAGCGGCTCGCTGAGCGTGGCGATGGCGGATCCGACCAACCTCGCGGCGGTCGAGGAGGTCGTGGCCAAGACGAAACTCTCCGTAAAGACGAAAATAGCGCGCCTTAAGGACATAGCGGACGCCTACAAGAAATACTACGGCATATCGGACGAAGAGTACAAAACGGTCCTGCCCCCCGAGGAGGAGGCGGGGGCGGCGGCCGAGGCCAGACCGGGTGAAAAAGCGGACGCGGGCTTCGACCTGGGCGAGATCATATCCAGCGTCGAGGACGAGCTTGAAATAGCCCCGGAGGAAAAGGAGCTCGACGAGGGGGGCGTGGGCGCGGGCGACGCGGCGCTCATAAGACTGGTGAACGGCATACTCGTAAAGGCGGTCAACCAGGGCGTTTCCGACATACACATAGAGCCCTACGAGAAAAGACTGCGGGTCAGGTACAGAAAGGACGGCTCGCTTGCGGAGGTCATGGCCCTGCCGCTCCAGATGAGGAACGCGCTCATCTCCCGCATAAAAATAATGTCGAACCTCAACATAGCGGAAAAAAGGGTGCCCCAGGACGGGCGCATAAAGATAAAGATATCCAGGACGCGGGTCGTTGACTTCCGCGTGTCCATCCTGCCGACGCTTTTCGGCGAGTCCGTCGTCCTGCGCCTTCTGGACCCCGGCAAACTCCAGGTAGACCTCACCAAGCTCGGCTTTTCGCAGGACGCGCTGGTGAAGTTCAACAAGGCAATCGAGGCGCCCCAGGGGCTCGTGCTGGTGACGGGCCCCACCGGCTCGGGAAAAACCAACACCCTTTATTCAGCGATCAACGCCCTCAACACGGAGGACGTGAAGATTCTGACCGCCGAGGACCCGGTCGAGTTCAACTTCGAGGGGATAAACCAGGTGCTGGTCCGCAACGAGGTGGGGCTGACCTTCGCCGCCGCTCTCAGGTCGTTCCTCCGGCAGGACCCGGAAATAATACTGGTCGGCGAAATCCGCGACCTGGAGACGGCGGAAATAGCCGTGAAGGCCTCGATAACCGGGCACCTCGTGTTCAGCACGCTCCACACTAACGACTGTCCCGCCACGGTGGCGCGCATAATAGACATAGGCATCCCCCCCTACATGGTCTCAAGCTCCCTGATACTCATCGTGGCGCAGAGGCTCCTCCGCAGAATCTGCACCAAATGCAAAAGGCAGGTCGAGGGGGTTCCGCTCAAGGTCCTGCTCGAGGCCGGCTACCAGAAGGAGGAGCTCCCCAACGTGAAGATATACAAGGGGGAGGGTTGCCCCGACTGCAACGGCGGGTACAAGGGGCGCGTCGGAAACTTCGAGCTTATGGAGTGCACCGACGCCGTCAAGCAGGCCATCTCGGCCAAGGTGTCGGAGGACGTGCTAAGAAAGATCGCGATCAAGGAGGGGATGATAACCCTCCGACGGGACGGCCTGAACAAGATGCTGGAGTCCGTCACCACGCTCGAGGAGGTGCTTGGCAACACCGTGCTGGCCAAGGAGGCCCTGCCGGCCTACCTCCTCAACCCCGACGAACTGGTGTTCGAGGACGGCGACCTCATAATCCGCGAGGGGAACACGGACAAGAACTTCTACCAGCTCCTGCAGGGGGGGCTTTTGATTACGAAGTCCGGCCGCATGGTGGGCGAAATAACCCGGCCCGGCGATTATTTCGGCGAGATGTCCGCCCTGCTAAACCAGCCGCGGGCCGCCACGATTCGCTCCAAGGGAAAGAGCGTGGTCAAGGTGTTCCCCGGCGACAAACTTCGCGAGACCATCGAAAACCACACGGACATCGCATTCACCATCATAAAATCGCTTATGACAAGGATGGACGACGCAAACAAGCGCCTCGCGACCATCGGCGACAGGCCCGTGAAATGACCCCGACCATGCGCATCGTCGCCTTGTTCGCGCGCCCCGCCGTTCGTTAACGGCCCGTTTGTCCGCTTCAGAGGGAACCGAGGTTTAAAAGTGGCTTCCAGGCGCGTCCTTATTTATGAAAAAAACCTGCACAGGGCGGCGGAACTGCGCCAAATCGTCGAGGCCGCCGGGTTTTCCGCGCGCGCGGCGTTCTCCGCCGCCGAGGCCGGGGCCGTCCTGGAGCGGGAGAGGTTCGACGCGCTCATGGCCGGGTTCGACTCCCTTCCGCTCCCCCCGGCGGTCGAAAACGTCGGCAGGATCATCATAAGCGTCCCGCGCGTAATGCGCGCGGAGGTGGACGCGACCGTTTCCAGGTACGGCCTCTCCGCCGAGGTCGTCGAACACCCGTTCGACGCGGAGTCGGTCGGCCGGCTTCTGAAAACCGGGGCGCGGATTCCGCCCACGGCCGCCCAAGAGGCGCCGAGGGACGTCCCGTCCATCCTGGGGTCCTCGCCCGCGATATGCGACGTCAAGGAGCTCGTATTGAAGGCGGCGGGCGCGCCCAGCACCGTGCTGATACTGGGGGAGACCGGCGTCGGCAAGGAGCTGGTGGCGCGGGCCTTGCACGACGCGGGTCCGCGCGCTAAAAAGCCCTTCGTGGCCGTAAACTGCGCCGCCGCGCCGGAGACGCTGTTGGAGACCGAATTTTTCGGGCACGAGAGGGGCGCCTTCACCGGGGCCGCGGGCAGGAGAAGCGGCAAGTTCGAGCTGGCGGCCGACGGCACAATCTTTCTGGACGAGATGGGCGACATATCCCCGTTGTTGCAGGCGAAACTCCTCCGAGTTTTGGAGGAGGGGAGCTTTTACCGGGTCGGCGGCGAAAAACCGGCGCCCATGAGGGCCAGGATAGTCTGCGCCACCAACCGGGACATTTTTAAGATGGCCCAGGCCGGAAGCTTCCGACGTGACCTGCTCTACCGCATCAACGTCATCCCCATTAGGATACCGCCGCTCCGCGAAAGGGGAGGGGACGTGCCGGTGCTGGCGGAACATTTTTTAAAAAAATACGCGGGGTTGTTCCACAAGCCGAACGTGGACTCCTTTTCCCCCGAGGCGACGGAAAAAATGGCGGCCTACGGCTGGCCCGGCAACGTGCGACAGCTTGCAAACGTCGTGGAGCGCGCCGTCCTTCATTGCGACGGCGACGTCATAAAGGACGTCCCGTTGGGGGAGGGGACTGATGCGACGACCCCCTCCCCTCCGGTAATAAAGGACCTGGCCGGGCTCGACTACGCCTCAATGAAGGACAGGGTGATGGAGCATTACGAAAGGGAGTACATATCCGCCGTCCTAACCAAGGCGAACGGCTCGATGCGGGAGGCGTGCGGGCTCAGCGGGATGGATAGGAAGACCCTGTACAGGAAGGTGAGGCAGTTCGGGCTGGACAAAAAGGATTTCAAACCCAAAAGGCGCCCCTGATGGGCGGGATTTACATCCCGGCGGTCCACCTGCCGCACGGCGCGGAGGTTTTCAGGACGCTAAACTACAGGCGCTCCCAGTACCGCAAAATACTGAAGGCGCTCTCCGAACGCGCCCTGCTGGGGTGCTCCGCCCGGGACGCGATAGTTTTGCCCGCCGCGCCGGACCCCGGTTACCTGGACTTTCTGCTCGAACGCGGCCTCGGCACGCGCGAGATAATCGTCTGCCGGGGGGAAGGCGGAAATTTCGCCGAGGACGTCCTCAACGACTGGCCCGCCCTTGAAAGAATCAGGCAACTCGCCCCGTCCGAGGCGCGGTTTTACGTGCACCTCGAGGAGGAGGAGGCGCTGGCGCGGGAGGTTGGACTGCCGGGAACGACCACGAACCCCGCGCTTACGCGGCTGTTCAACGCGCTTTATTTCCTCATCCGGCTGGAGGAGGACCTCGAGCTCGACGCGATACCGCGCGTGCAGGCCCGTTCCTCCCGGCTCGATGGCGTCCTCGAGGGGATGCTGGAGAGGCACCAAAAACTGTTCGTGCGCGGGAACGAGAGTTGCGGCGGAAGCCAGGCGTTCGTCCTGCGCGACAAGGGGGACGTCCTTGCCATGAGCAAAAAAGTGGCCAGGAACAGGTTCATAACGCGCTACTTCGCCTCCAAGTTCATCGAGGGGGCGGAGGGCTGGAACTTTCAGTTCATATTGGACGGCGACGGCGGGAGCGCTTTTTACGGGGCGAGCAGGCAGGTGTTGGGCGACGGATACGTCCACGAGGGGAACGAGGGGGGCGGCGGCGTCCCCGACGGCGGCATGGAACTCTCCGAAAAACTCGCCGGGCGCATATCCGAAATGGGCGGCAAAGGCTTTTTCGGGGCGGACGTCGTGATGGACGGGGAAAAGGCGTACCCCGCCGAGCTGAACATGAGGGAAAACACCTCGACGCCCGTTCTTGCCGCGCAAAAAAAGCTCGACGCGCCGTTTTTTAAGACCGTCAAAATATCCGCCCCCCGGGGGCTTACGTTCAAAACCGTCGTCGAGATGGTCGGCGAAGAAAACCTGCTGGATCCCGGAGGAAAAAGCGGGTTCCTTCCGTTCAACCTGTCGGCGTCCGGCCTAACGGGCTCCTTGGACGTCGCCATTTTCGGCGGCTCGAGGGACGAGGTTCAAAGCCGTCTGGAGCGTTTGAACAGGGCGCGGTAGTCCGGCCCGTTCGCCCCCGCTCAGCCCCGCGGCCCGCCCGGCTTCGCCTTGAGTTTCAGGAGCCTCTCCACGACGACGGCGGCGGCGCGTTTTGCGGCCCCTTTTCCGGCGAGTTTTTCGCGCACCGACTCCATCTCCCTTCGCGCCTCCGCCATCAACTCCGGGTGCCCGAGCATCTCCAACGAATGTCGGGCGACCCTTTCCGGGGTGAAATTCGACTGGTGGAACTCCCGCACGATCTCCCTGCCGGCGATGATGTTGGGGATGGCGGAGTATTTGACCTTCACAAGCATTTTGGCGAGCCAGTAGGAGACGTGGGACGTTCGGTAGACCACCACCGCGGGCGTCCCGAACAGCGCGGCCTCGAGGACCGAGGTGCCGGACTTTGCTATCAACAGGTCCGACGCCGCTATGACGCCGTGCGAGTCGTCGGTCACGTTCTTTACCCTGCGGGCGGCGACGTCCGCCGGGGCGATTTCGTCCACCATCGGGTGCCCCACGAAATGCGCGGTCATCCCGTATTCGGCGTAGAATTTCGGCTCGAACGGAAACACGGATATGACGGTGTCCATCCATTTTTTCATCGCCCGCATCCTGTATCGCCGCCACGCCCATATCTGAGGCAGGACGTAGTAAAAAACGGGGAGGCCGCGCTCCCATGCGGTCCGGGCCACCCTGAAGTTGAAACCCGGATAATCAATCAGTATCACCGCGTCGAACTCCCCCGCCCTTATCTTTCGGCGCACGCTCTCTATGACGCCCATGAAAAACCTGGTCTTGGACAACATCTCCACAACGCCGATTGCCGCCATGTCGCGGCAATGGTAGAGAAGGTCCAGCCCCTCCCGCGCCATTTTGTCGCCGCCCAGGCCGACGAACGTCGCCCCAGGGAGAATCTCCCTTATTTCGCGCATGAGCCTGGCGCCGTATATTTCGCCGGACACCTCGCCCGCCACTATCAGAAACCGCGTCATCCCACCAGGTCCAGCTCGCGCGCGCGGAACGGAACCTTAAGCGTTTCCTCCGCGAATTTTTTGACCGCGCTTATGTCAACCTCCCGCGGCGGAAGGACGACGGCGGTCGCGACCGTTTTCGGCAGGAGGTCGCGCGACCTCCTCGTAAATTCGCACACCGCCTCGAACGCGCGCCTCGGGTCGGCGGGCAGACATATCCTGTTGTAGGTCCCCTCGTCCGCCGCGTCGAGCGAGACCGAAACGACGTCTATCAGGCCGACGAGCTCCGGCACTATGTCCCTCTTGTTTATGAGGCTCCCCTGGCCGTTGGTGTTGAGGCGCACCTTGAGCCCCCTTTTTTTCATCTCCGCCGCCACGGCCTTCACCACGTCCAGCCTCATGGTCGGCTCGCCGAACCCGCACATCACCACCTCGTCGGGTCGGTCGTCGCCGACGGCGTCGATTATCTCCTCCGCCGACGGGTCCCGCGCCACGCCCAGGTAATGCCCCTGGACCACCGGGTTCTCCACCCGCGGGCAGAACACGCAACGGTTGGTGCAGGAGCGGGTGACGTTGACGTAAAGCGAGTTCCGTATCCAATAAATTATCTCCCCCTCCTGCCGCTTTTTGAGGAAAAGCCTCTCGAAGTTCACCCGCGTGATGCGGGCGACGTCGTCGAAGGAAACGCCCCTGACGCGCGCGAGCGTCTCGGCCGTCTCCGCGACGAGGCGCGGGTCGTTCCGCCTGCCGCGCGCCGACTGCGGGGCGAGGTACGGGCAGTCCGTCTCCATCAGCAAAAAGTCCGACTTCACCGCCTTCGCCGCCGACCGCAGTTTTTCCGCCTTGGGATAGGTGACGTTTCCGGCGAAGGATACGAAAAACCTGATTTTCATCACGGCCCCGGCCTCGTCAGGCCCCTCCGCAAAACAGTGCATGACGCCGCCGGTTCTTGCGTTCCCCTCCAAAATGGGCATGACGTCCGCAAACGCGTCGCGGCAGTGGATTATCACCGGCTTATTCGCCCTCTCCGCCAGCTCGAGGTGCCGGAGCAATGATTTTTTCTGGGTCTCGGCGTCGGTCCTGTTCCTGAAGTAGTCCAGCCCGGTTTCGCCTATGGCGACGACCTTCTCGTGTCTTGCAAGCTCCCCGAGGGCCCGAAAGTCCTCCTCGGTGGCCTTGCCGGAGTCGTTCGGATGAATTCCGACGGACGCGTACATGTTCGGATATCGTTCCGCTATCTCCACGGCCTTCCGCGCCGACTCGACGTCGTACGCCGCGTTCAACACCAGCATTCCGCCGAGCGATTTTGCGACCTCGTCGAGGTCGTCCTTGAAGTCGGGGTTGTTCAGGTGCGCGTGGGAGTCGGCCAGCAACGAATGGTCCCTCATCGGCTCCTCATTTGCCGGGCAATATCGTGGATTCCCTGCCCTGCCCGGTGGATATGATTCCGATTTTTGCGCCGGACTGCTCCTGCAGGAATCCGACGTACCTTTTCGCGTTTTCCGGCAGTTTCGCAAATTCCGTCGTGCCGGCGGTTTTGCATTTCCACCCGTCGAACTGCCTGTAAACCGGCTCGGCCCTCTCCAGTATGGACAGGTCGTCGTTTATCCTCTCGACCGTCTTTCCGCCGACCTTGTACGCCACGCAGACGTTGAGCGGATCCAGGCCGTCGAGCACGTCCAGTTTCGTGAGCGCTATTTCGTCCACTCCGTTTATCTCGGTCGCGTAGCGCGCCACCGGCCCGTCGAACCAGCCGCATCTGCGCGCCCTGCCGGTGGTGGCGCCGAACTCCGCCCCGTCCTCCCGTATTTTCGCCCCCACGGAGTCGGAAAGCTCGGTCGGGAACGGCCCTTCGCCCACCCTCGTGGTGTAGGCCTTCGCAACGCCGATGACCTTGTCAATCCTGCGGGGCGGAATCCCAAGCCCCACGCACGCCCCGCCGGAGACGGTGTAGGAGGACGTCACGTAGGGGTACGTGCCGTGGTCGAGGTCGAGCATGGTTCCCTGCGCCCCCTCGCAAAGTATGTTCTTGCCGGCGTTCATCGCGTCGCGCAAAACGGTGCGGGTGTCCCCAATCAGCGGGGCCAGCCGCTTCGCGAAGCCCCTGATTTCGGCCAGCAAACCCTCAGGGTCCAGCCTTTTCTGCGAATAAAATCCGGTCAGGAGGGAGTTTTTCACCTCCAGCAGGGAGCGGACCGCGGACTCCAGCTTTCTCTCGTCGGACAGGTAAAACATCGGTATCCCGATTCTGGCGGTCTTGTCGGCGTAGGAGGGGCCGATCCCCTTGCCGGTAGTGCCTATCTTCTTCTGGCCTTTTCTGGACTCGTTGGCCTTGTCCATGTCCTTGTGCACGGGCAGTATGCAGTGCGCGCGCGGCGAAATTATAAGGCGGCCCTCCGTCCTCACGCCCCCCTTCTCCAACAGCTCCATCTCGGAAAAAAGGGACTGCGGGTCCACCACCACCCCGGAGCCGATGAGGCACGTCTTCCCCTCCCGCAGGATGCCGGAGGGGATGAGGTGAAGGACGAATTTCACGCCGTTTATCACCACGGTGTGGCCGGCGTTCGCGCCCCCCTGGTAGCGGGCTATTATGTCGTGGTCCTCGCTGAGGATGTCGACAATCTTCCCCTTACCCTCGTCCCCCCACTGCATTCCGACGATTATGTTGACCGGCATCTTAGCGCTCCCTCTTGGAACGCGCGTTTTGGCGCGTCACCGCCTCCATGAGCCTTTCGACGTCGAAGGCGAACCCGACCGCGGGGAGGTCCTTCCCATACCTTCCCACGAGGTTGTCGTACCTTCCGCCCGCGCCCAGGGCGGGCATCGAATCGGAAAAAATCTCCATTATTATGCCCGTGTAGTAGCCCCGGCCGCGCGTCTCGCCGAAATCAAGCACGAGCCGCTTTTCGAATCCCGCCGGTTCGGCGAGCCTCAAAAAACTTTTCAGGTTCCCGACCGCCGAGGCCGCCCCGTCGTGCCAGCCGCAAAGGCGCTCCGCCTCGTCCAGCACCGAGACGCCGCCGCAAAGCCCCGCAAGGCCGGCCACGGCGCCGGAGGTCCTTGCGTCGACGCCGCTTTTGTCCAGCTCGCGGGCGAGCGCGGCCTTGTCCTTTTTTGATATGGCGGTCTTGATTTTCCCCGCGCTGGCCGGGGGGATTTCATTCAACAAGAACCCCAATATCCCGGCGTGGCCGACGGAAAAGGTGTAAGACTCAAGACCCACCGCCTTCATGCAGGCCATTATCGCCTCCACTATGCGGCCGTCCCCCTCGGGGGCAGGCTCCCCGATTATCTCCATCCCGCTTTGGTTGAGGACGTACTGCTCCCCCTTCCCCTTTTGGGCGCGCCTGAAAACCGGTCCGTTGTAGCAAAGCTTGAGCGGCAACGGCAGTTTGCCGAGGTGCGTGGCGGCCGAGCGAGCCACCTGCGAGGTGATGTCCGCCCGAAGCGCCATCGCCATGCCGGACTCCTCCTCGGCGAACCTTATTATCCTGCCGGCCTCGTCCCCCAGGGCGACCGCGGCGGAGTCGTAATACTCGAGCAGGGGGGTCACTATCTCCTGAAAACCCCTTTCCTTCAGCCTTGCGTGTATCTCCTGCTCTATCCGGCGTTTTAACTCCGCCTCCTCGAACAAGAACGTCCGGGTCCCCTGGGGAATGGCGGTTATGTGCGGCTTCAAAGTTTGATGGCCCAGGCTTTAAGCATGTTCGGGATTTTCAACACGCCGTCCACGACGTCCGCGCCGAGCTCGGAGTCCACGTTGACGATGCTTATGGCGTCCTTGAACGGCTGGGAGCGTCCGAGGTGGAACTGGCCGATGTTTATCCCCTTCTGCCCGAGGTAGGTGCCCAGCGCGCCGATTACGCCCGGCCTGTCCACGTTGGTGAACATCAGCAGGTTCCCCTCCGGCACGGCCTCGATGTGTATCCCGTTTATGTTGACTATCCTGGGCTCCGACCTGCCGAAGATGGCGCCGGAGATGACGTTCTCCCCCTCGTCCGTGATTACGCGCAACGTGAGGAGCCCTGTGTAGTTGACCGCCTTCCTGCTAACCGTGGTCTTGACCTCTATGCCCCGGTCCTTCGCCACGAACGGCGCGTTCACAAAGTTCACGTCGTCCCCCGCGAAGAACGACAAAAACCCCTTGAGCGCCGAGGTGGCAAGCGGCTTTATGTCCATGTCGGCTATCTCGCCGCTCGAGGCTATCTCTATCTCCTTGACCCCGTGCCCGCTTATGTGGGACACGAACTTCCCCAGCTTCTCGGCCAGCGTCAGGTACGGTTTTATCTTTTTTAGGACCTCGGGGTCCACGTCGGGCACGTTGACGGCGTTCATTATGACGCCGTCCTCGAAAAACGACACGAGCTGGTGGGCTATGGCTATCGCCACGTTCTCCTGCGCCTCGTTGGTGCTGGCGCCGAGGTGCGGGGTGCATATGACCTGCGGCAACTTCAACAGCGGGTTGTCCGCCGCCGGAGGCTCCTGCTCGAACACGTCGAGCGCGGCGCCGGCCACCTTGCCGGAGTTTATGGCGTCGGCCAGGTCGTCCTCCTTTATTATCCCGCCGCGGGCGCAGTTGACTATCCTGACGCCGTCCCTCATCATGGCGAACTGTTTCGCCGCTATCATGTGCTTGGTCTCGGGTGTTAGCGGGGAATGGACGGAGATGAAGTCCGCCCTCTTGTAGAGCTCGTCGAGCGTGACCAGCTCCACGCCCAGCTCCGACGCCTTCTCGGCGGAGATGAACGGGTCGAACGCTATGCAGTGCATCTGGAACCCCTGCGCGCGCCTGACCACCACGGAGCCCACGCGCCCTATGCCGACAACCCCGAGCGTCTTTCCCATGAGCTCCACGCCGACGAGCTTTCTGTCCCACTTGCCGGCCTTCGTGGAGGCCGTCCCCTGCGGGATGTTCCGCGCGAGCGCGCAGATGAGCGCCATGGCGTGCTCGCCGGTGGTGACGGTGTTCCCCCCGGGGGTGTTCTCCACCGCTATGCCGCGCTTGCTCGCGGCGTCTATGTCCACGTTGTCCACCCCGGCGCCGGCCCTGCCGACGACCTTGAGGTTTTTCGCGGCCGATATGACGTCCGCCGTGACCTTCGTGGCGGAGCGGATGAGGAGCCCGTCGTACCGCGGGATTTCGCCTATGAGCTCGTCCTTCTTCATGCCGGTCTTTACGACCACCTCGATGAGCGGGCTCTTCCGGAGGATTGCCAGCCCGTTTTCGGAGACGTCGTCGCTTACCAGAACCTTGAACTTCCTCGTCATCTCACTTTACCTCGAACCTGTCGCGGAGAACCTCCTGGGCGGCGGCCACCCCGGAGCCGAACTTCACCTTGACCCCGAACTTCTCCAGCGCCATCTCCAGGGCGGACATCGCTATTATCATGTCGAACTCGCCGAAATACCCCAGGTGCGCGACCCGGACTATCCTGCCGTCCCACGCGTCCTGGCCGCCGGCGAAGGTCACGCCGAAGTCGTCGCGCAACGCCTTCACGAACTTCTTGCCGTTGACGCCCTCCGGCAGGAACACGCCGGTCATCGCCTCGCTGTACTGCCTCGTCACGGGGGCGAGCCCGAGCGCGGCCGTTCCGGCCCGCACGGCGCGGCCGAGCGCGGCGTGCCTTTCGAACACCCTCGGGTAGGTCTCCTCCTCCATCATCAACAGCGCCTCGCGAAGCCCGTATATCAGCGACACGGCGGGCGTGTAGGCGGTGGTCTTGTCCTTCAGGTTCTTCCGCTCCCGCTTGAGGTCGAAGTAAAACCTGTTGTTCTTGCACTTGTCCGCACGCGCCCAGGCCCTGTCGTTGAGGGCGATGAACGCAAGCCCGGGTGGGAGCATCATCGCCTTCTGCGAGCCGCAGATAAGCACGTCCACACCCCAGTCGTCCATCGGCACGTCAAACACGCCGACGCCGGTTATGCCGTCCACGACGAGCAGGACGTCCCGCCCCCTGGTTATCTCGGCGATCTCCCTGACCGGGTGTTTCACGGTGGTGCTGGACTCGGTGGCCTGCGTCAGGACGCCCTTTATCTCCGGGTCGGCGTCCA
>JACQBU010000021.1 GCA_016194375.1 Nitrospinota bacterium
TACGTCCGGTTCGAGGGGCTGGCGGCGTTGCAGGCGCTCTTTTACGGAATCGGCGCGACCGTCATCGCAATCATCGCCAACAGCGCGTACAAGCTCGTCGGAAGGACGATCCGCAGGGACGCCCTGTTGTGGGCCATTTTTTCCGTTAGCGCGGCGGTCACAGCCTGGTACGAGGCCGAGTACATCTGGCTGTTCGTCGTATCCGGGGTGATTGCGATGTTCGTCAAGGCTCCGCCCGGGCGCGTTTTGGGAACCCCCGCGTTCGCGTCGGCGCCGGCGTGGCTTTTGTCCGGAATGCACGGGCCCGCCACCGTGGGCGCCCTTTGGGACGTCCTGCTTTTCTTCACAAAGGCGGGCGCGGTGGTGTTCGGGAGCGGACTCGCGATAGTGCCGTTCCTCCACGGCGGGGTGGTGAACGAATACCACTGGCTGACGGAAAGGGAGTTCATTGACGCCGTCGCGGTGGCGATGATAACACCCGGCCCGGTCGTGATAACCGTGGCGTTCATCGGGTGGCTCGTCGGCGGGCTTGCCGGGGCGGTGTTGGCGGCGGCGGGCGTTTTTCTGCCCTGCTACCTCGTGGTGGTTCTGGCGGCGCCCTACTACCGGAGCCTCGCGAAAAACCCGCAGATAAGGGCGGCGGTCGAGGGCGTGACGGCCTCGGCGATAGGGGCCATCGCGGGCTCCGTCATCGTGCTCGGGAAAAGGTCGGTCTTCGACCTTCCGACGGTCCTAATCTTCGTCGCGAGCATCGTGGTGGTGTTCCGGTTCAAAAAAAATCCCTGAACCCGCCCTGATAGCCGCGGGGGGCGCAATCGGCCTGCTGTTGAGGCTGGCCTAGCCGGTCGCGAGGCCGTTTTTAGCGCCGATTTTCGTCCCCGTCCCCCTCGCGCGCCTCTCCCGCGCAACGGCGGTCATCATTGTTCATCCGGAGGGCTTACGACTTGTGGGTCGGGGCCACTTCTTGTAGACTGTCGGCATGGAAGAAACTCCGTGGGGCTTTTCGGAAATTCCGCCGGAAAACAGCCAGGCGGCCCAGCGGGAAAGGAGCGGGACCAGCGGGGAATCGGCCAAGTACCCGCCGGCCGAGCGGCCGATTTTTGCAGAGCCAAAAAGGCAAAAACCAACGGCCGAGGAACCTCCTAGGCCGGTTTCATCCCTCTCCGTCACCAGCCTGGTGCTGGGGATAACGGCGTTGGTGCTTGCGGCGGTGTTTTTCTACCGCTCCAACCTAAACATAAGGAACGTCGAAAACTGGGCCAACCAGGCGCTCACGGCCGTGGGCGAGCTCAGGCACACGGGCGGCCCCGCGCCGACCGCGATGAAGCTGGAGCTCACCCGCACGTTGCGGCTTTTGGACTCGATGGCCGTCGAGTTCGGCTCGGAGCCGGATTTGCGAAACAAGATAGAAACCATGCGCAACGAAACGCTGGACATCCTTTACTCGCTTGAGGAAAAAGGGCCGGGCGAGTCCGCCCAGTCCGCCGTCCCCCAGCCGACCCCGGACCAGCCCGCCCCCCAGGCTGAAAAGCCCCGCTGAACATGTGGGAAGATTTTAGGAAATACCTCGCGGTTTTTCTGACCCATCTTAGGGAGCAGAAGGACCTTTTTCTCCACAAGCTGATTCTGGTCAATTACGGCGAAATCCGCCGCGGCTCGTTTTCGCGCATAGGCGAGCGTTTTTTTTCCGCCTACAAGGAGGGGAGGACCACGGAGGCTCCGGACGAACAAATAGAGGCGGAGCTGAACACCCTGTTCCGGGTGGAGGAGGAGATGGAAAGGGCCCGCGTGGAGCTTGAGGAGATTCGCGCGAAGTACGCCGCGCAACGAAAGGCCCTGATGGGGGAATCCTACGCCCCGTGGCGGAGGGCGCGCGAAAGCTTCAACGCGCCGCCGCCGTCCGGCCCGGCCGGGGCGGCGCGCACGGCCGCCCGACCCGCGCGAAAGCCGGCGGGGGATTGAGCCGTGGGCACTTTTCGCTTTTTGGTCGGCCTGGCCCTGCTGGTGGTTCTTGTCACCTTCGCGCTTCAGAACATGGAGCCGCAGGTCGCCTTCCATTATTACTTCGGCGTGAACTACGGCCCGATGCCCTTTTTCTACGCCCTTCTCACGGCCGCCGCGACGGGGATGGCGGTCGCCATGATCTTCTGCGCGTTGGAGCAGTTCAGGCTCAGGGCCATAATACGAAGGCAAAAAAAACAGCTGGCGTCCCTTAAGAAGGAGGTGCTGGAATACCAAGAGCTACTGCCCGGGCACCTCATCGAGAAGAACATTGTCCCCCCCGCCGGCGAAAAAAACGGCTGACGTCGGCGGGCTTCGCGGCGCGTGCTTATGAAGCGCGAAAAAAACATACTGATCGTCGACGACGAGGCGTCGATCCGCCTAGTCCTGGGCAGGGCGGCGGAAAGGAAGGGGTACGCCGTCACCGCGGCCTCCACGATCGGAGAGGCCGAGGAAACACTTCGAAAAGGGGGGCAGTTCTTCGCCGCGTTCATAGACATACGACTGCCGGACGGAAGCGGGCTGGACCTTCTGGTCTGGATAAAACAGAACCGCCGACAATGCACCTGCGTGGTGATGACGGCCGAGGCCACGATGAACAACGCCGTGAAGGCCGTCAAGAAGGGGGCGTTCGAATACCTGGTGAAACCCCTCGATTTGGACGAGGTGGAGCAGATACTCGACCGCATCGAGCGCAGGCTGGCCCTGGCCAAGACCGCGCCGGAGGAGGTGCTGCCGTTCGCGGAAAGCGGGGACTTCGAGATAATCGGCAGGAGCCCCGCCATGCAAAAACTTTTTAAAAAAATCGGCCGGGCCGCCGCTTCGCACTTCACCGTTCTCATCACCGGCGAAAGCGGGAGCGGCAAGGAGCTCGTGGCCCGCAACCTTCACGAGTTTTCCGACAGGGCCGCCGGGCCGTTCGTCACCGTCAACTGCTCCGCCATGCCCAAAGACCTCATGGAGAGCGAGCTTTTCGGCCACGTGAAGGGGGCGTTCACCGGCGCGGACCGCGACAACGCGGGCATTTTGAGGGAGGCCGACGGCGGCACCCTGTTCATGGACGAGATCGGCGAGATAAGTCCGAAGACGCAGGTGAAACTTTTACGCCTTTTGGAGGAGGGGAAAACCACCCCCGTCGGCGGAAGGAAGGCCGTTCCGATAGACGTCCGGTTCGTGGCGGCGACTAACAGGAACTTGGAGGAGGCGGTCGCCCAAGGGCATTTTCGGGAGGACCTTTTCCACCGGCTCAATGTCATTCCCATCCACGTGCCGCCGTTGAGGAGCAGAAGGGGGGACATAAGCCTTCTCGCAACGTATTTTATGAAACGGCACGGCGGCGGACGGAAGATATCCGAGCCCGCGCTGGAGGAGCTGGAGAAAAGGGGGTGGCCGGGCAACGTGCGCCAGCTTCAAAACGCGGTGAAAAGGGCGCTCGTCATGTCGTCGGACGACCCGCTCCTGCCCGAGCACTTCAGCAAGGGGGCCGAGGAGGCCCCCGAGGAGATGCAGGAATGGCTGGCCCGGATGATGGAGAGGGAGACGGGGAACATCCACGGACTCGCGGTTGCGCGGGTGGAGAAGGAGCTTCTAAGGCTGGCGCTGGAGAAGTGCGGCGGCAACAAGATAAAGGCGGCGAGACTACTGGGGATAAACCGAAACACGCTCACCAAAAAGGCGAGGGAGTTTCAGCTTCGCTGATAGGTCGCGCCGTCGGCTCCGTTTCGAACCCCTTGCGGACCTCCCTTTTTTGGTGCGAAAGGGGGGACTCGAACCCCCACGGTTGCCCACCAGATCCTAAGTCTGGCGCGTCTGCCAATTCCGCCACTTTCGCGACAACGGTTCACCGCTAAATATAGCGGGTCGGCCCGGTTTATTCACCGATAATTATCGGCGGCCCTCCTTTGTCCGCGCCGGGAATGGCGCCTTCGCGCTCGCCCTCGGGGGAGCATTCCGCTTTGTTCCCCGAAAAAAGCGGGGTATTATAAGAAGAATTTGGCTTGGCAACAGTTTTATGAAGGAGTGATTTAGTGACTGCAACCGTTAGCGGAATGAAGGTGGAAATAACCGACGTTCAACCGTGGGTTAAAAAATTGTCCATAGAAATACCCCTGGAAAAAGTGGCGAGCGAGTCCGAGGCGCAATGGAGACAGGTGGCCAAACAGGCTAAGATTCCGGGGTTTAGGCCCGGTAAGGCGCCGCGCCACATCGTTGAAAACCTATACGGGGAAAGCATTTTGGGCGAGGTCGGCAACAAACTCATCAACGACGGATATCGGACGGCCGTCGCCGAAAACCATCTCGAGGTTTTTGGCGAGCCGGACTTTCATGACGTCAGCGTCGAGAAGGGGAAGCCGATATCGTTCATCGTCGTCGTCGAGACCTTCCCGATAATCCCGATGCCGGATTTCGCCGGATGGGAGTTTGAAAGGGTCGTCGGCAAGGTCGCGGAGAAGAGCCTCCAACACGAGGTTGATTCCCTCCTGGACAGGTTCGCCGAGCTTGTCCCGGCGGAAGGGCGCGCGGCCCGCGAGGGGGACCACGTATTTTTGGACGTGACCGGCTCCGTTGACGGCAAGGAGGAGCGGTTGCTGAGCGCCAAGGGGGACCGGATGGTCCTCTCGACGGACGAAAAGAACCTCCTTCGCGACCTGCACAAGAACATCGTCGGGATGTCCGCGGGCGAGGAAAAGGAAGTCGGCGTCAAATTGCCAAAGCAGTTTCCAAACGCCGAGTTCGCCGGGAAGAACGCCGACTTCAAGGTCAGGGTAAACTCCGTCAAGGAGGTGAGGCGGCCGGAGTTCGACGACGAATTCGCGGCGGCCCATTCCAAGTTCAAGACCGCCGCGGAGCTTAGGGACAGTTTGAGCGAGGCCCTCCGAAAGCACGAGGCCGACCACGCCGAGGAGAAACTGCGGGCCGACATATTAAAAAAATTCAGGGAGCGCGCGGTTTTCGACCTCCCCCCCAAGCTTGCGGCCCATTATTCGGAGATGTACGCGAACCGCCAGGCCGGCAACGCCAGGTCGCTCGGGATGGACCTTCGCAAGACCCCCGGCTTCAACGAGGCCGAATTTGAGAAGAGATGCCGCGAGAAGGGGGAGGAGGCGGCGCGGAACGAGGTCGTTTTGGAGTCGATAGGCAAGGCCGAAAAGCTCGCGCCGGACGAGGAGAAACTCAACGCCCTGCGCTCCGAGTACGCGTCCTTCCTGGAATCCAAGGACGAGCACGACCGAAGAAACGCCGTCATGTACATCCTCAAGGAGGCCATGGAGGAGAGCGTGTTCAAGTTCATATACGGAAAGGTGAAGATTGCCGACAAAACGGCCGAACCAACGGAAGTTAAGGAGAACGACTGATGCTTATACCGATAGTTGTCGAACAAACCGCGAGGGGCGAGAGGTCCTACGACATTTACTCGAGGCTCCTGAAGGACAGGATAATATTCCTCGGCACCCCCATAGACGACTACGTGTCGAACGTCGTCATAGCCCAGTTGTTGTTCCTGGAGGCGGAGGACCCGGACCAGGACATTTACGTTTACATAAACAGCCCCGGAGGGGTCGTCACGGCCGGCCTTGCCATTTACGACACGATGCAGTTCGTAAAGCCCGACATACAGACCATCTGCATCGGCCAGGCGGCCAGCATGGGCTCGCTCCTTCTCGCGGCGGGGGCGAAGGGAAAACGCTTCTCGCTCCCCCACGCCAGGTTGATGATCCACCAGCCGTCCGGCGGATACCAGGGGCAGGCGTCCGACATCGAGATACAGGCCAAGGAGACCAACCGCCTGCGGACAATCCTGGAGGGGATATACGCCAAGCACACCGGACAGACCGAGGAAAAGATAAAGGTGGATTCCGACCGCGACTTCTTCATGAGCGGAGCCGAGGCGAAGGCTTACGGAATCATCGACGAGGTGATAGAATCAAGGCAGTTGGCGAAGAAGAAGGCAGAAGGAAAATAGAAGGAGTTTTATGGCGCCGAAAAGGGAAATTGGAAACAAGGACCTTAGGTGTTCATTTTGCGGCAAGAGCCAGGCCGAGGTTAAAAAACTCATCGCCGGCCCGATGGTGTACATATGCGACGAGTGCATAGACCTCTGCAACGAGATAATCGTCGAGGAGTGGACCAGCGAGAAAAACGCCGCCTTCTCAAGCCTGCCGAAACCGCACGAGATAAAGGCCGTGCTGGACGACTACGTCATCGGCCAGGACGAGGCCAAGAAGGTGCTGGCCGTGGCCGTGCACAACCACTACAAGCGGATAGAGGCCAACGTCGGGGCGGACGACGTGGAGCTCCAAAAGAACAACATAATGTTGATAGGCCCCACCGGCACGGGAAAGACGCTTCTGGCCCAGACGCTTGCCAGAATGCTCAAGGTGCCGTTCACCATCGTGGACGCCACGACGCTGACCGAGGCCGGGTACGTGGGCGAGGACGTGGAGAACATCATCCACCGGCTCCTTCAGGTGGCGGACTACGACATCGAGAAGGCGGAGAAGGGGATAGTCTACATAGACGAGATAGACAAGATTAGCCGCAAGACCGACAACCCCTCGATAACCCGCGACGTGTCCGGCGAGGGGGTGCAACAGGCCCTGCTTAAGATAATCGAGGGGACGGTGGCCAACGTCCCGCCCCAGGGCGGGCGGAAGCACCCCCAACAGGAGTTCTTGCAGGTTGACACCACGAACATCCTCTTCATTTGCGGCGGCGCGTTCGTAGGCCTGGACAAGATAGTCGAGCACAGGCTGGGCAGGCAGTCCATAGGGTTCGGCGGACAGGTGGTTTCCAAGAAGGAAAAGAAGGCCAACCTCCTCGTCGAAACCCAGCCGGAGGACCTGCTCAAGTTCGGGCTCATACCGGAGTTCATAGGGAGGCTTCCCGTGGTGGCCGTGCTGGAGGAGCTGACCGAACAGGCCCTTGTTAGCATCCTTCTCGAGCCGAAAAACGCGCTCGTGAAACAGTACAAAAAGCTCTTCGCGTTTGACAACGTCGCCCTGAAGTTTTCGGACGGCGCCATAAGGGCGATCGCCCAGGAGGCGATCAGCCGGAAGCTCGGCGCGAGGGGGCTGAGGGCCATATTGGAGAGGGCCATGTTGCAAATAATGTACGACATCCCGTCCAACAGCGAGATCGAGGAGGTTATGGTCAACGAGGAGGCCATCAAGAACAAAACCCAGCCGATGATAAGCTTCAAGAAAAAGGCCGGCTGACCGGCCCGGAGACGTCATGAGCGACGCGGAAAGCCCCCCCAAGTTTCGGTTGCCGGCGACGCTTCCGCTTCTTCCGTTGCGGGACATCGTGGTTTTTCCCAAGATGGTCGTCCCGCTTTTCGTGGGGCGGAAGTCCATCCTCGAGAAGTACCTCAAGACCGGGGGGCAGTTCCCGCCCGAGGTCGCGGCGATGCCCGCCGGAATTGACGACCCGGAGGAGCTGGTTAACTTCACGATGAGGCACCTGGCGACCAAGGCGGCGGAAAGGCAGGCGGTGCTGGCAGAGCCGGGGGTCAAGAAACAGCTCGAGTCCATTTTCCTGATAATGGAAAGGGAGATGGAGATAATCAAGATAGAGAACCGCGTCAAGGGGCACGTCAAGCGCCAGATGGGCCAGACCCAGCGGGAGTACTACCTCAACGAGCAGATGAAGGCGATTCAGAAGGAGCTCGGCAGGAACGACCAAAAGTCGGAGACCGACGAGCTTCGGGAAAAGATAAAAAAGGCCGGCATGCCGAAGGACGTGGAGCAAAAGGCCGAAAAGGAGGCCGCCAAGCTGGAACAGATGGCCCCGATGTCCGCCGAGGGGACGGTCATCCGCAACTACCTCGAATGGCTCCTGGACGTCCCGTGGAACACCAGGAGCGCCGACAAGCTGGACACCAAGGCGGCCAAGAAGGTGCTCGACGAGGACCACTACGGGCTGGAGAAAATAAAGGACAGGATACTGGACTACCTCGCCGTAAGAAAACTTTCCAAATCCGGCCGCGGGCCGATACTCTGCCTCGTCGGCGCCCCCGGCGTCGGAAAGACCTCGCTGGGCAAGTCCATAGCGCGCGCGCTTGGGCGCAAGTTCGTCCGCGTCTCGCTCGGCGGGGTTAGGGACGAGGCGGAGATACGCGGCCACAGGCGGACGTACATAGGCGCGCTCCCCGGGCGCGTCATTCAATCGATGAAGAAGGCCGGGACGGTGAACCCCGTGATGATGCTCGACGAGGTGGACAAAATGACCACCGACTTTCGCGGCGACACGTCCGCCGCGCTCCTCGAGGTGCTGGACCCCGAGCAAAACAAGGCCTTCAGCGACCACTACCTGGAGGTGGACTACGACCTCTCCGAGGTCATGTTCATTACGACCGCCAACGTGCTTCATTCCATCCCCGCCCCGTTGCTGGATCGGATGGAGGTTCTGCGGCTTTCCGGCTACACGGAGGAGGAAAAGATAGAGATAACGCTTCGCCACCTCATCCCAAAACTGGTCAGGGAGCACGGACTCAAACCCGGCCAGATTGTTTTCACGCGCAACGTGCTCTCGTTCATCATAAGGGGGTACACGAGGGAGGGCGGGGTGAGGAGCATCGAGCGACTGGTGGCGAAAATCTGCCGACGCACGTCCAGATACGTCGTCGAAGGGAAAAAATTCAACCCGAGGCCGGGCGTCTCGGTGGTGGAAAAGGTTCTTGGCCCCGTGAAATACAAAAACGAGGCCGCCGCGGCGCACGAGGACGCGGGCTTCGCCAACGGGCTTGCTTGGACCGAGACCGGCGGCGAGATGATGCAGATAGAGGTCAGCGTCGTCCCCGGCAAGGGAAAGCTAATCCTCACGGGCAAGCTCGGCGAGGTGATGCGCGAGTCCGCCCAGGCCGCGCTCACCTACATCCGCTCCAGGTCGAGGCGCTTCTCCCTCCCGTCCAACTTTTACTCCAGGGCGGACATACACATACACGCGCCCGAGGGGGCCATTCCCAAGGACGGGCCGTCCGCCGGGATAACGATGGCCGCCGCCATGGTCAGCGCGTTTTGCAAGGTTCCCGTGAGGTACGACGTGGCCATGACCGGCGAGATAACCCTGAGGGGAAAGGTGTTGCCGATCGGCGGGCTGAAGGAGAAGGCGCTGGCCGCGCTTAGGTTCGGCATAAGGACTGTCGTGATGCCCAAGGACAACGTCGGCGACCTCGAAGACCTGCCGAAGAACGTCCGCAAGGAGATAAAATTCGTCCCGGTGGAGTCCATGGACGCCGTGTTGGACGTCGTCATGACGAAGCCGGTTTTCAGGCGCGACGGGAAAAAGGTGAGGGTTTCGAGACAAAAGAAACCGGCGGGGCATCCTCATGCCACCGTCGGCGGGGTAAACTGAGCCGATAAAATGGCGCAAAAGGCCGTTCCGAGGCAGGCGGTGGAGAAGATCGCCGCCGACTTCGGATGTTCCTACGACGAGGCTCTGAACGCCTATTTAAAGGCGGACAACGCATTCGACGAAACGCTCGAATCATTCCTAAAAAGCAAAAGCAAGGTGGCGGGCGCGCCCGTCCCGGTCCTCACCCCGCGCCAGATAAAGGAGCACCTCGACAAATACGTGATAGGGCAGGAGGACTACAAGAAGAGGCTCGCGATAGCCGCCAGCTACCATTTCGCGCTGGTGAGGGCCAAGCAGGAGAACGAGCAGTTTTTGCAGGGGTTCGCCGTGAACCGCTTCAGAAAGAAGAACACGCTCATCGCCGGCCCCAGCGGAAGCGGCAAGACCTACTGCGTCGAGGTGCTGGGCGACCTCCTTAGGGTGCCCGTGCACATCGTGGACGCGACCGACTACACGGAGGCGGGATACGTGGGCAAAAACGCCGAGGACATGATAAGGGAGGTCATAGGAATGGCTCCCGGCGATAGCAAGCGCGAGAGGGCGGAGTTCATCAACCGCAACGGAGCCCTGATTTTCGTGGACGAGATAGACAAAAAGGCCAAGGAGGGGAACCTCATCGGGATTGACGTCTCGCGCGAGGGGTTCCAACGCGCCGTGTTGAAGCTGATAGAGCGCAAGATGGTGACCATTGAGGACCCGAACAGCCCCGCGGGACAGATACAGGAGATGGTGGAACAGCAAAGGGGCGGGGCGGACACCGGCAAAAAGAAGTCGATGATAAACACCGAGAACATCCTCTTCATACTGGGCGGCTCGTTCCAAAGGCCGCACGACCCGATGGAGGGAATAGTAAAAAAGAGGCTGGACAGCAAGACCGGCAGGGTGAAGGAGGACGGCTCGCTCACGATAAGCGGCTTCATGCTGGAGGAGCCGTCCGGCGCCTCCAAGAAGGAGATATATCGCAACTACTACAAGGACGCCAACGAGGACGACTACATCCGATTCGGCCTGATTCCGGAGCTCGTGGGGCGCGCCCCCATCAAGACGTACGTGAACGCCCTCTCCAAGAACGACCTCGTGAGGATAATGACCCAGACGGAGGACTCCATACTCAACCAGTACAAGCTGGAGTTCAAGCTGTTCGGCATAGACGTCAGCTTCACGCCGGACGCCGTCGAGGAGGTCGCCGAGCGGGCGGAAAAAAAGAAGACCGGCGCCAGGGCGCTCGTGAGCGAGTGGGAGACCGTGCTCACCGACTTCCAATACGAGCTTCCGGGCACCAGCTTCACCTCCGTCACCATAGACGGGAAGACGTGCAGAAAGCCGCAGGACGAGATACTGAGGCTCCTCGAGAAGTCGCCGTTCCTCGACTACGTAGGGCGCTTCAAGATGGACTACGGCCTTACGCTCAAGTTCACCGACGAGGCCGTGAAGTACGCCGAGGATTACGCCGCCGCGCACAACCTGCAGGTTTCCGAGGCGCTAAACAAGCTTCTCGCCGGGGCCCCCGCGCTCAACTACATGCACCAGACCGGCGATTTCACGATAACGCCCGAGATGCTCTCCAACGAGAAGTATTTCGACAAGCTGTACGTGGAGTGGCACAAAAAACAGATGGAACAAGACGGGGAAAAATAAGATAATCAACCGATGACAAACGACCGCGTGGGAGCCTGACGTCAGCCATGTACCGCTCGTGGTTCGAATGTTTCGCCGGGTGCGGGGAGAAATACTCCATCAAGGAGGTCGTCTATTCCTGCAGGAACTGCGGGGCGCTCCTACAAGTGACCCACGACACGGCCGAACTCAAGAAAACCGGCGCCGACGAATGGAAGGAGCTTTTCAACCGCAGGAAGCACGGGAACGAGTGGCCCTACGGCGGCGGCGTGTGGAGCAAAAAGGAGTGGGTCTGCCCGGAGGTGACCCCGGAAAACGTGGTCTCCATGTACGAGGGGGAGTCCAACCTCTTTTGGGCGGACAGGCTGGGCAAAAGCCTGGGGTTGAGCAACCTTTGGATAAAATTGTGCGGCAACAGCCACACGGGCTCCTTCAAGGACCTGGGAATGACGGTCCTCGTGTCCGTCGTAAAGCAGATGATATCCGAGGGGAAGAACATCCGCGCGGTGGCGTGCGCCTCCACGGGGGACACCTCGGCGGCGCTGGCGGCCTACTGCGCGGCGGCCGGCATAATGCCCATCGTGTTTCTTCCCAAGAACAAGGTCTCCATAGAACAGCTAATCCAGCCCATAGCCAACGGCGCGCTGGTGGTGTCGCTAAAGACCGACTTCGACGGGTGCATGAGGCTCGTGCGGGAAATAACCAAAAACGACGAGATTTACCTCGCCAACTCCATGAACTCGCTCAGGATAGAGGGGCAAAAGACGGTCGCCATCGAGATAGCCCAGCAGTTTGACTGGCGGGCTCCCGACGTCGTCATAATCCCCGGCGGGAACCTCGGCAACGTGTCGGCGCTCGGCAAGGGGTTCCTGATGATGGAGGAGCTGGGGCTCATAAACAAAAGGCCCAAGATAATAGTCGCCCAGGCGAAAAACGCCAACCCCCTGTACAGGGCGTACAAGGCCGGCTTTAAAAAATTTAAGCCGATAAAGGCGAAAACCACCATCGCCTCGGCCATCCAGATAGGCGATCCGGTCAGCTACGAAAAGGCCGTGGCGATACTCAGGCAGTTCGACGGCGCCGTGGAGGAGGCGACGGAGTCCGAGCTTGTGGAGGCGAGCGTGGCGGCCGACAAGACGGGGATGTACTCCTGCCCGCACACCGGGGTGGCGCTCGCGGCGCTCTTCAAGCTCGTCAGGCGCGGGGTCGTGGGGAAGAATTCAACGGTGGTAGTCATATCAACCGCGCACGGGCTCAAGTTTTCCGACTTCAAGTACAAATACCATTTGAGGAGGCTAAGCTTCAAGAGCAAGAATCCCAACATGCCGGTGGAGGCCGAGCCGAAGCTGGACGTCATCCGCAAAATCATCGACAGGCGCCTCGCCAAGTCCGCGTAACCCTACCGTCAAACTCGGCGGGCGGGCCGCCGGCGTTCATTTTCTTTTTTACCCGCCTCGCTTCGGATCCGTTTGCCTTGATTCTTTTTCGCACGAAAATTGCACCTTTTTTTCCCAAGAACTTGGCGATTGACGCCAAACGAATATTTTGAAAGGCGGACTTGTGAACCGCAGGAATATAAGGAAACGCGGCGGGGCGACAAAACCGAAGTCTTATCAAGCGGTTGCGCAAATTTTTGTCGCCGGCAAGGAAGGCGGGGATAAGATAAATTTCAATTGAGGACCGGAGCCAATTAAAACTTGACTTGGTTTTACGGGGTTTTTAACGTAACCTCGATTTAACGGCCGTTGGGTCGCGCCCCAAATTGCGTAGGGAGACTCAAAAAAATGACGGGATTCTTTTGACGAACGGAGGATTGTTTTGGTAAAGGTTGGCAGGAACGGTCTCATCGTGGGCTTGTTGCTTTTGACCGGGGCGCTTCTTTTTCTCGTCTGGGAGGACTCCCAGGCCGATTCCCCGCCTTCGCAGGCCGCCGGTCTCTCCGAGATTAAATGAAGATTTGAATGGCCGATAAAACACCGGAACCCAAGTCTCCCCTTTCCATCCCGCTCGAAAAGGGGGAGGGCGTCCCGCCCCGCCAAGCCTTTCCGAAAACAGGGGCGGAACCCCCATACGCCTACAAGACTTTTGAAAGGCCGCCCCAACCCGAAACGGGCCGCGGTTTGCCATTTTGGATGGTTCTGCTCGCCATGTTCCTGTTCCCGTTCTTTTTTCACGCCGGGACTGACCTGTACATGCTGGCGAGGGCCGCGCTTTTTCCAAAGCTCGGTGCCATGACACAACAAGCGGGGAAACCGGATGCGGACTCCGGAGGACAGGCTGAACTAAAGGAGTTGGAAAAACTGACGGCCACATTGGAGCACCAGACGAAAATTTTGGGGGAGGGCGCGGGCAAGGTCGTCATAATACACCCTTCCTACCCCTCGGCCTTTTCCTTTGAATCCGAAAAGGCCAGGATTTACGAGCTGGGGGGCATTAACTTGGACGACCCCCCCGCGGTCGCCAACAAGCTTGAAAAGGTCAAGTCGGTCGAGTTGTTGTACTCCCTAATGGAGTCGCTGGACAGGGTCGTGCTTAACGCCGCCCAGAACGGCATATCGGATTTTCACGTCAAGAACGCCCTCGAGTGGAAAAAGAGGGCGTTGAGAAGGCTTCAGGAGTTGCGGTAGGCCCGACGGCCGCCGCGTGCGCGGAAGGGGGGGGGCGATTCGCCCGTTAGAACCTGTAGCCCAGGCCGATTAGTATTGAGGCGGGCGACGTCGCGGCGTATTTCGTGTTGTTGACGTAAACCGCCAGGGTCGAGGTGTGAAACCGCACGGATCCAGTGGCGTAAAACTGGTTGGAGAAGTTGTAGTCCGCTCCGCCGCCCAGCCCGAGGCCGAGCTTCGAGGCCGACTGCGAGTTCAACACTCCGTAGTTTAATTCCACCCCGCCCTCGCCGAACAAGGCGAATTCCTTTCGTTTTAAGAATTCATACCTTCCGCCGGCGAACATCGGTATGAAGGTGACGGTGTTCCTAACCCCGTCGGCCACCTCCAGCCTAAGGTCCAGGCCCTTCCAAACGCGGCGTTGGGCTCCGACTCCGACCATGACGGGGGTCATTGAGTCGGACGGGACCAAGAGGTCAAGGTCGAGTTTCCAACCGCTTTTCTCCACGGCCTTTGTCCCCTTCTTTTTTGGCAAGGTCGCCTGGTCCGCCGCGAATGCGGGGGCGGAGGCAAGAAGCATGACGGCGGCAACGGCGGCCAGCAGGCACTTAAATACGGGGTTTGACAAAAAAGACATGCCCGTGACGCGCGGTTTAGTTTTTACGGACGACAAACGGCACGTTCTCTTTTGTCAGCTTATCCGTTATCTCCTTTAGTTTATCCGCGTCGGACACGCCGGATATCCTGACGATTGTGACCCCGGCCTTGGCGGCTTTAGACAACAGCCGCGTTTCATACCCCTTTTTGCGCATCATTGACGCCAAAGGCTGGGCGTCCTTGTCGGAGGCGAACCGCCCGACCTCTATCGTATATTCTCCCCCCTTGGTCAGGACGACCTTGGGGTTGAAGCCGGAGCCCCTCAATTTTGCGGCGGCGGCGTCAGCCTGTTCCGTGTATTTGAATTTTGCGGCATAAACAAGAACTGCCCCGAGCTTCATGTTTCCGCCGACAGTCTCCGGCGTCAAACCGGCCTTTTCAAGGCGTTTGACCAGGCGTTTTGCGTTTGACTCGATTTTGAATACTCCCAATTGAACCGTGAAGGTTCCCGGTTTGGCCGCGGTTTTCTCGTGTTTCTTCTCGCCCGCCATCTTGGGTTTTACCGCTTGTCTCTCGTGCTTCTCGGGTTTGGCCGCTCGGACCGCGGCTTTCTTTTCCTCCGGCTTCGCCGGGGCAGGGGCCGGTTTCTGTTCAACCGGCGGCGGCGGAGGAGGCGGGGCGGGTGCGGGCGCGGGCGCAGGTGCGGGGGCAGGGGGCGGCGCGGGGGGCGCTACCGGGGCCGGTTGGGAATAGTAGTTATAATAATAATACGCCCCGGCGGCCGCTAGGAATAGGAGGACGAGGGAGGATAAAAGCACCCTGCGCCTGTTTTTCCTGCTGTCCTCGGTCATGCGTCGTTCGAATTTGTCCAAGGAATCGTTTTCGTCATGCCCGCCTTTATCGTCGGCCATATTCATTCCTTTCTGAAATTATAAGCAACCGTCGGTCCGCCGCGGCAAGGCCGCGGACTCAAGGCCAAACCCACCTTCGCACATTTATACCATGTTTCGCATGATTTCCTAAATTATGGCCGTCCCCGTCCCCTTCAGGATTTTTTGGAGGGTTTCAACGACGTAATCCACGTCCTGCGCGGTGTTTTCCATGCCGAGGCTGAACCTGAGCGAACCCGACGCCTCTTCGCTAGAGAGGCCCAGGGCGGTGAGGACGTGCGAAGGCTCGATGGCGCCCGACGCGCACGCCGAGCCGGCGGATACGGCGACGTTCGCGAGGTCCAGCCGTATCATAACGGCCTCGGCCGCACCGGGCGCGAGGCGCATATTAAGCGTGTTCGGAAGCCGTTTCTCGGGGTGTCCGTTCAGGCGCGCGGAGGGGACGGCGGCGAGGATGCGCCGTTGAAGCTCGTCCCGCAACGCGGAGAGTCGGGCGGCCTCGTCCGCCATTTTTTTCGCGGCTATCTCGCACGCCTTGCCGAACCCTATTATTCCCGGGACGTTTTCGGTGCCGGCCCTGACCCCGCGTTCGTGTCCCCCCCCCGTGAGGAGCGGGTGCAGTTTCACCCCCCTGCGGAGATAAAGCGCGCCCACCCCCTTGGGGCCGTAAAGCTTGTGCGCCGATATGGAAAGCGCGTCCACGCCTAGTTCGTAGGCGTCGAGCGGGACCTTTCCGGCGCTTTGCACCGCGTCGGTGTGGAGGAGCACTCCGCGCGACCAGGCGATTTCGGCGATCTCCCTAACCGGCTGGATGGTGCCGACCTCGTTGTTGGAGTGCATTACGGAAATAACGGCGGTGCGGTCGTCCACCGCCGCCGCCACGTCCGCCACGTCCACCACGCCAAACTCGTCCGCCTTGGCGACGTGAAGGCGGTACCCGTTGTTTGAAAGGTGCGCCGCGGTCTTTAAGACCGCCGAATGCTCCACGGCCGACGTTACTATCCGCCAGTTGCCGTCCTGCGGCCGGTTCCAAGCCGCGCCCTTAATCGCCATGTTGTCGGCCTCGGTGCCGCCGCTACAGAAAAATATCTCCTGCGGCGAGGCGCCAAGGAGGGCGGCCACGCTTTCGCGGGCCCGCTCTATTCCGGCGCGCGCCTTGCGCCCGGCCGCGTGGGCGCTCGACGGATTTCCGAAGGATTCCCCGAGGTACGGGAGCATCGCCTCGAGCGCCTCCGGGTGCAGGGGCGTGGTCGAGTTGTAGTCCAAATACACGCGGCGGGAAGGGGAGGGGGTGCTCACGCTTTAAACACGCATTCCTTCTATTTGGGACTCGCTGATGGCCCGCGAGAAAAGGCTGGAATTCGCCGCAGAGCCGGGCGTGATTACCTCCACCTCCACGTCCTCGTCCTTTGGCGCGTCGGAATACCGCACGGCGATGCCGGCGGCGAGCGCCGCGGCGTTTTTGGAGCCGTCGCCCGCCGTCGGCCCGTGCTCGGAGCCGCTTATCAGCACCATCGGCCCCTTGAAGTCCCTCACGCGGACGAACAGGTCCCCCGCGGCGGCCATTTTTTCAAGTTTTTCGTTTTCCGCCTCGTTCCTTCCGACGATGACCTTGCAGTTGTCGGAAACGCGGAAGTGCCTTCCGACCCGCAACAGGCGCGTTTGGGCGACGGACGTTTTTTCCGTGTGGGAAAGGAGGTCCCTCATGCGGCCAGCAAAATGCCCGTCCGTCAGCAGGCATCCCCCGGAGGAGCAGAAATTCTCCTCGTCCATCCCCATTTCGCGTCCGATCTCAATCTGCGGCTTGCGGGACCTGCCGGATATGGAGAGCATCTCGTTTCGGTCTATCCACCCCATTTTCTCCGGCGTCGTCGGCTCCAGCAGGGCGGCCGAGAGCGGCCTAACTATCAGCCCCTTGAGCCCGGATTCGTTCTCTATCTGGTGGAGCCTGTTGCGCATCTGCGACATCGGCCTCTGGCTCAAGACCTCCCCGGTGAAGATGAATTTCGCGCCAATCTCCTCCATCGCCTTCTTCGCCTGCTTGAACATCATTATCCTGCAGTCGAGGCACGGGTTGATCCCCTTGCCGTACCCGTGTTTCGGAGCCCTTAGCATGTCTATGTACTCCTCGCCCATGAACACGGCCTTTATCTCGATGCCCAGTTCGCCGGCCAGCTGGTGGGCGGCGCTCTTGCACCCGTCGTGCTTCTTCGTGCAGTTGCAGAATGGGCTCATGAAATTCAGCACGGTCACGTCGTATCCGAGGCGGAGCATCAGCTTCACCGCTATGGTGCTGTCAAGCCCCCCGGAGAGAAGCCCGAGCGTTTTGATTCCGTTTCTTTCGGTCGCGTTCATTTTTTTTAATGCTCCTTAGTTTTGTCTTATGTCTATTAACGCGTCTTTTTTAATCCGCTTTATCCACTCGTTCTTGTGCGAGACCATGAGTTCGGAAAATATCCTGTTCTCTATCTCCCCCTTCACCTTTTCAAGCGGGGGGGTCGTCGCCTCCGTCCTTTCCCTGACCAATATGAGGTGCCAGCCGAACCTTGTGCGCACCGGCTCGCTCATCTCCCCCGGCTTGAGGGAGAAGGCGACCTTGTCGAACTCCGGCACCATTTCCCCGCCCACCACCTCGCCCAAGTCGCCCCCCTTTTCCTTGGAGGGGTCCTCGGAATATTTCCGCGCCGCCTCCGCGAAGTCGAGCCCGGCCGATATCTCGTTTCTGACCGCGGTTATCTCCTTTAGGGCGGCGTCGTAATCCGCCTCGGTCGCCGTTTTTGGGAGGTACTTTAGGATGTGGCTTATTCTCGCCCTGGGTCTGGCGGAGAAAAGCTCCATGTGGGACTTGTAATATTGGGCCACGTCCTCGTCCGTCACCTTGACCTCGCTCCGAACCTCCATGGCCATCACCCTGCGGGCTATGAGCTGGTCGCCTATCATGCTCCTGTACCGTTCCATGGTCAGACCCTCCTGCTTCAACAGCGCTTCCAATTCAACCCCCTGCCCGGCGGCGGGGCTTCGGGGCCGCTCACCTTCACCATCAACGCGCCGCCGGCCACTCCCGCGCCGCCCGTCATCACCAGCCCCTTGACCGCCGCGGCGGCGGCCGGGCAGGTGTTCACGTACACTCGCCGTCACGGCGCACAACAGCGCCGTCAAGGCAACTAAAGCCTGTACAGCCTGTCCGCGTAAACCGTTATGGCGGCGTCTTTTCTCGTTTCTTGAAACCATTCCTCAAATCTCTTTTCCGACCGTTCTTTTAGCAATTGATTATATATCTTTACCTTCACGTCCTGATACGGCGCCAGTCCGGCCTTTTCGAGCCTCGTGACCTTAAAAATGTGGAATCCGTAAGGAGATTTTATTATAGGGCTTATTTCCCCCTCCTTGAGCTTGAATATCGCCTCGTCCAGCTCCTTTGGCATCTGCCCCTGGGAGATGACGCCGAGGTCCCCCCCCTGCTCGGCCTCGGGGGCGCGCGAGTATTTTCGCGCGGTTCCGCCGAAATCGGCGCCGTCCTTGAGGCTTTGTCGCATCTTTTCCGCCTCGGCCGGCGTGGAGGAAAGGATGTGGAACACGCGCGCCCGGGTTGGCATGTTGAACTCCTTCTGGCGGTCGTCGTAGAACCTCCTCACCTCGTCCTCCCTGACCTCCACGAGCTTCGACGTCTTCACCGAGATGAATTTCTCCAAAAGAAGGTTTCGGAGCACCGAGGCCTTCCACTCCCCGAAGGTCTGGTTCTGTTTTGCCAGCATTTCGTTCAGGCTCGCCGGGGGCAGGCCGCCGGTTAGGGCGCCAACGGCCTCGTCCACGGCCTCCTTGGAAACCCTCACTCCGGCCTTTTCAGCCTCCTGGGATATCAGCTCGTTGCGTATCATCTCCTCCAAGACGCCGTCGCGCATCCGTTTCTCGGTGTCCTCGTCGTTGGCGTCAGAGACGTTTATCCTCCTTTTAAACGCGCTGTATTCCCTCTTGAAATCCTCCCCCATTATCTCCTTGGCGTTGACCACGGCCACGACCGCGCCGGACGGCGCCGAAACCCCTTCCTTGCGGAAACAGGCCGCGCCGGAGAAAAGGACGACCGCCAAAAGGGCGGATAACACGGCGTTTTTCGTTTGCGGCATCGGGGTAGTTTAAGCCATCGGTAAAACCTAGGCAAACAATTATTGACCTCTGCATAAATAATGCAACAATCATGGCAAAAAAGGGGGGAGCGTGGATTGGTGGAAACACCAGCGAAGGGCGGCTTGTGACTTCCGCATATCAGCC
>JACQBU010000060.1 GCA_016194375.1 Nitrospinota bacterium
CTTCTCACCGCGAAGAGCCTCCAAGGCCACCTTCGCCTTAAACGCGCCGGAGTAATTCTTCCTTTTGTTCATTTTGATGGTCTCCTTTCAATTCGGATTCCACCTTAGCACACTGTCCTAAATTTGGGGTCCACCTCTAAGCGCCTTTCTTCCGCAAATGGTCTTTAATCGGCTCGTCAACATCATGAAAATAATATTGTGGTCCGCCGCTTTTTCTACTTTTGGCCTTTGTTTGCTGCAAATGCATTCTTTGACGCCCCCTATTGTTTATCGTAGGGGATAATCTCGTAGTTTTCTGTGACCGGGTTGGCAAGGAGCTTCTTGCACATTTCGTCCACCGCCTTCGAATCCCCGGCCCGGTCGTCCAGGTCCAACTCGATGTATTTGCCTATCCTTACCCCGAGCACCCCCTAGTATCCGAGCGAGTGCAGGGCGTGCTCCACGGTTTTTCCCTGGGGGTCCAGTAATCGCGCGGGCCGGGTCGTCCAACGGCTCGAAGAAATGCGTCGTCGAGGCGCGCACCGTCAACCACAGGTTCCTCGAGCTGAACCTTCGCATGCCGACGAAGGACCTCGAGCTTGAGAGAAGGGCGAAGAAGCTCCTGGAGGGGAAAATAAGCCGCGGATACGCCGAGATAACGGTCACCGTCGGGGACGACGAGGGGGTAAAAAAGAAGCTGACCCTCGACGAGGACATGGTGAGACAGTTCCTGTCCGCCGTCGGGACCCTGAAACAGAAGTACTCCCTGCCGGGCGAGGCCGACGTCTCCTCCGTCCTTGCGCTTAGGGACGTGTTCAAAAGCGAGGAGGAGGCCGCCGGGGCGGAGGAGCGTTGGAACCTGATTCGGCCGGCGCTGGAGGCGGCGTTGGACGGCCTCGTCGAGATGCGGACGGCCGAGGGACGCGCGCTTAAAAGGGACGTGATGGAGAAGCTGGACGAGATTGCCAAGAGTTGCGGGCGGATAATGGAGTCCAGGAGGCGGCAGGAGGGTGATATACTCGAAAAATACAAAAAAAAGGTGGAGGAACTAGCCGGGGCCGACGCGGACCCCCAGCGGGTGCTGATGGAGGCGGCCGTGATGGCCGAGCGCTCGGACATATCCGAGGAGGTGGTCAGGCTCAACTGCCACCTCGACCAGATGCGCCTGTTGCTGGACTCGGACGCGCCCGTGGGGCGCAAGATGGAGTTCATAACCCAGGAGATAAACCGCGAGGCGAACACCATCGGCTCCAAGAGCGTCCAGTACGAGATAAGCCGCGAGGTGGTGGAGATAAAGGGGAACCTCGAGAAGATTCGCGAACAGACCGCGAACATAGAGTAGGCGGGTTATGACGATGGAAAGTGGTCCGACCAAATCCGGAATGGGGATACTGTTCGTCATCTCCGCCCCTTCGGGCGCCGGGAAGACCACGCTGGCCCACCTCACTGTTAAAAACGTGCCCGGCGTGATCCAGTCCGTGTCGCACACCACCCGCCCGATTAGGCGGGGGGAGACGGAGGGCGTCTCGTACCACTTCGTCGCCCGGGAAAAATTCCTCGAGACGGAGCAGGCCGGGGGCTTCATAGAGTGGGTGGAGTTGCACGGCGAGTATTACGGCACCTCCTACGACACGGTCATGCGCGCAAAAGAGGAGGGGCGGGACCTCATACTGGTGATTGACGTCCAGGGCGCGGCGAAATTGCGGCAGAAATACCGCGACACCGTCCTCATATTCATCTTTCCGCCGTCCTTAAAGACGCTTGAACACAGGCTTTCGAAGCGCGGCACGGAGCACCAGGAGTCCAGAGAACGAAGGATAGAAGAGGCCAAAAGGGAGATACTGGAGAGCGTCAACTACGACTACCTCGTCGTCAACGACCGGATAGAGGATGCCGCCGACGAGATAGCCCACATCATTCACGCCGAGCGGTGCCGGGTGGGCCGCAGGGCGCGTTATTTCCCGGACCTGTTGGCGCAGAAATGACGGGGGGGACGAAGGAATGAACGCAAAACTGATTGACGGGAAGGCGGTCGCCCAGTCCATCAAGGACGAAATAAAGGCCGAGATTGAAAAAATAACCGCCGGAGGGGGAAGGGCGCCCGCGCTCGCCGTGGTGCTGGTCGGGCACGACCCCGCCTCGCAGATTTACGTCAAGAACAAGCGAAAGGCGTGCCACGCGGTGGGGATAACGTCCGTGGAGCACCTGCTTGACGAATCAACGGGGGAAAAAACCCTGCTGGACGTCATAACCATCCTGAACAACGACGACGACATCGACGGCATTTTGGTCCAACTGCCGCTCCCGAAGCAGATAAGCGAACCGGCGGTGCTCGAGCACATAAACCCTCTCAAGGACGTGGACGGTTTCCACCCGGTCAACGTTGGAAGGCTCGTGGCCAATTCGCCCGGCCTGCGCCCCTGCACGCCGGCGGGGATACTGGAGCTCCTCAAGCGCTCCGGCCAGGACCTCGTCGGAAAGAAAGTCGCGGTTCTCGGAAGGAGCAACATCGTCGGCAAGCCGACGGCGACGCTTCTCCTGCACGAGAGTTGCACGGTCACCATCTGCCACTCCAAGACGCGCCACCTGGCGGACATAACGAGGTCGGCGGACATCCTCATTGCCGCCATCGGCAGGCCGGAGTTCGTCACGGCCGACATGGTCAAGCCGTCCGCCGTGGTCATAGACGTGGGCGTGAACCGGACCCCGAAGGGCGTCGTCGGGGACGTGGACTTCGAGGGGGTGAAAAAGGTCGCGGGGTACTTAAGCCCCGTGCCGGGCGGGGTGGGGCCGATGACGATAGCGATGCTGATGTACAACACCCTCAAGGCGTACAAGGGGCTTTCCCGGCGCCCGGTCGGCGGCGGTCACTGACCCGCGTATAAATATTCCCCTGCGGCTTAAAAGGCCGTCATTCCCATCCCCGATTACACGAGGGTAAACTCCGGCGGGAATCTATCGCGTATTAACTTGCCATGGATTCTACAACATTGTCATGCCCGTTTTCACGGGCATGACACAAATTCTCACCCGGAGATCGAGGGGTGAGTGGAAACCCTTACCTGTCGTAGGAGGAGGCTAGTTCCTCGAACGACGCCGTCGTCGGCGCGGGCGGGAGCGAGGCGAGGAAGGTCTTGCCGTATCCCTTCGTCCTTATACGCGAGTCGCCTATCATTATTATGCCCCTGTCCCCCCTGTGCCGTATGAGCCTTCCCACGCCCTGCCTTAGCGCCAGTGCCGCCTCCGGCACCTGGTACTCCGAAAACGGGCTTCCGCCGGATTTTTTGATGCGCCCGATTCTTGCCGCGACTATCGGGTCGCCCGGGGACGAGAACGGAAGTTTGTCTATGATGACGCAACTCAGCGACTCCCCCTTCACGTCCACCCCCTGCCAGAAGCTGGAGGACGCGAACAGGACGGAGTCCACCTCGTCCCTAAACTGCTCCAGCAGGGTGTGGCGCGGCGCCTCCCCCTGCGTCAGCATCCTGTACGGCAGTTTTCCGTCCAGAAGCCTCCTCGTCTCGTACATCACCCTGAACGACGTGAAAAGAAAAAGGGTCCTGCCCCTGACCAGTTTTATTACCTTTTCCGCCTCGCGCGCAAGCGCCTCCACAAACCCGGGGCTCGCCGGGTCCGGCAGGCGGGGAAGGTAGATTCGCATCTGTTTGGCGAAATCAAACGGGGAGGCCAGCGCGAGCGTTTGCGCCCCCTCAAGCCCCAGCCTGCTTAAGAAAAAGGCGAAGTCCCCGGCGGTCGTGAGCGTAGCGGACGTAAATATGACCGTGCTCGAGGAGTAAAGCGCGTTTTGAAGCGATGGGGCCACGTTCATGCTGGACGCGTTGAGGAAAACGCCGCCGCCGCGCGCCTCCCCCCAGAATATGTAATCCTCGTCGTCGGCCGCAAGAAGCGCCTCCGTCTCCCCCAAAATCGAGCGGAAACGGTGGGCGATCATCCTCGCCTCGTCCGGCATCGGGTCGAGCGCCCCCGTCCTCTGCTCGAGCGAGCGGAGCGAGTCCAAAAAAAGCTCCGCGGCCTCGGGGTCCGGCTTGTCGTCCTTCAAGGCGAAGCGCCTGTCCTCCCCGTCGCGCCCCTTGTATCGGTGAAAAAAGTTCTTGGCGCGCGTGTCCAGCCTGTCCAGTCCGGCGATCAGCTCCGCCTTTCGCTCGCCGCCGACGGCGTCGACGGCCACGAGCGAGTCGCGCACCAGCTCGTCTATGCGGTAGTTGCTGATTGAAAAGCCGAAGTAGCGCGAGGCGATTTCCTCCACCTCGTGGGCCTCGTCGAATATCACCGCCTGGTAGTCCGGCAGGACGGAACAGGCCCGGACGTCCCTGAGCGCGAGGTCCGCGAAGAACAGGTGGTGGTTAACGACCACTATTTGCGCCTGTTCCGCCTCCCTTCGCAGGCGGCTGACGGAGCAGTCCGTCGAGCGAGGGCACTTGAGGGCGGAGCAGAAGTCGGTGGTGGAGCAGACCTGCGCCCAAACCCGGCTGTCCTCCGGCAGGCCCTCCAGTTCCGACCTGTCGCCGGTTTTTGTCCTCTGCGCCCATTCGAAAATCATGTTCAGGTGTCCGGCCTCGCGTTCGTCCCCGAACAGCGGCGCCTGGGAGAACCTTTTTAGCCTCGACGAACAAAGGTAGTTCGAGCGCCCCTTGAGCATGACCGCGTTGAAGTCCCTGCCGAGATATTCGCGCAGGAGCGGTATGTCCCGGAAAAAGACCTGCTCCTGGAGGTTTTTCGTTCCGGTGGAGACGACCACCCTGAGCCCGGAAAGGATGGCCGGCACGAGGTAGGCCATCGTCTTGCCGGTTCCGGTGCCGGCCTCCACGGCCAGGCGGCCGCCGGATTTGAGTGTTTGCGCCACCGCCGCCGCCATGCGCGTCTGCTCGGGCCTGTGCTCGTAGTCCGCGAGACGGCGGGACAGGATTCCGCCGGGCGAAAAGACGTCCTCGATTTCTTGCATTCCGGACACATCTTACATTAACGGGCGGGTTTTAACCCCCGTTATCCGCTTCGGAATTGATGCTCGACACCAGGCGGCCTCCCCGCAGGGCGGGGGTCGTCCGCCCGGTTAGATTGTCCTTCCGACCGCCTCGGCCACCGGACGCAGTTCCTTCATGAGCTGGGCGAATTTTTTCGGCTTCAGGGACTGCGCGCCGTCCGAGAAGGCCATCTCCGGCCTGTTGTGGACCTCTATCATCAGGCCGTCCGTGCCGGCGGCGACGGAGGCCTTGGACATGGACGAGACAAACTGCCAGTAGCCGGTCCCGTGGGATGGGTCGGTTATTATCGGCAGGTGCGTAAGCTCCTTTAGCACGGGTATGCAACTTAGGTCGAGCGTGTTCCTCGTCGCCGTCTCGAACGTGCGTATCCCGCGCTCGCAGAGCATGACCTCCCTGTTCCCCTCCGAAAGGATGTATTCCGCGGACATGAGGAACTCCTGCACGGTGCTGGCGAGTCCGCGCTTTAGAAGCACCGGCTTTTTCACCTGGCCCACCAGCTTAAGGAGCGAGAAGTTTTGCATGTTGCGCGCCCCTATCTGGAGTATGTCCGCGTATTCGCAAACCAGGTCAAGCTCCCTCGGATTCATAACCTCGGTCACGATCGGGAGGCCCGTCGCCTCCCGCGCCTTTTTCAACAGCTCCAGCCCCTCCTTCTCCATCCCCTGGAACGAATAAGGGGACGTGCGCGGCTTGAAGGCCCCGCCGCGCAGTATTTCCGCGCCCGCCGCCTTCACGTCGCGGGCTATGGAGACGATCTGCTCCTCCCCCTCGACGGAGCAGGGGCCGGCCATCACGACGATGTGCTTCCCGCCGATGGCGACGTTGCCGACGGTGATTATGGTGTCCTCCTTCTTCACCTCGCGCGAGCAGAGCTTGTAAGGCTTCAGGATGGGAACCACCCTTTCGACGTATGCCAGGGACTCCATGGACTCGAGGCGCGACTTGTCGCGCCCGTCCCCCACGGCGGCGATGACGGTCTTCATCTCCCCGGAAAGGTCGTGGGGAGTGTAGCCGGCTTCCTTTACTATTTTTTTCACCTCTTCTATGGCGTCCTTCGGGGCGCCTTCCTTCATGATTACAATCATTTTTTGTCGCTTCTCCTATATCTGCTAAAGATATATAAAAGAACGCCCCGCGTCAACTTTTAAACCCTTTCGCGCATTGCCTCATATTAAATGTAACCGAAGGAATGGGCAGGATTGATTCGACGCCTCATATTCCATGTAACCGAAAGGAGCGTGGAAAATGGGGAAAGTATCAAGGAAAGAATACCTTGCGGCCATCCGGTGGCGGTAT
>JACQBU010000051.1 GCA_016194375.1 Nitrospinota bacterium
AGCTGGAAAAGCTCCAAAGGTCGCCATCACGGCCTGCATGAGGAAGCTGTTGACCATCCTGAACGTGATGGTCAAAACCAAGGCTCATTGGGAAGCGGGAGTTTGCATCCATGCTTGACGTCAAACACAGTTGCTGACCCATTCACGGGTAAGTATCGCGTGAAAGGTAAGTAGTGGAATTTGGTGTGCGATGCCCCTTCCAAATACCTCGTATAATGCAAGGGGAGCCTGCGGGATTAAGGTTGCACCATTCAATTCGGGAGTGCCCGATTGGTCAAAAAAAAATTTTCGACGGACGACGCGGGAATGACGGACGAAGATATCCATAAGATTACGGGCCTCGTTTCCGAAAGGACGGGATTGCGCGTCGCGACCGGCGACGGCGCCCGCCTGAGAAAAACGGTCCTCGAAAGGATGCGCCTGCGCCGTCTCTCCTCGGCCGAACACTACCTCCGCCTGCTGGAATCGGACGCGTCCGAAAGCAGGGTCGAGCTTGACGCCCTTGGCTCCGCCCTTATGGTGGGGGAAAGCTATTTCTTCCGCGACAAGGGAAAGTTCCAACTCATAAGGGAAAGGTTGCTTCCGGAGCTTGCGGAGCGCTGGAAATCGCGCAAGACGCTCGGCATATGGAGCGCCGGGTGCGCCTGCGGGGAGGAGGCGTACTCCCTCGCCATCACCGTGCGCGAGGCGCTCCCCGACCTTGCCGACTGGAAAATCCGCATAGTAGGCACGGACTCAAACGAGGAGTTTTTGGATAAGGCGCGTGGCGGCGTCTACGGCGCCTGGTCGCTTCGGTCGGCGCCTGCCGGGACGATAGGAAAATACTTTGAGGAAAAGGACGGCCAGTTTTCGCTTGTTTCCGGGATAAAAAACATGGTCGAGTTCCGCAAGGGGGACCTGCGCAAGGACCCGTTCCCGGCGCCCGTCGGCCTGCCGGGGGAGGCGGACCTGATCCTTTGCAGGAACGTCTTTATTTATTACGAAAGGGCCGCCGTCGCGGATATGGTGCAAAAGCTCTCCCGGACGCTAAGGGAAGGGGGATACCTTTTGACGGGTCACTGGGAGCTTTTCTCTACCCCTTCCGAGCTTCTAACGCCTCGGATGTTCCCGGAGTCGCTCGCGTACCAGCGGGTGAGGGAGGGCGCAAAGGCGCCGGAGCCGTCGTTTCAGGCGCCCTATCGGCCCGCGGTTTTGGCCGAAAAGGGGCCGGATTTGCCGGCCGCGATTTTTTCTCCTCCGGTTTCAACCCCCGCAAAGGAGGATTTGGAAACCATTTATTCGAGGGCGGAAAAATACTTTTTGGGCGGCGACTACGGGAAGGCGATTGATGCGCTATACGCCGTTCTTGACGAGAATCCGCGCCATTTCAGGGGATTGTGTCTTGCGGCCAACGCGCTCGCGAACGCCGGGGAGCACGCCAAGGCCCGGGAACGACTGAACCGGGCCGTCAAGGCCGGCCCGCTTTCGCCGGAACCCTATTACCTGCTCGCGCGCATCGCGGAGGAGGAGGGGGACTCAGCCTCGGCCGTTGAAAGCCTGAAGAAGGCGATTTACTTGGAACCGTCGTCGGTCGCCGCGTATTTGGAGCTCGCCGCAATTTACGAGAACGCGCGGGAGTTTGAAAAGGCCCGGAAAGCGCGCCAATCCGCGCTCTCCTTGCTAACGGCGCTGCCAAAGGACGAGGTGGTGGCGCCGTACGCAGAGACGGCCGGGAAGATGATTTTAATGGTGGAAAAACTGCTGGCGTAAAAACCCCACCCGGATTTTGGCGGCGGGTCGGTATGAAACTTATGGTGATCGCCACGACCGCTTTCAGAGGTTTCGCGATGACAAGGGATCGTTTGCAAGCGTAGCGAAGCAACATTCGTCTTTGCCTGCGCTTCTCGTCCTGGCCGCGTCAGCATTCGTCCTCGCTTTCGCTTCTCGTCCTGTTCGTATCTTGACGAACAGGGCTTGGCGGCCAGGGCAATCTCGCACCCGTCTTTTCGACCATTTCAAACCTACACGCGGTCCGCCGACCGGATTTGTTTCGCTTGGCGAATATATTGTGTTAAAATATGAAAAGTATTTTACATTAAGCCGTGTGGCTTTTCCCGGGGAGGACGCTTGGATATAGCTACCGTCCCATTTCTTGTCTTTAGACTGAATGGCGCCGTTTGCGGGGTTAGGTCCGCCTTTGTGCGGGAAATAATCTGGCTACCGGAGCTGACCCCCGTCGAGGAGGCGCCGCCGTATATCGCGGGTCTGTTCAACCTCCGGGGCAGGGTCGTGCCGGTCATGGACCTTAATCTCCGGTTCGGCCACAAACCAAGGTGTTACCGTGCTTCCGATTCCGTGATAGTAATCGAGGCGGAAGGTTCCCTTATGGGCGTCGTCGTGGACGAGGCCTTGGACGTGAACGAAATCCCCTTGTCGGACGTCGAGGCGCCGGAGACTCTTTCAGGCGTAACAGGCGAACCACATTTCATCGAAGGGGAGGCAAAAATCGGCGAGAGAATAATAATGATTCTCGACGCGGCAAAACTTGTCAAGCACGGCGGGCCGCCCCTGGCAATAGCGGGGGAGCCGCCCGCGGAAGTTGAGGGGGAGGCCGGGACTTTTTCCAAACGCCCCGTTTTTTGCCCCGACGCCTCGCAAAGCGAAAGGGAGTTGTTTCGGGACCGCGCTAGGAATCTGAGCCGCAAGGACGAGGTCGAGTCGCGGTCCGGGCTTGTCCCCATCGCGGTCGTCGGCGTCGGCGGCGAAATTCTTGGGATTGACGCGGGGTTGGTGCGGGAGTTCGCGGACGTTCGTCGCACAACTCTCGTGCCATGTTGTCCGCCGCACGTTTTAGGCGACATGAACCTGCGCGGGAACATAATCACCGTCGTTGACATAAGAGGTCTGCTTGCCATTCCAACGGGCGGCCCGGCCCTTTTCAAGGCGGTCATAACCGAGATGGGGGAATCGTTGGTCGGGATTGCCGTCGGCGAGGTTTTGGACATCGCTTATTTAAGGGGGGAGGAGCTCGTTTCGGCCCCGACCGGCGGCGTCGCCGACAAATACATAAAAGGAACGGCGTCGTACGCCGGGCGGCTGATGACGGTGTTGGATGTGGAAAAATTCTTCAACGAGGGGGCGTTGGAGGTGAACGAGGAGGTATAGGGGGTTTTTCCCCCGTCTTAAACGGGCTAACTGTAAGGAGATGGTCATGCTGGAAAATCTACGGCTTAGGGGTCGCATACTGCTGGGACACGCCGTCCCGGTTGCGCTCGTGGTTATTGCATCCATCGTTATTTTTGTGGGAGTGCGCGAAATGCAGACCCGGATGCGCGAGGCAGGCGAAAGCCGGAATGTGATGTACGCCGTCAAGGACCTCAAATACAACTTCGTGAAAATGCAACGGTCAATACGCGGGTACGTCCTTATAAAGAATGACGAATCCAAAAACAGTTACGAGTCCGCCAATACGGCGTTTAATGAAATCATGGCCCGGATTGAGCCGACCATAAAGGACGAAAAAGGGAAGAGCCTCTTCGCGGAATTCAAAAAGGTTAGCGAGCTTCTCGGCCCGGAGACAAAACATCTTGAGGAGCTCGTTGACGGCGGCCAACAGCAAAAAGCGGTTGAGGAGTTCCGGAAGGGAGAAGGGATTAAATTGGGGAGGGAGATGGAACGCCTTGCCCTCAAAGTAGAAGAGGATGAGACGGCGGAGCAGAAGGAATTGGAGCAACGGGTTAAGGACATTTCCTCCATGATAACGGTAATCGTCATAACCGCGACATTACTGACGGTGGTTCTATCCATTGCCATCGGCTATTGGTTCTCTTACAAAATCAGCCGCGCCATCATGGAGTCGGTGAGCGCCCTTTCCTCCACCTCCTCGCAGATAGCCTCCACGCTGGCCCAGCATGAAAGGACGGCCGCCAACCAATCCACCGCCGTAACCGAGACGTCCGCCACCGTGGAGGAGCTTGGGGCCTCGTCGCGGCAGTCGGCGGAGCAGGCCGGTTCCGCCGCGGCGCTTGCGCAAAAGGCGACGGAGTTCACCAAGGACGGCAGACAGCGGGTGAAAGAGGCGGTGGACGGGATGGGGCGCCTTAAGGAAAGGGTGGGCGCGGTGGCGGCCTACACCCTCAAGCTGGGGGAGCAGATGGAGCAGGTAAACAAGATCGCCAACATCGTAAGGGACCTTTCGGGGCAGATCAACATGCTGGCGCTGAACGCGGCGGTGGAGGCCGCGCGCGCCGGCGAGCAAGGAAAAGGGTTCTCCGTCGTGGCCGGCGAGGTGCGCAAGCTGGCCGACCAGAGCAAGAAATCGGCGGAACAGGCGAACACGATCATCGGCGAAATCCAGCGCTCGACTAACGCCACCATCATGGCCACCGAGGAGGGGGGCAAATCTGCGGAGGAGGTCATCAAGCTGGCGAAAATGGTGGACGACCTCTTTACCAGCCTCACTTCCACCGCCGACGCCGTCTATCAGAACGCCCAGCAGGTGATGCTAAACGCGCGTCGGCAGAGCGCGGCGATCAACCAGATCGTCGAGGCCATCAATACGGTGAACCTGGGGGCGAAGGAGACGGCGGCGGGCATTACGCAGACAAAGACGGGCGTGGAAAGGCTGAACGAGGCGGCGGGAAACCTGAAAGCGATGGTGTGAGGAGCGGCGGTCAGCTGACAGCTATCAGCTATCAGCGGTCAGTTGGAGGAGGGGAAGTGAAAGATTTTAGGGATTTAAAGGTTTGGGAGAAGAGCCATGGGTTGACTTTGGCTCTATACAAGGCCACTTCGGGATTTCCGAAGGCGGAAATATATGGGCTGACGAGCCAAATAAGGCGGGCGTCCGCGTCCATACCAGCCAATATTGCGGAGGGATGCGGCAGAATGGGAGAAGCAGAATTTGCCCGGTTTTTACAAATAGCAACGGGGTCGGCAAGCGAGCTGGAATACCATCTCCAGCTTTCCCATGATTTGAAAATGTTAAAAACTCCGGAATATGACCAACTTTCATCCGCCGTAATCGAGGTGAAACGAATGCTTACTGGTTTAATAAAAAAGCTGAAGGCTGGGGACTGACAGCTGAGGGCCATTTGAATGATTGAAGACGGGGAACTTAGGGAGCTCTTCAAGGCCGAAAGCGAGGAGCATCTCCAGAAAATCGACGCCGACCTGCTCGGCCTTGAAAAAGAGCCGGCCGGACGGAAGTTGATGGAAGAGCTCCACCGCGAGGCGCACAGCCTCAAAGGCGCGGCGCGCATGCTGGGCGTTCGCAACGTGGAGGAACTCGCCCATAAAATGGAGTCGCTCATCGCCGCGCCGCTGAAGGCCGGGACGCCCTTTACCGCCGCGCTCTTCGACGCGTTGTCGTCCGCCGCCGCGGCGCTGGGCAAGCTGGTGCTGGAGGCGGTAACCGGGCAAAGGGCCGGGGTGGATATTCCGGCCCTCGAGCAAAAGCTGGAAGCGGCCCAAAAGGCGGCCGGAGGGCCGGCCGGCGGCGGAGGCGGACGACAGGGCGCGCCGCCCCCCGTCGCGCCGGAGGGAAGCGGCGAACGTCATCCCGCGGCGGGCGGCGAACCGGAAGCGGCGCACGAACCCGAACCGGCTTCGTCGTTGGCGCTCAACACCGTCCGGGTCGAAGCCAAAAGACTCGACGGGCTTATGACCCATGCCGGCGAACTGTCGGTGCTCAAGGTGCGGATACGGCGGC
>JACQBU010000044.1 GCA_016194375.1 Nitrospinota bacterium
CGATAAGCCGGATTCTGTCCCTTCTTTCAAAGGGCGGCGGCCATTTCTCTAGCCGCGCCGTTGCCGGCGCGGTCAAGCGACCAACCCGAGGGCTTTTGGGACGGGCAGTCCCCCGTCCCTTTCGGGACGCGCCCTCCTATTCGGCCTTGCGCCAGGCGGGGTTTTCCATGCGGCGGACGTCGCCGCCCGCCCGGTGAGCTCTTACCTCGCCATTTCACCCTTGCCCAACGAATTGGGCGGTATGTTTTCTGTGGCACTTTCCCTGGGATTTCTCCCGCTCCCCGTTAGGGAGCGCCTTGCCCTGCGGCGTCCGGACTTTCCTCCCCGCGTTTCACCGCGCGGCGGCCGCCTGTCCGCCCCCGGATATTCTAACCGACTTTTTCCCGAGTTTCCCGCTCCTCTTCCGGGACGTAATACAGGAACCTCAGGCAATGGGGACATTTGTGGATGGCGGTTCCCATGCGCACCTCCAGCGCAAGCTGTGGAAGCACCGACTGGTAACACGCCTGGCAATAGCCGTTCTTAAGGCCGGCAACGGCCTTGTTCTCACGCACCTTGTATATCCTGTCGTAGTGGCTCAAATAGGCGGGGTCCACCTTCGCGGCGACCTCGGCGCGCCTTGCGGCCCACGTTTTGGCCTCCGCGCCCAACTTGGCGACGAGCGCCTCCTTTTCGGCCTTGACCTTGGCGAACTCCGCCTCCTCGGTCGCCACGCGCTCCTTCAACGCCTTTTCATCCGCCCTTGCGGACTCCAGCCTTTCCATTATCTCCAGCTGTTCGTCCTCCAGCAGGGACACGGCCCGCTTCATGTTCTCAATCTCCGCCAGCGCCGCGTTGTATTCCTGGTTGGTCTTGACCTCGTTCAGCTTCAGCTTGGCCTTGGCTATTCCCTGGGTTTTAGTCTCGACGGCCCCCTCCTTTAACAGCCGCTCCTTTTTCGCGGCCTCGACGCTTTTGTGGAACGCCTCAAGCCCGGCCTTGGCGGACTCAAGCGCGGTCCCCTGCTGGCCAAGCTCTTCCGGAACGGACCGGATTAGGTTTTCCAGCCTTGTCATCTCGGCGTCGGCCTCCTGCAGTTCTTTCAACAATTCTAGAATCGCGTTCACGTTCTTCCCTTCGGCCTCCTCGATAACGTTTGGTGGCGTAAACCGCCATTCTATTCCCTTTCGGCGATTTTCCATCATCTTTTTGGGACCGGGGCGGCGCGTTTGGTGCCGGACAAACGCGGCCCGCGCCCGCGGCTCCGTCCGGCGCGAACGCAGGATTGGTGTTGTTTATCTTGGGCGAATCCCTGTAAAATCGACTCGATGAGGACTATTGAGGAGGCCCGCCCCGCGGCCCCGCGGGCGCCCCGTGGCTGAAAGAAAGGTCTATTCCGAGCCGTCCGTGGGCATTGGGATCGGCACGGCCGAGGCCGACAAACTCATAGTCGAATACACCCCGCTGATAAAATTCATCGCCCAAAGGATAGCGGTGCGCCTTCCCCCGCACATCGAGCTGGACGACCTCACGAGCGCGGGCGTCATGGGGCTCATCGACTCGATAAAAAAATTCGACCCGTCGAAGGACACCCAGTTCAAGACTTACGCGGAGATTCGGATACGCGGCTCCATATTGGACGAGCTTCGCTCCCTCGACTGGGTGCCGCGCTCGGTGCGCCAGAAGGCCACGGAGCTTTCCAAGGCCTATTCGGTCGTCGAGCAAAGGCTTGGCCGCGCCGCGGAGGACGAGGATGTGGCCAGGGAGCTCGGCCTTTCTCTCGGCGACTTCCACAAGCAGGTGGGAAGCGTAAAAAGCGCCCCCATTCTGAGCCTCGATGAACTCAGCGGCGTCGGAAAGGACGGCGAGCGAAGGGACCTGAAGAACGTCCTGGCCGGCTCTCCGGACTCCGACCCGCAGATGCTGGCCCGGATAAACGAGGTCAAGGGGATAATCAGCAGGGCGATAGACGACCTTCCGGAAAAGGAGCGCCTCCTCGTCTCCCTATACTACTACGAGGAGCTCACGATGAAGGAGATAGGCGAGGTGCTTGGGATAACGGAGTCGCGCGTGTCCCAGCTTCACACGAGGGTCGTGGTGCGGCTCAGGAGCAGGCTTCTCAAGTTCATCCACGGCCACGAAGACATAACCGACTGACGGCCCGGACGGCGCATGAAGCCAAAAAGGCTCTTTCTAATAGACGGAGCCGGATATTACTACCGCGCCTTCTACGGAATACGCCAGCGCCTCACCGCGCCAGACGGCACCCCGACGAACGCCGTGTTCGGCGTCGCCAACATGTTCTCCCGCATTATCAAGGACGAAAAGCCCGACCTGCTTGCAATCGCGCTCGACTCGCCTGAAAAAAACTTCCGCCACGACCTCTACCCGCAGTACAAGGAGAACCGGCAGAGGATGCCGGAGGAGCTTTCCCTCCAGATACCCCTGATAGAGCGGCTCATCAGGTGCTTCAACCTCCACATATTAAAAAAATCCGGGATGGAGGCGGACGACCTCATAGGCGCCGCCGCGGTGAAGGGCGCGAAACTGGGCTACGACGTGACCATAGTGAGCGGCGACAAGGACCTGATGCAACTCGTCGGCCGGGGGATAAAAATGTTCGACCCCCTCAAGGACGCCTGGTACGACGAATCCGGGGTGGTCGAGAAGATGGGCGTCCCGCCCGAGCGGATAACCGACCTGCTGGGCCTGATGGGGGACGCGTCCGACAACATCCCCGGCGTCCCGGGCGTCGGGGAAAAGACGGCGCGCGCGCTCCTTGAAAAGTACTCGACGCTTGACGACGTGCTGTCACGCGCAAAAGAAATCGAAAGGCCGAAGCTGAGGCAGTCCCTGATTGAAAACGCGGAGTTGGCTCGCCTGAGCCGAAAACTGGCGACGATAAGCGAGGAGTCGGGGCGGGACATGAACCCCGCATCCTGGGTCGTGGAGCCGCCTGACTCCGCCGGGCTCGCGCGGCTGTACAAGGAGCTCGGCTTCAAAACCCTGCTGGAGGAAACCGCCGTCGCCGCGAAAAAGGGGGCCAAGCGGGAGGTCAACGTCGTTCTCTCCGCGAAGGATTTGGAAAGCCTTGTCTCGCGGCTAAGGGCGTCCGGAGGGTTCGCCTTCGACACGGAGACCACCTCCGTGGAGCCGATGCGGGCCTCGCTCGTCGGCGTGTCCGTGTCGCTTAAGGAGGGGGAGGCGTTTTACGTCCCGCTTGCGCACGACTACGACGGCGCGCCCGAGCAGATGCCGAAAAAAACCGCGCTCGACCTCCTGCGCACGGCGCTGGAGGACGAGAAGGTCGAAAAATACGGCCAGAACATGAAGTACGACATGATAGTGCTCGCCAACGAGGGGGTCGGCGTAAGACCGGCTTCGTTCGACACGATGATAGCGTCCTACGTGACGGCGGCGGAGGAAAGAAGGCACAACCTCTCTCACCTCGCCGAAAAATTCCTCGGCAGGACGATGAGGGAATACTCCGACATCGCCGGAAAAGGGGCGAAGGAGGTGCCCTTCAACAAGGTGGGCATAACGGAGGCGGCGGACTACTCCTGCGACGACGCGGAAACGACGCTCGCGCTCACGGCCGTCCTACGGGAGGAAATAAAAAACTTCGGAGTGGAGGATCTCTATTACAAGCTCGAGATGCCGCTGGTGGGCGTGCTGGCGAGAATGGAGCGCAACGGTATACTCCTGGACGCAAAACGCCTGACGAACTATTCGGCAAGGCTCGATAAACAACTCTCGACCATGGAGGGGGAGGTTTATGCCGCCGCCGGGGAGGAGTTCAACATCTCGTCCCCCAGGCAGTTGTCGACGGTGTTGTTCGACAAGCTGGGCTTGCCGAAGGTGCGCAAGACCAAGACCGGACAGTCCACCGACCAGGACGTGCTGGAAACGCTTGCGGCGATGGGACATCCGCTCCCGAGGCTCGTGTTGCGCCACAGGACGCTTTCCAAACTCAAGTCCACCTACGTGGACCCGATGCCGCACATGATTTTGCCCTCCACCGGCAGGATACACACCTCGTTCAACCAGACAGGGGCCGCCACGGGAAGGCTCAGCTCCTCCGACCCCAACCTTCAGAACATCCCCGTGCGCACGGAGGAGGGGCGCGAAATAAGGCGCGCCTTCCGCGCCGGCAGGGGCAACCTTCTCCTGTCGGCGGACTACTCGCAGATGGAGCTCAGGGTCCTGGCGCACATGAGCGGCGACGCGCTCCTGCTGGAATCCTTCAAAAGGGGGGAGGACGTGCATCATCGCACCGCGCGGGAGATTTTCGGGGCCAATGGCGAGCCGACCCCGGAAATGCGCCGCGTGGCCAAGGCCGTCAACTTCGGCATCATTTACGGGCAGACGGCGTTCGGGCTTTCGCGGGAACTCGGCATCGGGCGCGGAGAGGCGCAGGGATACATCGAAAATTATTTCGCCAGGTACGGCGGCGTAAAGAAATTCATCGCGGCGACGATAGCCTCCGCGCGGGCGGAGAAGGGCGTCACGACATTGATGGGGCGCAGGCGCCTCCTGCCGACGATTACTTCCTCCAACCGCACCGTGCGGGAGACCGCCGAGAGGATGGCGGTGAACACGGTCCTCCAGGGGACGGCGGCCGACCTGATAAAAAAGGCGATGCTGGACATCGACTCAAAGATCGAGGGGACCGACGTCAAAATGCTCCTGCAAATACACGACGAGCTGATCTTCGAATGTCCGGAAAAGTCGAGGGCCGCCGCCGTGGAGCTCGTCCGGGGGGCGATGGAGTCGGTCGCCAAATTAAGGGCGCCGCTGAAGGTCGCGGTCGGCTGGGCCGACAACTGGGGCGACATTTAGGCGCCCCGCGCCTTCCTGCCCGGCGGGAAAACTCAGACCGACTCGGAAACGGCCTCCAACTCCTCGCTCGAAAGCACCCTGTCTATGTCCAGAAGTATCTTCACCTTCCCCTTCACCTTGCCCATGCCGAGGATGAAGTCGGTCCTGACGGCGCTCCCAAAGGCGGGGGACGGGTCTATGTCCTTCTCCATTATGTCCAGCACCTCCGCCACGGTGTCCACCACTATGCCCAGCAGGAGGTCCCGCACGTTCACGACTATTATGCAGGTCTCGCGGGTGTACTCCATGGCGGACATCCCGAACTTCAGCCTCAGGTCGATGATGGGGATGACCTTGCCGCGCAGGTTGATGACGCCCTTTATGAACGCCGGCACCTGCGGCACCTCGGTTATCTCCATCACGCTGATTATCTCGCGCACCTTCAGTATCTCGAGCCCGTACTCCTCGTGGCCGAGCACGAACGTCAGGTATTTTCCCTCCTTTGCCTTCGCGGCGCCGGGGAACCCGGCATCTTGAGTTCCCATCTCGATGGTAGCTTGTTCCATACGTGCCTCCAATATAGCCGGCGCGAAAAACCCGGGGGTTCTTAAACCCCGCCAACCGCCGCGCGGCTTGTTTTACGCCAAAACCAAATCCCGTCGCACCACGCCGCCTTTTTCAGCTGGACGCCAGCTCAAAAATGCCGGGAACGTCGAGGATGAGCCCCACGAGGCCGTCCCCGAGTATCGAACTGCCCGAAAAACCGCGTATGCCTTGAAGCCGCCTGTCCAAGTTTTTTATGACCACCTGCTGCTGGCCCAGAAGGTCGTCCACCATCAGCCCGCGGCGCTCCCTTTCGGTCCCGACGACGATGACCAGCCCTTCGGTGACGTCCCCGCGCTCGCTGGAAACGTCGAAGAGCTCGTGCAGGCGCACCAGGGGGATGAGCTCGCCGCGCAC
>JACQBU010000067.1 GCA_016194375.1 Nitrospinota bacterium
GATTCCTAAAGATACTGGGAAACCCGCACGTTAAATTCCCCGCCTTCCACGTCGCCGGCACGAACGGCAAGGGTTCCACGACGGCCATGATCGCCTCCGTCCTCAAAGAGGCCGGATACGCCACCGGCGCCTACTACTCCCCGCACATAAGCGACTTCAGGGAGAGGTTCCTAATGAACGGCCGCTTTTTTCCAAAAAGTAAAATCACGCGTACGTTGCTTATGATGGCCGAAAAATATGAAAAGTCGGGATTGGGGCCGCTGACGTTTTTCGAGTGGAGCACCGCGCTCGCCTTCTGCCTTTTCGAAGGGGAGGGGGTCGGAGCCGCCGTGATGGAAACCGGCCTCGGGGGGAGATTCGACGCGACCAACGCGGTGAGGCCCGAGGTTTCCGTCATCACCAACGTCTCGCTTGAGCACACTTCGTTGCTGGGCAAAACCAAGGAGGCCATAGCCGCCGAAAAGGCGGGCATAATAAAGGCCGGAAGACCGGTCGTCTGCGGGGACGGCTCGAGGACGGTTCGCGACGTTGTTAGCAAAATCGCGCGTGAAAAGGGGTCGCGGGCACTCTTCTTGGGCGAGCAATTTAACGTGACAAACGCGGGAATATTCACCGGGTCGGGAGGGGAAAGGCTGTCTTTAACCCCGTCCATGCAGGGGGAACATCAGCTGAAAAATGCGGCGCTGGCCGCGCAAGCCGTCCTGTGCGCAAAAAAATTCCGGGTGACAAAAAAACACCTCGAAGAAGGCGTCAAAAAGGCGTTCCTTCCCGGTAGGTTCGAGGTTGTGAGTAAGAACGGGGGCGAAATTATACTGGACGTGGCGCACAATCCGGAGGCCGTCCGCGCGCTCGCCAAACAGCTCGCGGCAAGGGGCGGGAAATACGATTTCATATTTGGAGTCCTTGGCGACAAGGATCACCGGACGATGTTAAAAATCCTCGCGCCGTTTGCAAGAAGGATGTATTGCATAACGCCGGACGACGAGCGCGCCATGCCGGCCGAGGCGGTTTGCCGCGCCGCGCGCGGCGCGGGAATAACGGCAAAGACGGCGGACGCCGCGACGGTTCCGCTACGGGACGGGACGTGCGTGACCGGCTCCTTCACCACGGTGGAGGCCGTCCTCCGCCGCATGAATAGGCGCCGCGGATGAACGCGAGGGGAGGCTAAGGGGCGCGAATTATCGGCGGCCGCCCCTCTGGGCCCGCTGACTGTTTCCGGCCCGGAGTCGGCCAACGTTCAGGCCGTGAAGCTGTTCTCTATCTCCGTCTTCTCCATCCCCATGCAAGGCACCGGACAAACGTCAATGCAAAGCCCGCACCGAACGCAGTCCTTTTCGTCCATCACCATGTAGGTGTGCCCCATCTTTTCGGACGCCTCCTCGCCGTTGTTTCGGACCTTCACGAAATCCTCCTGCAACATCTTTATGCAGTCGTACGGGCAGACGTCAACGCAGTTGAAGCAAAGTATGCACATGTCCTGGTCTATCACCACGTTGTGGTTGCACAAGTAGCACCGCTCGCCCTGGAAGTACGTTTCCTCCTCGTTGTAACCCAAGTCCGCCTCGGCGTTCTGGTCCCTTCTGGCCGTTAGGTCCAGCGAGAACATGTCCTGCCTGGGAAGAAGGTCGAAAAAATTCCCCTTGATGGACTTCCAACCGGTGTAGGAGCCGGGCTCCGTCTGCTTATACACCGTCTTCCTGACGGTCTCCCCGTGCCTGTCCCTTCCCGTCAGGAACTTGTCCACGGATCTGGCGGCCTTGTGCGCCAGCCCCACGGCGGTGATGATGTCCCGGGGGCCGGTTATGTAATCCCCGGTGGCAAACACTTTTTTCACCTGTGTCGAGTAATCGTCGTTGACCCTGAGCTCCCCGCCGAAGGGGGACTTGTCGGCGGCCTGCCCGATGGCGGACAACACCATGTCGCATTTTATCGTCACAAAGGCGTTTGGTATCGCGCTCACCGTTCGCCGGCGGTCCCGGTCCTCCACCCCCAGCCTCATGCGCGAAAAGGTGATTCCCTGTACGCCCCCGTCGGGCTTCTTTATTATCTCGTACGGGGCGAGCAGATATTGGAACTCTATCCCCTCCATAGCCGCCTCCCGGATTTCCCTCTCGTCCACCTTGAACTCGTTGCGAGAGCGGCGGTAAACGACCGTCACCCTTTTGGCGCCGAGCCTGTAAGACGAGCGGGAGCAGTCCATGGCGGTGTACCCGCCGCCCAGCACCACGACGTTTTCACCCACGGACGTTATCTCCCCGGAGTTGACCTTGTTCATGAAAGACAGGCCGTGCATAACGCCGTTAGCGTCGTCGCCTGGGATGTTCAACTTTGCGGGAATCGAGCTTCCGGCGGCCATAACCACCGCGTCAAAATCCCTCGCCAGCTCGTCCAAAGAAATGTCCCGCCCTATCCACCTGCCGGTCTTGAGCGCAACGCCTAGCCCCAAGATTCTGTCAATCTCCTCGTTCATGACGTTTTCCGGCAACCTGAATCGCGGTATGCCATACCGGAGCATCCCTCCGGCCTTGTCAAATCCCTCGAACAGCGCAACCTGGTGGCCCCACCGGGCAAGGTCAAAGGCCGCGGCCAGTCCCGCCGGCCCGGATCCGACCACCGCGACTTTCTTCCCGGTGGACGGCGCCACGGTTATCTTCGGCGAAGACTCTTTGTAATCCGCTCCGGAGCGCTTGAGCCAACATATCGAGACCGGCTCCCCCATCCCCTCAAAACCGTGCCTACAGGCCGACTCGCACGGATGGGCGCAAACCCTCCCAAGCACGTGGGGCAACACGTTGTCGATAAGGTTTATCTCGTAACTCTTGTCGTAATCGCCCCTTGCGGCGGCGTCGATGTATTCCGGTATCCTAGTGTCGGCCGGGCACGCGTTCCGGCACGGCACGTTGTCCTTGTACCATTGCAAATCCGGGTCGTTGCACACATAGACCTTGTTTGGGGCGGACTTTCCCCTGATGACCTCCGGCGGCTCCCCGCTTCCCTTGGGCACGCGCGCCATTATCCGATACCGTTCTTTCATTCAACCCTCCTATTCCTTCCGTTGGAGGTCGGGTGTTCCCCCGTCCCCAAGATTTCGACGGTATTAGGCTAACACAGTCGGAGGCCGCAATGGAGTGGGAAAAACCGTCGCCGGGAACGATGAAAAAAAGCCGGGTTAAGAGTCAATGGATTAATCGTCTGAGGGTCGCAAGGTTCTCCACGTCCTCCTTCAGGTCGGCGCCCTTCGGGGTCTCCAGCACCATCGGCGTTTTGAAAAACCGACGGTCGTTGACCAGAAGCTCGAACGCCTTTTCGCCGATGAACCCCCTGCCGATGTGTTCGTGCCTGTCCACGCGGGAACCCAAATCCTTTTTCGAGTCGTTTATGTGGAAAAACACCAGCTCGTCAAGTCCTATAACCCGGTCGAACTCCCCGAACGTCCGCTTGTACGCTTCCGGCGTGCGGATGTCGTATCCGGCGGCGAAAACGTGACACGTGTCCAGGCAGACCCCGACCCGGCTTTTGTCCTTTACCAGCTCCATCAGCCGGGCAACCTGCTCGAACTTATGGCCGAGGTTCGTGCCCTGCCCCGCCGTGGTCTCTATCACGAGCTTCACGCCCGGTAGTTGTTTTGTCCGTTCCAAGGCGGTGTTCATGCACTCGGCCACCGCCTCGAGCCCCGCCTCCTCCCCGGAGCCGACGTGCGACCCCGGATGAAAGATTAGGAAAGGAATCTTCAAGGTGGCGCACCGCCCTATTTCCGTGACAAACGCGTCGAGCGATTTTTCCCGCAACGCCTTGTCGGGGGAGCCGAGGTTTATCAGGTATGAATCGTGGCTGGCCACCGCCCTTATCCCGGACACGGCCAAGTTTTTAAGATACGCGTCCACGGAGGCCGGTTCCAGCTTTTTGGCCGCCCACTGGTTCGAGCTCTTGGTGAATATTTGCATCGCGGCGCATCCGACCTCGGCGCCGCTGAGCGGCGCGTTCTCCACGCCGCCGGAAATCGGCATGTGCGCCCCGAAAAGCCTTTCTTTATGTTTCGCCATTTCAGCGTCCCTCGTTTTTATTTTTTTATGCAGAATTCGCCGAAGAGGCACTTTGCGCACGAAGGGGGGGACGGCTTCTTGGCGCAATGCCCCAGCTTGCCCAGTGAACAGATTGCAAAATCGTACCGCACCGGGTCCTCCGCGTTAAAACTCCTCAGCCTCTCCGTGAGGGCGACCGCCTTCTTGAAGTCGGCCGCCCCCTTGGGGTTCACCAGGGACAACCTGCCGGCTATCCGGTTCACGTGCACGTCAAGGGGAATCACCAGCTCGGATGGCCGCAACGACTTCCAAAGCCCCAAGTCAACCGCGTCGCTCCTCACCATCCAGCGCAGAAAAAGGTTGGTGCGCTTGCACGCCGACCCGCTTTCCGGCGAGGTGACGAAAAATCTTCTCGCCTGCGTGAGTTCCTTCCCGTCGCTAAAAAGCCCCGAAAACTTCCTCAGTCTCTCCTCCGTCCCCCCGGGGGCGGCGCAGAAAGCCTTTTCAAGGGTGCCGTGTTCTTGGTAAATGTCACGGAGCCTGTCCAACAGCCACAATAGGTCGTCCCTTTTATGGAAACGATACTTCCACCCGGCGAATTTTTTTCGGTATCCTCGTTCCATCAGCGTCTTGTGCGGCTTGGGGCCAAGCTCGTCAAGTATGCGCCGGACGTTTCGGACTATCAGGTCGGCCCGGCCGTAGGCGAACACCGCCGCGATGAACGCGGAAAACTCGACGTCCTTGAACGCCCCCCTGGTAGGGACGCACTCCAGCGGGTCCGGGGAAAGCATCGACCTGTCGAACTTCTTATAGAGCTCGTCGAGGCCTTTTTTTAGGACCTTTTCCCGATCCACGCCTTTCCCCCCGCATCTTTTCGCGCCTTCCGGCGAACGGCGGCCCTCCCCCCTCGCCGACGGGCTCGAGCGATATCTCCTTTTTATAAACGTCCACGTGCTTCACGCGCACCCTCATCGGGCTTCCGAGCCGGAAAATCTTCCGCCTCCTTTTGCCCAGGAGCATGTGTTCCTTCTCGTGGTACTCGTAATAATCGTCGTGCATGTCGGTCAGGCGCACTAGCCCCTCGACCATCACGTCTGTCATCTCCACGAACAGCCCGAACGCGGTCACGCCCGTGATGATCCCGCCGAACTCCTCCCCCTCCCTGCCGGCCATGTGACGGACCTTCAGCATGCTCACCACGTCGCGCTCCGCCTTTTCCGAGACGCGCTCCCTCTCCGAGCAGTGGCGCCCGGCCTCGGCAAGCCCGTCGTAGTCCAGGTAACGCGCCACGCCCCTTAGCTTCTCCTTTATCAGCCTGTGGACTATGAGGTCGGGATAGCGGCGGATGGGGGACGTGAAATGGGTGTACTCCTCGAAGGAGAGGCCGAAGTGGCCGATGTTGTTGGGGCTGTACCCCGCCTGCTTCATGTGCCGAAGCATCACGAAATTTATAAGCTTCTCGTCCGGGTGTCCGTGGGCTATCTTCAACAATTCCTGGAGGCCTCTATGAGCCTGTGTGCGTCGTTGCGCTCGGCCCGCGTGATTTTTTCCGGCTCCCCGCGCGAATCCGTCGTTATCTTCGCCTCGGGGAGGTCGAAGTCAAGCCCGCCCCCCTTAATCCTGTTTTGAAAAAGTTTTTTTGCCAGCTCGTTCATAATTCGGAGGTTGTCCGCCGTAGCCTCGTCCGGAGCCAGCAGGGGGTTTGCCAGAATCCCGGCGACCTCCGTGTAGGTCATCCTGTTCACGCTCCTTATCACGGACGGGACAAACCGGTAGCCCAAGACTTCGGCGCCTCGGCTTAGGCGAATAATCGCGGAAAGCGTGAGCCTGTCCACGTGCGGCTTAAGCGAGCAGACGTTGTTGGAGAGGTTGAACGGCAGCATTGGAAGCACCGTCCCGGGAAAATAAGTGGACGTCGCGCGTTCGTAGGCGGACCGGTCCAACGGCGTTCCGGGCGCCACGTAATTCGACACGTCGGCGATGTGGACGCCAAGCTCGTATCCCGTCGCCGAAACCTTGATTGACACGGCGTCGTCGAAGTCCTTGGCGTCATCCCCGTCTATCGTCACCGTCCACTCCCCGCGCAGGCTCAGGCGGCCCCTGCAGTCTTTCTCGGCCGGCTCGGACATCCTTTCGGCGGCCTTCATATTGTTTTACTATGACCCGCCGCTCAACCTGAGGATCGTCGGGATAGCCAAGCCTCTCCACCACTTCAGCCGCCGGCGGCAGGTGTTGTTCGGGGTACTGGGTTATTTGGCCGACGACCATCTCCCCGCTTTTCGACTGCATTGATTTTCCGGGCGGCACCTGAAAGTCCTGCGAGATCCGTTTTTGGGCGGATACAATCACCCCTCCCCTGCCCCTGCTTTGATACACGCCGGTGACGGTCTTGGCCGCACGCTCCAGGACGCGTATGACGCGCCCCTCCGGCTTGCCGTCGCGCCTGTGCCCCTCCACGCGCACGACCACCCGGTCGCCGTGCATGACCTCGCGAAAATTCGAGGGCCCGATATACACGTCCTTTTGCCCCTCCGCCTCCGGTATCACGAACCCGAACCCGTCGGCGTGCCCCTGCACTTTTCCGGTGACGAGGTTCATCTGCTCGGCGAGCCCGTACCTGCCGTATCGAATTTGAACTATTTCGCCGCTTTTTTCCAGGTCCTTAAGGTTGCGGCCCAGTCCGTGTCGGAATTTTTTGGGGAGCGCGCGTTTCAACTCCGGCTCCGTGAGCGGATGCGTGAGTATTTTACGGACCGCCTCGAGGAAAATTTCGTATTTGGCCATTTCTGGCATTAATTGTACCCCATAAAAATGAATGCAAACCACGGATTAACGCGAAGATGGGGAAAGACCCAAAACAGGTCTCCAACCGCCAGGTCGCTAAGAAAGGAATTCCCGGCGTTCTTTGTGCCTTGGCGGTTTATCTCCAGAACTATATACACGCTTTGAACGGAACACCGAGTTAAGAAAACGAGCGGGACTTAAAAGAGGGCGACTTTTCAGCGGCAGGCGGCCTGATTGACTTGGTTCGCATGGTCGGATACTCTTTTTCCAAGTGGAAGAGCGTTAAACAGGGGTCGTGTTTGGAAATGATAGACATTTGCCTTGTGGGTGCGCCATGCGGGTGGCGCGTTTTTCACATAGGCGCGTCTGGATTTGTTAAGCCGGAGGTTCAAATGGCATTCGCAAGGTTCATGGCTTCCCCCTTGGGGAGAGGTTTACGGATAATTTTGGGCCTCGTTCTAATCGTATACGGATTGGGCTTTGTCGGCGGCGGGACGGGATGGGGTCTGGGCGGCGGCGGGACTGCTTCCGCTAACCCTTGGAATTATTAACGGGTGCATCCTCGCCCCCTTCCTGAAGGTGCCGTTCAAGGGTTCCGACCTGCCACCCGCCTAATTTTGGAATGCTTCGAGAAAGTCAAGCGGTCAATCTATCCAAATACACGGCCTCCTCAGGCCAAATTATTCCACGGCCCGGCGTTGACCACGTTTTTAAACCCCTTGCCTTTTAAGATCCCGGCGGCCATCCCGCTTCGACTGCCGGACCGACAACACAAGAGAATCGTTTTATCCGGGTCGAGTTTGTCCGAATTCGCGTGAAGGTCCAGAAGCGGAATATTGACGCTTCCCCTGACGTTTCCGTTTCGAAACTCCTCGGGGGTCCTTACATCAACTATTACCGCCCCTTCCTTAAGGTAATTGGGCAGATTTTGTCTGACAATCCTGTAGGTCATGCGCCTCCTAAAAAAAGACACGACGACAAGCAACGCAATTGCATAAGCTACGGCTGAAAACATGCCTCACCCGGCCGCCGCGGCCGCCGCGACCGTCGGCTCCGGCACGTTCATCGTTTCTTTTATCGCCTTTTTCAGCTCCTGTTTCGGAAGTAGCCCGGTGGCCATCGAGGGCTTTCCTTCCATCGGTATGAAAAGGATGCTGGGTATGCTCCTGACCCCGAACAGACCCGCCAGCTCCGGGGAGGCCTCCGTGTCCACCTTGTAAACGTGGATTTTTCCCGCGTACTCTCCCGCAATTTCGGAAATCACCGGGGCCAGCGCCCGGCAGGGGGCGCACCAGTCGGCGTAGAAATCGACGACGGCGGGCAGGTTCCCAGCGTATTTCCACCCCTTTTCAGCCTCGTAGTCAAAAACCTTGGCCTTGAACGTCTTGTCGTCAAGAGTTTCCATGTCGTTTTCTCCTTTCAGCCGCTTATTATGTTATTCTTTCATAATATGTCAAGCCCTGGGGTAAAATGTTGCCAAAGGAGCATCATGTCGGCGAAGAAGATATCCATCCCAAAATTGGAGAAAAAGTGCGATTCCGTGTCGGCCTTGTTGCGCGCCCTTTCCCACCCGCAAAGGCTCATGATTTTGGGGCACCTTATCGAGGGGGAAAAGACCGTCGGAGAGCTTCAGGAGCTTTGCGACACGTCCCAATCCCAGCTGTCCCAATTTCTGGGGAGGATGACGCTCGAGGGGCTTTTGGGCCACAAGAAGATGGGGCGGTACCACTACTATTACGTAGACGACCCAAAAGTCGTGCAACTGATGCGGGCCATCCAGACAATTTACTGCTAGTGCGGCCAAGTAGTTTTGGTCGATTTCGGTTGTGATGCAGGAGTCTGCGTACCGCGGTACCGCGCCTTTTATTGATTCTTTTCCAATTCTTTTACCCGAGACATATAATAAAAATGAGTCCGGACTCCAATCATTTTTGCAAATGGGAACATTTGTTGGAAGGGTGTAAGTCCGCTTGTAGGCGGAATAATTGTTGTACTCCCTATTCACGGACTATTCCGGGCGTGATGATGGAAACAAGATAAGTTTCGGAGGAAGTCATGATTTTAGTAACTGGAGCCACTGGCACTATTGGAAGCGAGTTGTCCAAACTTCTTTCCTCAAAAGGGATCAAGTTTCGGGCTTATGTCCGATCGGTCAAAAAAGCCGAGGCCTTGAAACTTGTGAACATGGAAATCTTCAACGGTGATTTGTCGGACAAAGTCGCCCTGAAAAAGGGGATGCGGGGTATGTCTCGGGTTTTCCTTCTCTCCTCCGCCGATCCGCGCCAGGTCGAATATCAGCGCAACGTCATCGAGGCCGCAAAGGCGGAGGGTGTGAAACTAATCGTGAAACTGTCGGCCTACGGTGCGGCGGCGAAGTCGCCGCGTTCGCTTGCGCGCTGGCATTGGGAAACCGAGGAGGAGCTTAGGAAATCCGGCGTTCCGTACGCTATCCTCCGCCCGACGATGTTCATGCAGAATTTGCTCATGAGCGCCGAGTCCGTAAAAAAGGAGGGCGTCATCCGCTCCCCGATCGGGGAAGCGAAGGCCTCGTTCATAGACGCGCGCGACATAGCAAAGTGCGCCGCTACAATACTGACGGGGCGCGGGTTCGAGGGGAAAGTCTACGAGCTCACCGGCCCGAGGGCGATAACTTATCGGGATATCGCCAAGGAGCTTACCAAAGTCGGCGGACACGAGGTCAAAGTCGTAAACGTGTCGTTGGAGGACGCTAGGAGGTCGGTTATTGGCATGGGCGTTCCCGAATGGCTGGCGAATGACATCACCAAACTAAACGAGATATTCGCCGCGGGACAGGCCTCCTTCGTGACCACGTCCGTGCGCGACGTCACGGGAGTCACGGCAAGGGGCGTCGAGACCTTTGTCGAAGATTACGCCGAGGCGTTTTTCGGGGCGCCGGTGCATCACTAAGCAGGCCGGAATCAGGGGATAATCGGGCCGAGAGGCGTCCTGCGGGGCGCGCCGGCCAGATGCGCGAGGTTGTTTTTATCTAATCCCCGGGACGAACTTCACGGCGATAGACGGTCATGCCGCGAACCCCTCTTTACCACTCTCCGGCGGGCTTGTTTCCCCTGCCGTACAGCTCGTCCAGAACTTCGTCCGCCCCCGCCTTTAGGAGGCGTTCGGCCAGCAGGACGCCCATAGCCACTCCGTCGGACGCCGAGCCGGACGCGCTTTGCCGATAATACCGCTTTCCGTCGAGGTCGCAGACGAGCCCCTCCAGAGTAAGGACGCCGTTTGAGATTACGCAGTGCCCGGCGATCGGCGCCTGGCACCCGCCGTCCAACCTTTTCAAAAAGGCCCGCTCCGAGGCCACGCACAGGGCGGTGGGCTCGTGGTGAAGGCGGCGCGCCGCCCCAAAGGTCGGGGCGTCCCCGACGCGGGTCTCTATCGCAAGCGCCCCCTGGCCTACCGCGGGAAGGCATGCCGACGAGGGGAGCAGTTCCGTCATCTTGCCGGCGAACCCCAGCCTGTTCATCCCGGCCGCCGCCAGTATCACCGCGGCCAAGCCGTCGCTTTTAATCCTGTTTATCCTGCTTTGGACGTTGCCCCGTATCTCCACGAGACGAAAGTCCGGCCTCAGTTTTTTCAACTGCGCCCCCCTGCGGAGAGAGCTGGTGCCAATCCGTGCGTTCATCGGCAGGTCGGCGAGTTTAATCCCCTCGCTCACAAGCGCGTCGAAAGGGTTCTCCCTCTCGGTGATGATTTTGACCTCCAGGCCGTCCTGTGATTTTGTGGGCACGTCCTTCATGCTGTGCACGGCGAGGTCCACTTCCTTGCGAAGGAGAGCCTCCTCTATCTCCTTGGTGAAGAGCCCCTTGCCGCCGACCTTCGCCAGCGGAACGTCCAGTATCTTGTCGCCGGACGTCTTTATCTTAACCAGCTCTACGGACGACACATCCGGGTTTTTGAGAAGTTCCGACTTCGCCCATTCCGCCTGCCAAAGGGCGAGCGGGGACGACCTCGTGCCGACTTTTAAGCGGAGGCCCATTATTCCAGGTTAAAGAGGCTCCTTACGGCCTCGGTTATGGACTTGCGCTTGTGGGGGTCGTGGGCGGGGCCGGCGTGCTTTTTAAGGTGCAGGGTGGGGTCGTGGAGGATTTTGTTGATTATGGAGGACGCCATGATGGAAACGGCCTCCTTCTGCCTTTCGTCCAGGCTGGTGCGGGAGAAGGTCTTGTTGAGCTCGCGCTCCTTGATCTCCTCCGCCTTTTTTCGAATCGCCACTATCGTCGGCTCCATCTCGAGCTGTTCCAGCCAGGTCGTGAACCTGCCGACCTCGGCCTTTATCATCTCCAGCGCGCGTTCCGCCTCCTTCTCCCTCTCCGCCCTGTTCGTCTCCACGACGTTGGACAGGTCGTCTATGTCGTAAAGGAAGACGTTCTCCAGTTCGTTTATGGAGGGCTCGATGTCGCGCGGCACCGCGATGTCGATTAGGAATATCGGCCTTCCCTGGCGCAGGTGCATGGCCTTTTCCACCGCCTCCCTCCTGATGACGTAATGCGGGGCGGAGGTGGAGCTTATCACTATGTCGGTCTCGGCGAGTTGTTCCACGAACCTGCCGAACTCCACCGCGCTCCCGCCGAGCTCGCGCGCGAGCTTTACGGCCCTGTCGTAGTTGTGGTTGGAGACGAGGATGGTTTTGACGCCCTGGTTCGCCAAGTGCTTCCCCGCGAGTTGTATCATTTCGCCGGCGCCTATCAGCAGGACGCTTCTCCCCTCGAGGTGGCCGAATATCCTCTCCGCAAGCTCCACCGCCGCGTAGGAGATGGAGACGGCGTTCTCGGCTATGCTGGTTTCGGAGCGCACGCGCTTGGCGACAAAAAACGCCTTTTCAAAAAGCTGGTTGAGCACCTTGCCGGTCGCCTTCACCTTTCTGGCGTTCTGATAGGCGTCCTTCACCTGGCCCAGTATCTGCGGTTCGCCGATGACCATGGAGTCCAGCGACGACGACACCTTGAAAAGGTGCTCCACCGCGTCCTCAAACGCATAGGAGTAGAAGTACGGCTCGAGAAGCCCCGGCTCAATCTCGTGGTAGCGGTAGAGGAAGTTTTTCAGGGCGTTGATGCCCGCCTCCGCGTCCTCGACGTGGGCGTATATTTCCACCCTGTTGCAGGTGGAGAGGATGACCTTCTCGTCCACCCCCGTCACGCGGGCGAATATCTCGTCCGCCGCCTCCTGCAACTGCTTTTGGTTGAACGCTATCTTTTCGCGAACGTCCACCGAGGCGGTGTTGTGGTTAAGCCCGAGCACTATCAAAGCCATCCTAATATTGTACCTTATGGGGGGGATTATGGTAAATCCGTGGTTTGAACCCCTTTTTCTGAACCCGGAGGCCGGCTAAAGAACGCATGTCCGGCCTAAAACGGCTGGGTTGTCCGATTTGACTGAATTGTCCGATTTGTCCCGTTTGTCCCTTTTTTCCGCGCATTTTTTGAAAGCCAACCGCCAAGACGCAGAGTGCGCCAAGAGGAAAAGTATTGGTAGGGTAGGCAACATTCGTCTTTTCCTTCGCTTCTCGTCCTGGCCGCAACTTGGCGGCCAGGGCAATCCTGTGTGTACCTTGCCCCGAAGGGGCAACCTTCCGTTGCTCGCCCTGTCCGTTTTGACTGATTTGTCCCGTTTGTCCCTTTTTTTTCCGCGCATTTATTGAAGGCGAACCGCCAAGACGCCAAGTACGCCAAGAGGAAAAGTATTGGTAGGGTAGGCAACATTCGTCTTTTCCTTCGCTTCTCGTCCTGGCCGTATCAGCATTCGTCCCTGCTCGCGCTTCTCGTCCTAGCCGCATCTTGGCGGCTAGGGCTTGACGGCAAGGGCAATCCTGCCTGCCGTTGCCCCGAAGGGGCAAGAGGTTGTCATCCCCGCCCCCTTCGTTGTCATCTCTGAAAGCGCGCCTTTGGTCAAGCCATATTTTTCCATACCTTACTTCCATTATTTCTTCCATAACCGTTCTACGAGCAAAGGTTTCCCGTAATCCCCAACCGATGGCCG
>JACQBU010000066.1 GCA_016194375.1 Nitrospinota bacterium
CGCTTTGCGTTAGCAGGCAATGGAACATCTCCCCTGATTTCACCAGCTGTCATCCCCCTGTAAGTGCCATCAGGTAAAATTATCCACCTATAGTTGCCACCTTCAATACTTGTGTCCTTTTCAAGAAACAACTGCCGATATTTGATTTTTACCTTATCCTTTGCGTACCAAAGCAGGTAATCCCCGGTTCTTGCAAGCGTTCCAGCATTAAATCCACTCGTAGTTGTATAAGCAATTTGGCTTATGAAGTTTTCATTTTGGAATATTTCATCCATTAAGTTACGGACGAGGTGGATATTTTCGTCTGAAATCTGAACGAATATGCTTCCACTTTCTGCAAGCAAATCACGGGCAAGTTGGAAACGGTCGCGCAGGTAGGTTAAATAAGAATGTATCCCAAGTTCCCAAGTGTCACGAAAAGCTTTTATTGTTTCCGGCTCGGCGGTTAGGTCTTCGTCGCTGGCGTCCTTAACCTGCCGCTTGTTCACAAACGGCTGGAAGTTGCTTCCATACTTGATGCCATAGGGCGGGTCTATATAAACCATTTGCACATGGCCGCCCAGCCCCTCCTTTTCCACCAGCGAGTTCATCACCAGCAGGCTGTCCCCGGCTATTAAGCGGTTACTCCAGTCATTCTTGTGCTTGTAAAACTCCACCGCCTCCCGCAACGGCGGATTAAAGGCTGGAGTTTCAAACATTGAGATTTGCGGCCCCCCGTTCTTTTTCTTTATGGCCTCTATGATTTTCTTGGGGTCTATCCGTTCATGGACGTGAAGTGAAACCGTTGGGATTTCAAAAGAGGTGCGCTCCGCTTTTCCGGCCCATTGCAATGAGGGGTCAATGTGCGGGTCGTAGGCATACTGTTTCTTAGGGATTGTTGCGTCGCTGTCGGTGCCGGTATCTACTAGACCGACCGGGGGATTATTCAGCCGTTTCTTATCATCGTGGGTATATTGCACAATGGGCCGCTTTTTACCGCCGCTCTCCATGCCACCCAAAGACGCTTGCCGTACCCCTACAAATTTCTTCCCGGAAGTGGAATCCGCTTTTTTCGTCTTTGGCTTTCCGTTCTCTTTCTTCCCCTTCGCCATTCTCCCCCCTTAAATTGTAACCACGGAGTCATGCCCCGTATTTCAATCGTAAGATATGCCCATATTTATATCACGCCGCGGGAGAATCGAAAACGCCCGTCTTCGCCAATCGGTAGGCGGTCGGGCGGATGAACCTACTGGGAAGGGTTTAGAATCCGTCCTTCCTGAGCCAGGATGGAAAGAGCGAAATAGCCGGTATCAAACGGCGTCGGCGGCGCCCCTTAGGAATTATTTGTATTTTCATCGCGGAGCATTTCTTCCAGCCCGGACACGAGCGGTGGCAGGTCGTCCGTAACGGTATTCCATACGGTGTCAAGGTTAATTTCGTGATAGGCGTGGATGAGCCTGTTTCTCATGTTCACTATCTTCTTCCACGGCACCTTTGGAAATTCATCCTGTCCCTCGGGCGACACCCGTGCCGCCGCCTCGCCTATTATCTCGATGCACCGTACAAGTGAAAGGCGCGTGGTTATTTCGGCGTCGAGGTCGCCGCGCGTCTTTCCCTTGCTTATTGATAATGCATCTACCGCGGCGGCCAGCATGTGCCGAAGGCGGATGACGTCTTCTTTACGCGGCATATTGTTCCACGGCGGATCGCACAACCTCGTCGCGGAAATATCGGCTCAAGTCCTCCGGGGTTCGCAAATCCGTCTTCCGCCCGAGAATCTCGTCAAGCTCCAATTCCATCCCCGAGAACGTGATAAGACCCGGCACGCGCCCCTCCTCGAAGACGACCAGCAGGTCAACGTCGCTTTCAGGACGGAAATCATCCCGTAAAACCGAGCCGAAAAGCGAGAGTTTCCGCACGTGCCACTTTTTGCAAAAGGCAGCCAGCTTTTCCTTCGGAATATTTATTCGCGCCATTCCCGTAGTTCCTCCTTCGTAAGATACGTCCATATTTATATCACGCCGCGGGAAAATCGAAAATGTCCGTCGCTTCGACCCGCGAGCCAATCGTCCCCCCGTGCGCCTTGCCCGTCGCCAAAAACTTGCCACAAAGCCCGAATTTTACACTTCGCACGAAAAGCGCTTGTGTGAAAAGACCGAACAAAATTCCAAGCATTCTTGCGGAATGTCCGCTTTTTTCATATAGTTTAGGCGGTGGAAAAACATCCCATTCGCATATACGTCGACACTTCCGTTTTTGGCGGCGTTTTCGACGAAGAATTTTCAAAACCTAGCAGGATTTTCTTTGAGCTGGTAAAAGCCGGAAAATTCAGGCTGGTAACTTCGGTCGTGGTGCGAAAAGAAATCGAGGCCGCCCCCGTAGAAATTCGTGAGTTCTTCGTTAAGTTGGCCCGCAAGGCCGAGATTTTTGAAATCTCCATGGAGGCCCTTCGGCCACAAAATCAATATATCAAGGCAGGGGTCCTCTCCGCCAAGTGGAATGACGACGCGCTACACGTCGCAATTGCCACGGTATCCGGGTGCGGCATCATAGTTAGTTGGAACTTCAAGCATATTGTCAATTTCAAAAAGATACCGTTGTATAATGGGGTCAACGGTGTTAACGGTTATCCGGCAATCAGCATCCATTCCCCGTCGGAGGTGATAGAAAATGAAAAGTAAGAAGAGCTTTGACTGCGTCGAGATGAAGAGGCGCGCGCAAGAGAAAATATTCAAAGAAACATCGGGCATGTCGGTTGACGAGCAGTTGGCTTACTGGAAAAAACACGAGCAAGCCTTCCGGCGCGAAATTGTCCAAAGCACTAGAACTCCCCGGCGCTCAAAAGCGGCTCACGCAAAGGGTTGACCTTTAAATAGGGGGTCGGGGTCGCTTCTTTCCGTTTTCATCTATTTCCGGCGAACCAATAATCCCCCGAGTGTTCGTTTGGATTCCATGACCTCTAGCCAGCCCTCGACGGCCTCCTGGATGTTTCTTATGGTGTCTTCATTGGTCTTTCCTTGGGACAGACAGCCCGGAAGGGCGGGCACCTCCGCGACAAAATATCCGGTTTCGTCCTGCTCGATATGAACATGAATCTTCATGGCGCCCCTCCTATATAAAATAACCCCGTTAGGGGTTCTCGGAGCTTTTTCCTTTTAAAAATACCACGCCGCTGGAAAATCGAAAACGTCCCTCGTTTCCAGGCGGGATTTTATGTAGCGCGGAATAAGAAGGGCGAAATAGCGAGTATTAAATCCATTCTTCGCTTTAGGCGGGAATAAAACCTCGGAATCCGGGTTTAACGTTGTCAAATCGGCTGTATGGTGGTTTTTGCGCTGTTATCACAGCGAGGCGAAGGACTCGGCGGCGGCGCTTATCGTCGAGTCTATGTCCGCGTCGGAATGGGCCAGCGACACGAACCCCGCCTCGAATTGGGAGGGCGCGATGTACACCCCTTTTTCAAGCATGAGGGCGAAAAACCTCGAGAACTTCGCCGTGTCGCTGGTCTTAGCCGAACCGTAGTCGCAAACCTCGCTTTCGGTGAAAAACGACGAAAACATGGAGCCGACCCGGTTCTGCCAAATCCCGACCCCCGCCTTTTCCGCCGCCTTCTTGACGCCGTCGCAGAGCCTTTTGGATTTCGCCTCGAGCGCTTCGTAAACTCCGGGTTCGCGCAAAATCTTCAGCGCGGCGATTCCGGCGGCCATGGCCAGCGGGTTGCCGCTTAAGGTTCCCGCCTGGTACACCGGCCCTTCCGGCGCGATTTTCGACATTATGTCCCTTCTGCCCCCGTAGCATCCAACGGGAAGGCCGCCGCCTATTATCTTTCCGAGCGTGGTGAGGTCCGGCGCGACGCCGTAAAGCTTCTGGGCGCCGCCGTAGGAGACCCTGAATCCGGTTATCACCTCGTCAAATATCAAAAGCGCGCCGTTCTGGTCGCATAATTTGCGGAGTCCCGCCAAAAACCCCGGTTTGGGCACGAAGACCCCCATGTTCCCCGCGACCGCCTCCAGTATCACGCAGGCCACGCCGTCCTTTTCGGCGCGGAAAAGCGCCTCGACGCTCTCAACGTCGTTGTACCTCGCGGTGAGGGTGTAACGGGCCAGCGCGGCCGGCACGCCCGGCGAATCCGGGAGGCCGAGCGTCTCCACCCCGGAGCCGGCCTTGACCAGCATGGAGTCGGAGTGGCCGTGGTAGCATCCCTCGAACTTTATTATAAAATCGCGCCCCGTGAAGCCGCGCGCGAGCCTTATCGCGCTCATCACCGCCTCCGTTCCGGAGCTGACCATCCTCACCATCTCCACCGACGGCACGGCCTCCACGACCATTTCGGCAAGCTCTATCTCCCGCGCGTGCGGCGCGCCAAAACTCGTGCCGTCCTTGGCCGCGTCCGCTATGGCGGCCAGTATGCGGTCGTCCGCGTGGCCGGTTATGGCCGGCCCCCAGCTTCCGACGTAGTCGATATAGGTCCTGCCGGACACGTCGGTTATTTTGGAACCCTTCGCCCTTTTTATGAACAACGGGTCCATGCCGACCGACTTGAAGGCGCGGACGGGGCTGTTAACGCCGCCGGGCATGAGGGTTTTCGCCTTGGCGAAAAGGGCCTTCGAGTCCTTCACCTTATGTATTTGCCTATGACGGGCTTGAGGTCCCTCTTGGTTTTCGCAGGTATTTTTTTCGGGTCGGTGAGGATGGAATTGGCGAGCATTCCGTGGCAACCGGCGGGGCACTCCCCCTCCCCCACGTCGCGCACGGCCTCGATGATGATCTTCTGGGACATCTCGACGTTTTTCCTTATGACCTCGAGGATGGCGGCCGTGCTGACCTCCTCCTCCCCCTCGTACCAGCAGTCGTAGTCCGTGGAGAGCGCGATGGTTACGTAACAGATCTCGGCCTCCCTTGCCAGCTTGGCCTCGTTGAGGTTCGTCATGCCGATCACGGAGGCCCCCCAGCTCCTGTAAAGGCGCGATTCCGCCCGGGTGGAGAACTGCGGCCCCTCCATGTTCAGGTATGTGCCGCCCGTGTGGACCGTGGCGCCGGCGCGTTGGGCGGCTTCGGAGGTCGTCTTAAGCAGGTCTTTGCAGACGGGGTCGGCGAACGACACGTGCGCCACTATCCCCTTGCCGAAGAACGTGGAGTTGCGCGCGAACGTGCGGTCTATGAACTGGTCGGGAAACACGATGTGCCCGGGGTGGATTTCCTCCTTAAGCGAACCCACGGCGGAAACGGAGATTATCCGGCTTACGCCGATTTTTTTGAAGCCGAAGATGTTGGCGCGGAAGTTGAGCTCGGACGGAAGTATCCTGTGCCCCCTGCCGTGGCGCGGGAGGAAGACGACGTCCTTTCCGTTGAGCCTGCCGAAGACGTATTCGTCCGAAGGGGCCCCGAACGGCGTTTTTATCCTTTGGGTTTTCCGCACGCGCAGTTCCTTCATGCCGTACAGGCCGCTCCCGCCTATGACGCCGATGGCCATCTTAAATCCCCCGTCCCCGTATTCGCTTGAACATACCCGGCATAATCGCGGATGATATCACATTTTTTTAGCGGAAAAACGCCGACGCGCCGCGCGTTGGCGCGGCGTACTTATAGGAGTTCCCGCAGGACGTCCAGCGCGCGCCTGTGTTCGGCCACGTCGTGCACCCTTATGAGGGCGGCCCCTTTCAACACCGAACAGATGTGCGCCGCAAGCGTCCCCGCCAGCCTATCCCCGACAGGCGCGCCGGTAAGGGCTCCGATGAACGACTTCCGCGACGCCCCGACCATGACCGGACGGCCCAACCCGGCTATTTCGTCCAGCCTTTTGAGAAGCCGGACGTTGTGTTTCAAGTTTTTTCCGAAGCCCAAGCCGGGGTCGAGGATTATCCTCCGCACCCCCTTTTTTTCCAACATTTCGGCCTGGCGCGAAAGAAACCCCGACACGTCACGGACGACGTCGGAGTACCGCGGTCTTTTCTGCATCGTGGCGGGCGTCCCCCTCATGTGCATCACGACCACCGGGATTTTTAACGCGACCGCCGCATCCGTCATCTCCGGATTCGTGAAGCCCGTTATGTCGTTTATCATGTCCGCGCCCGCCTCCACCGCGGCCCGGGCGGTTTGGGGCCGCATGGAATCAATTGATACGGGGACCGACGACCTCTTTCGCAAGGCCCTGATCGCCGGGACGACGCGCCTTATCTCCTCCTCGGGCGCCACGTTCGCGGAGCCGGGGCGGGAGGACTCCCCTCCGACGTCGATTATGTCAGCCCCCTCCTGCTCCATCCTCAGGGCGTGGTCGACGGCTTTACGGACGTCGTTGAAATACCTGCCGCCGTCGCTAAACGAATCCGGCGTGACGTTAAGGACTCCGACTATGAGTGGCGTGCCGGGTTTTAGGCTGGCGCGGCCGATCTTGAACGCATTAAACGGCATTGTCTGGCAGGCCGGACTCGTAGGGTATGGAGACCGTAAATTCGGAGCCCTTCCCGACCTCGGAAGTCATGCCAAGGCTTCCGCCCATGACGGACGTCAGTTTTCTTGCGAGCGAAAGCCCCAGTCCCAGCCCCCCTTGGGCGCGGGTCGAGGAGCCGTCCAGCTGGCGGAACGTTTCGAATATCTTGTCCCTTTCGTCGTGGCTTATCCCCATCCCCTCGTCCCTGACGCGGAAGACGACGTTGCCGTTCTCTTTTCCGGCCGTCACGCGGATATCCCCCCTGCCGCTGTACTTTATGGCGTTTTCCACAAGATGTTCGAGAACCCTCCCCATTTTTTTTGCGTCCCCCAAAAACACTAGGTCGTCGCGGAGCAAATCGCCCGCGTTCGAGCGGAGCGCGAGGTTTTTTTCCGCGGCCAACTTGCCGTGGCCCCTCTCGAGCGAGTCCAACAACAGGTGGGTGGAGACCGCCAGCTTTTCCACCTTGGCGCGCCCCGCCTCCAGCACGCTTAGGTCCACGAGGTCGCTTAAAAGCATATGAAGCCTCTGCCCCTGTTCTTTTACCAAGGCGTCGCACCTGGCCGACTCCTCGGCGATCCTCCCGGCTGATTGTGCGATTCCGGCTATTTTGTCCAATGCGGCGCCATGCGTCCCCGCGCCAGAAAGGGTGTTTTGCGAAATCCCGATTATTTCGCGCAAGTTTTTGGATATCTCCTCGTCCATGCCGATTGCAAGGTGGGAATAGCCCAATACGGAGGTGAGCGGCGTGTTCAACTCGTGGGATATGTTGGCGATGAACCCCGACATCACCTTGTTCGCCGCCACCGCGTTGTTTCTTTCCGTCCGGGCTTGGGCGAGCGCGTGTTCGACCGCGGACAAAAGCTCCAACTGCCGTTTTTCAAGTTCCTTGCGGTCGGTTATGTCCCTTTCCACGGTGAAAACGCACGACTTTCCGTTGATGGTTATCATCCTCGCGGCGACTTCCGCGTTAAAAATGCTTCCGTCCTTGCGGACGTGCTCGGTCTCGAATTTGACGGCCCGGCCCGAGCGTATGAGCTCGAACCTTTCCCTCACCTGGGAGTCCGTTTTGAATTTTTCGCTGACGAGGAAGGTTATCGGCTTGCCGAGCATCTCGTCGCGCGTGTAGCCGTGCTTTTCAAACGCGGAATCGCTCGCCTCGGCGATGACGAAGGATCCCCCCTCCGCGGACTCGAGAATGAGTATGTAATCCGCGGCCTGCTGGAAAATCTGTTTGTAACGCTCCCGGTTTTCATCCCGATCGTTTTCCGCCTTTCGCAAAACCGCCTCCTGCTCTACCAGGCGCCGCAGGGCGGACGTAAGGACCACCGCGATGATGAGCGAGACTATAAACGCCGCCACGGCCCCGGTGACCATGAAGTCCCAAGTTACGACGCCGTGCAGAAGGAGATCCATGGCTACGACGACAAGCCCGGTGAGTATTTCCGAGGCCAGGACGGAAAGAAGGACTATCTGCCAAAATTTCATCGCTCGAATGCCCCGGGTGGTCGCTCCAATCATATCCCGCGATTTTACTATGGGCGGCCGTTTCGCCATAATTTTGGGGAGCCTAATTTTTTGGGGGGAATCCGCGCGCAATTCGGGATAGAATACACTTTCCGCCCGGAAGGGCGGCTTGAGATAAACGGGACGTGGCTCAGCCTGGTAGAGTGCTCGCTTGGGGTGCGAGAGGTCGTGGGTTCAAATCCCGCCGTCCCGACCATATAATGGCTGAAATGAGTTGCTTGGGATTTGAAGGCGGGCCAACGGGAACGCCGTCGTGATTTTGGAAAAAGGCCGTTTTGGGCCCAACCCAACGGAGGAGATTTGACCGCACAGGGCGCAGTCGGGTCGCACGCAACCGTGCTCGACATGATCGTAAACGCCGGCCTCGCCACGCAGGTCGCGCTTTTCATACTAGCGTTTTTCTCGGTCGTGGCGTGGGGGATAATGATCGCAAAGGCCGTGGGATACGCCCGGGCGAGGAAGGATTCCGCCGTTTTCCTCCAGATATTCTCCCGGTATAAGAGCCTCGACGAAATATACGACGCCTCCAAGAAGATAAAGGGGTGCCACATGGCGAGGGTGTTTCTGGCCGGTTACGCCGAGTTTGAAAGCGAGTTTCGGGCCGCCACGAGCGAGGAAAAGGACGTGGACAGCAGGTATTTTCTGAACAAGATAGACGGCATCGCCCGCGCCCTCGACCGCGCGGTTGCGCAGGAAATCACCGTGCTCGAGAGGCACCTGTTTTTCCTCGCCACCACCGGCTCGACCTCGCCGTTCATAGGTCTGTTCGGGACGGTGTGGGGCATAATGGAGTCGTTCAGGGCGATTGGCCTTTCCGGCGCCCCCAACATCGCGGTCGTCGCCCCCGGCATAGCCGAGGCGCTTATCGCAACCGCGGCCGGGCTCGTCACGGCCATACCCGCGGTCGTCGGCTACAACTATTTTTCGCACAGGGTCAAGGTTTTCACCACGGAAATGGACAATTTTTCGCTTAATTTCGTGTCCCTAATCGAAAAGAACTTCGTCAAGCGCACTTAAAGCGCGGCGGCGCGCCCGTAAAATCCCGGCGCGGAGCCGGATGAACCCCAAACGGGAATCGGACCGCAAAATTTCCGCCTAAAAGCCCCGCTTTATTCCTAGGGCAAACACGGGTAGAATCTCGGCCTGATGGAAACGAAGAAGATAAAGAGGGCGTTGATATCGGTATCCGACAAAACCGGAGTCTTGGAACTGGCGCGCGCGCTTAACGACGCCGGCGTGGAAATAATATCCACCGGCGGCACGGCCAAACTTCTGGCGGACAACGGCGTGGCCGTCGTGAAAATATCCGACCACACCGGCCATCCCGAAATATTGGGCGGGCGGGTCAAGACGCTCCATCCAAAAATCCACGGCGGCATACTCGGCGTCCGCGACGACAAGTCCCACATGGCAGAGATGGAAAAACACGGGATAAAACCGATTGACCTCGTCGTCGTCAACCTTTACCCCTTCGAGCAGACCGTCGCAAAGGCCGGCGTCACCGACGCCGAGGCGATAGAGAACATCGACATAGGCGGGCCGTCCATGATCAGGTCGGCCGCCAAGAACCATAGGGACGTCGTCGTCCTCGTCGACCCGGCCGATTATCAGGAGGTCGTCCAGGCCCTTAAAAGCGGGGAAGGGACGACGTACGAGCAGAGGAGAAAGTTTTCGTTAAAAGCGTTCGCTCGCACCTCCGCCTACGACAAGGCCATCGCCGACTACATGGGGGGCGGCGGGGAGTCGCTTAAGTTTGATCTTAAAAAGGCGTCGTCGCTTAGGTACGGCGAAAACCCGCACCAGACCGCCGCGTTTTACGCCCCGGGGGAGGATCTAATTTACACGGGCGCGAACCAACTGCACGGAAAGGAGCTTTCCTACAACAACATTTTGGACGTATCGGCCGCCGTGATGCTGGCGAGGGAGTTTAAGCAAACCTGCGCGGTGATTATAAAGCACACCAACCCGTGCGGAGTGGCTACCGACCCCGACCAGCTTGCGGCCTACAAAAAGGCCCATGCCTGCGACGCGGTGTCCGCCTTCGGCTCGGTGTTAAGCTTCAATACAAAATTGACGGCACAGACCGCGGAGGAGATAGGGAAGACGTTTGTCGAGGCCGTGGTCGCCCCAGATTACGAGGAGAGGGCTGTCGAGATTCTAAGGCAGAAAAAGAACATAAGGATAATCAAGCCCGGGGATTTTTGGCTTGCCGAATCGTTGCAGGTCAAAAGCGTGTTGGGCGGGATGTTGGCGCAAAGCCCGGACGGAATATTGTTGAACGAGGGGGAATTGCGCGTCGTGTCAAAACGGAAGCCGACCGACAAGGAGACGGAGGACATGAGGTTCGCCTACGCGGTGGCAAAGCACGTCAAGTCAAACGCCATCATTTACGCGCGCGACGGGCGCACGGTGGGCATAGGCGCGGGGCAGATGAGCAGGGTGGACTCCTCCAAGATAGCCGTAAGCAAGGCGCAGAGCCCCGTCAAGGGGTGCGTCATGGCTTCCGACGCCTTCTTTCCGTTCCGCGACGGGATAGACGCGGCCGGAAAAGAGGGGATAACGGCCGTCATTTCGCCCGGCGGTAGCGTGCGCGACGAGGAGGTCATCGCCGCCGCCGACGAGTACGGCATGGCGATGGTGTTCACCGGCGTCCGCCATTTCCGCCACTAAGCCCTCGAACAAAAACCAACTTCAAACGGCGGCCAACCAATAACATTCGCGTGTCTTGGATGCGGAATCCCATCCGGTTCGAATTTAAGGTTGAGCTGGTAGTAGTGGAATGCGAGCAAATCTACCCGTGCAATCACCTTTCTTCGGTCACTATCTATGTATTTTTCAGCGATACCCCAAATTTCTCTATCAAATAAATTGTTCACCCTATAAATCGAAATATTGCCAGTTTTTTTCCATGGCCGAAAAGCTGCGGGTTTGGGGGTTCCATCAGGAAATATGTGGGACTTTTCGAAAATAAAATGGCTAACACATTCTTTAGGCAGGACAGTCCCAAGGGGAGATAATTTTGGTTGTTCTGGGGAAATTTTACGAAAAATGCTTGATAAGAATTGTTTCAACCAGTTCATTGCATCTTTCGCCGTCAACGGGAGCCGAGCCGTGAATTCTAGTGCCATCAAAAAATACTCCGGCAAAAACTATGTTCTTGCCATCAACTGAAATTGAAAATGTCTCATTTTTCTCAGATGAACGCCAATCTAAAGATATTCCACCGTCATTTTCCGGGGCAAGCTCGGGTCTCGCTATGCCATCTGGAAGTAGAGAGACGAGTTTAATAGCTACATCTATTGATTTACGCAATATGGGGACGGCATCATGCCCATCCCATCCTAAATATGAAAATTCCTTATAAATTGCTTCCATCTCGTTTTGAATGGTTTTCCGTTGTCCCCAAAATATTGAATTGCCATCAACCGGTTTTTTTAAAAAACTACAAATAAGTCCGGCATCTTCGCTTACACCACTCCTTGAGGATTCAATTATCGCGGGGGGGTGGGTGGGCGGAAGAGGAAGACTGGCAATCATAGGAACATTCCTTTTGTTTGTGAGGATGTGTATTTATCAAATACGTTATTTTTAATAATACGTAGTTTAGCAATTATATCCCATATTTTTGAATCATCACCATTCGGAACCAAAGAGCAATCCTGGGATACATCAATGTCAATTACGTGGTTAATTTTATCCGCGCCCGTCAGCGAAGATGCGTGAGTAATTAAAATATGTGCGTCTGTTTGTTTGTAAGCCATTTGGGAAAAATAATATTCAATTGGTACAGCAAGGCCGTCGGGAATCGAAGCGATAAGTGGAAAGTAGTCGCGTAAATTTGAACCGACACTTAAGGGAATTGAATTTATGTATCTCATCGCAATCCTTTTTACCTTTTCAGGATTTAAGTTATTTTTATATGTCGGCCAAATACGTTTTGCTTCCGCTATGAGAGCGTCTCCACTTGCATAAGGCCTTAATCTACTTACAGCAAAGCCATTTAGCCTAAATTGGGTAGCTTGAGTTTTGTCAGCGGACCAGAATAAATAACCGTTAAATTCTGAGGTGAGTTGATTTGCGGGCGGTTTCCCAGTTCCTATTTCGATTTTCGCTTCAAATTCAAACTTATTAAGTTCTTGTATTTGCGGATATACATCCTTAATCTTGAGGTGTTGTTTTTCAACGGTAGCTTTCGTTAAGGGCGTAAGAAAGGTTGCTTGGATATCAATTAATGCTTCGGTTATCGGGGGATTTTTTAACTGTTCCATCGCCCATTAATAATAATCTACCCGTAACCATTGTAAAGGCGAATTTAATCCTTGTCTCTGTGGTTGAACCCTCATAGGTGGGGTTGTTACTGGTCTATCTTGCCGAAGTCGCTCGGCTTGATGTTGTCCAGCCAGTTTTTCCACTGGTCGGACTCGCCTATCGCGCCGTCCGCCGTTATGTCGAACGACCGGGCCTCCTCAATGACCTTCTGCGTGACGAGTATCGGGGCGCGCATCCGAAGCGCCACGGCGATGGCGTCGGAAGGACGCGAGTCTATGTTGACCTCCATTCCGGCGACCATCAGGGAGATGACGGCGTAGAAGGTGTTGTCCTTTAGGTCGTTGACGCAGACGAAGTTCACGGTCGCCTCCACCCCGTCAAAGATGTTTTTTATCAGGTCGTGGGTCATCGGCCGGGGGGTGGCGATTTTTTCCATCTCAAGCGCGATGGCGTTAGCCTCGAAAATGCCTACCCATATCGGGAGGGCGTGCTTCCCCTCCACGTCCTTTAGCACGATTATCGGCATGTTGGTCACGGGGTCCAGGGTAATCCCCTCGACCTTCATCTCAATCCTGTTGTTGCCGTTCTCCATTCCTATACCGTTGTCTTCCCGCCAAGATTGTACCCCAAAACCCGGGTGATTGTAATTTTAAGGGTCTGTCCTACGAGCTCCGGGCCGCCGTCAAAGAACACGAGATGATTTCCCCGCGTCCTGCCCTGGACCCCGTCCCCGCCTCCGACCGCCGGTCCTTCGCAAAGGACCTCCTGCTCCGTCCCCACCATGGAGGACAGCTTTTCCGCCATGATCGCCTTGTGCAGGGCGTTGGCGCGGTAAAAGCGGGACTGCGAGACCTCCCGGGTCACCAACCCCGGGAGGTCGGCGGATTTCGTGCCCGGCCGGGGGGAATGGTTGAAAAGGAATATGCCGTCGAACAAGGCGGTTTTCATGACGTTCAACGTTTCCTGAAAATCCTCCTCCGTCTCGCCCGGAAAGCCGACCATGAGGTCGGACGACACGGAGACGCCCGGGACGGCCTTCCTAAGGCGGGCGACCTTTTCCAGGTACTCCTCGGCGGTGTATCCGCGGTTCATCGCCGACAGCACCCTGTTTGAGCCCGCCTGAACCGGCATGTGGACGGCTGGGCATATTTTTTTCGAGTCCGCCATGGTCTGAACGAGCGGTTCGCCAAGGTCCTTGGGGTGCGACGTCATGAACCTTATCCGCCTTATCCCGGGGACCTTCTCGACCATTTTTAACAGGGCCGGAAAATCGGCGGAGCCTCCTTTTCCATAGGAGTTCACGTTCTGGCCGATGAGCGTGACCTCCGCGCACCCTTTTTCGGCAAGCAGGCGCGCCTCCGCGAGTATTGATTCCGGCGGACGGCTTATTTCCGGCCCGCGCGTGCGGGGAACGATGCAATATGAGCAGTGGTTGTCGCACCCCTTGGCAATACCGACGTGGGCGCAGACCGCCGTCTGGCCCGCGTCCATTCCGTCCCAAACGGTGTGGTCCGCGAACTCGGCGTCAATACGCCTGGCGCCCGTCGCCGTAAACTCCTCGATAAGTCTCGGAAGGTTTTCCATGTTGTCGGGACCGAACACCACGTCCACCATCGGAGCCCTGCGGAAAATCTCGTCCTTCCTCAGGGTCGCCATGCAACCGCCCAGGGCTATGACGGGTTCAGCCCCGTTCTTTTTAAGCTCCCCCAACCTGCCCAGCATAGAAAAGACCTTGTTCTCCGCCTTCTCGCGGATGGAACAGGTGTTGAGCAGTATGAGGTCCGCCTCCTCCGGGCATCCGGTCCGCCTGTATCCGCTTTTGGCAAGGATGGCCTCCATCTTTTGAGAGTCGTAAATGTTCATCTGGCAACCGAAGGGGACCAGATGGAACTTAAGCCCGCTCATGACGCCAAAACCCGCCTATAGACCGACATTGTGGCCGCCGCGGAAAAGGATGTAAAAAACGGCCGCCCCCGCGACCGACGAGTAAAACCACACTGGAAGGGTCAGCCTGGCGACCTTTTTGTGCCCGTCAAAATCTTCCTTTAATGCGCGGTAAACGGCGACGGCCGCCATCGGCGCGGCCAGAGACGCGGTCATGGCGTGGCTGTACAGGGCGAAGAAATAGAGGATTTTCACCCCCCCCGCCCCGCCGAATCTTATCGGACCCGCGAGATATTCCTGGACGGCGTACGCGCCCATCGAAGCGAGGAGGGCGAGAAGGGCGGAAAGCATGCACGCCTTGTGGGCCTCCTTGTTGCCTCGGCGTATGAGTACGTAACCGGCCAAAAGCTGGGCGGCGGCGACTATGTCGCACGCCGCCATAAAAGGTGGGAGGACTTTTACGCTCATCCCAAAACCTTAAAGGCGCTGGTTCCTGCCGGTTATCCAGACCGCCGCGGCCAGCGTCATCGCGCAGAATCCGGCGATGACGGCGGAGCAGAGCCACATGGGCGGCAACCCCGCCACGGAGCCGGCGGGGAAAAGCTCCCGTTGCAACGCCGCCACGCAATATGTGAGCGGGTTGAATTTGACCAGCACGGCGAGCCATCCTGGTAGGTTCGCAAGGGGAAAAAGCGCGCCGGACATGAGCCACATCGGTATCAGCCCCATGTTCATGAACGCGTGGAACCCCTGCGCGGAGTCGAGTTGCCAGGCCATGACGAAACCCAACCCGCCGAGGGAGAATGCCACGCCGAAAAGGACGAGGAACGCACCCAAAAGGGAGGCGGGGTCGAGGTTAAGCCCTATGAACGGGGCGGCGACAAGGAACGGCAACCCCTGGAGGAACGCGAGCGAGGCCGCGCCAAAGAGCTTCCCGAGCACTATCGTCAACCGCGGAGTCGGCGCCACCATGACCGACTGCAAAAAACCCTCCTTCCGGTCCTCTATCACCGACAGGGTGGAGAAGACCGCCGTAAAGAGAAATATCAGCACCAGCGTCCCCGGGAAAAAATACTGACGGTAGTTGAGGGCGGCCTCCTTGTCGCCAAAATTGAACGAGCCGCTCAAACCGGAGCCGATGAAGAACCAAAACATGACGGGGGGCACCAGGCCCCCTATGACCCGGCTCCTGTCGCGGTAAAAACGGACCATCTCCCTGCGCCACAGCGACGCCGAGGCCAGGATTATGTCATTCATTTGCCGCCTTCCCCGCCGCGGGTTCGAGCATCCTGCCCGTGTGTCGTATGAACACGTCCTCCAGCGTGGGCTTGCCCAGGGTAACGGCCCGCACCCTTCCCGGCAGGGACTCCACTATCCGCGGGATGAACTCATGCCCGTTTGCAATCTCTATCCTCACCGCCCCGTCCACCACGGACGTGTTCAACTTCAATTCCTCCCGCATCCGGCGCGAAATCTCGTCGGGCGGGTCGCACTGGATGGTTATGACGTCCCCGCCTATCTCGGACTTGAGCTTTGTCGGCGAGCCGGCCGCCACGACGCGCCCCTCGCTCATTATCGCCAGCTCGTCGCACCTGTCCCCCTCCTCGCCAAGGTGGGTGGTGACCAGGACGGTGAGGCCGGAGTCGTTTTTCAGGTTCGTTATGGCGTCCCAAAGGCCGCGCCGCGCCACCGGATCCAGCCCCACGGAGGGCTCGTCCAGAATGAGGAGTTTTGGCTCGTGCAAAAGGGCCTTCGCCAATTCGACCCTTCTTCTGGTCCCCCCCGAGAGGGTCTCGACGTAATCCCCCCCGCGATTCTCAAGGCCGAACAGGGCCAGTTGTTCGGCTATTTTTTTTCTCAACCCCTCCCCGCGCAGGCCGTAGAGGTGGCCGTGGTGCATGAGGTTTTCCCGGACGGTCAGCTTCTTGTCCAGGCTGGGGTGCTGGAACGCCACGCCTATGAGCTTCCTGGCCTCGTTCACCCGCGTCCTAAGGTCGTGGCCGAAAATCTCCGCGGAGCCGCTTTGCGGTGCGACGAGAGTGGAGAGTATTTTGAAAAGCGTCGTCTTGCCGGAGCCGTTCGGCCCTAGGAAGCCGAATATCTCCCCTTTTTTCGCGGCGAGGTTTATCCCCTTTAGGGCGACCACCTCCCTGGTTTTTTCCCCGAGGTTGTACGTGTGGCGCAAATCGCGCGTCGTTACGGCAATATTCATCCGGCGGATTATAGCATTTTTGGCCTTCGGGGTTTTCAACCCTCTTTTTTAATGACAAGCGGCGCAAGATAAAGTATTTTCCACTGATGCCGGAATTACGGGAAATTTCCACCGTCCAGACCATCATCATGATGGCGCTTCCCCTCGTGCTCGCCATTGTCCTGCACGAGGTGGCGCACGGCTACGTGGCATGGATGAAGGGGGACGACACCGCAAAGGTGATGGGAAGGCTTACGCTGAATCCGCTGGCGCACGTGGACCTTTTCGGCACCATAATCCTCCCTCTGATCTTTTATTTCAGCGTAGGGATGCTTTTCGCGTTCGCCAAGCCGGTGCCGGTCAATTTCATGGCCCTGCGGCGGCCGAAAGAGGACATGGTCTGGGTCGCGGCGGCCGGCCCCTCCACGAACCTGACGCTGGCCCTGTTGTCCGCCCTGGGCATAAAGCTCTTTGCCGCCTTTTTCCCGGACACAAACATGTACATAAACTACATAAGCCGGTTCCACCCGCAGATGCCGGCAAACGCGTCGCCGTTCCTCTTCCCGCTCACGGGGATGCTTTATTATTCCGTCGTGCTCAACTCGATACTGGCCATCATCAACCTCATTCCCATCCCGCCGGCGGACGGGGGCAGGATTATGGTCGGGTTGTTGCCGCGCCGCGCCGCAATCGCATACGCGCAGATAGAGCCGTTCGGGATACCCCTTCTTATAATCCTCATCATGCTCGACCCGTTCGGCGTGACCCACAGGATAATCTCGTACTTTCTGTACGGCATTATGAGGCTGTTGTTGTGAGCAAAAAACGGGTGCTTAGCGGGATGCAGTCGTCCGGCAAACTGCACCTGGGCAACCTGCTCGGCGCGCTTGAAAACTGGGTGAGGATGCAGGAGGACTTCGACTGCTATTATTTCGTGGCGGATTGGCACGCCCTCAGCTCCAACTACGAGGACGCCTCGGAACTTAAGGACAACCTCGTCGACCTCGGCGTGAACTGGCTCGCCGCCGGCCTGAGGCCGGAGAAGAGCGTCATGTTCATCCAATCCCTTGTGCCGCAACACGCCGTCCTTTACCTCCTGCTGGGGATGATTACACCGCTTCCCTGGCTGGAGCGGGTGCCCTCCTACAAGGAGAAGCTGGAAAACGTCGCCAACCGGGACCTTTACACGCACGGGTTCCTGGGCTATCCGGTGCTTCAGGCGGCGGACATAATCCTGTACAAGGCGGACTTCGTTCCCGTGGGCGTGGACCAGCTTCCGCACCTGGAGCTTACGCGGGAGCTGGTGCGCCACTTCCACAAAATCTACAAAAAAACCGTGTTCACGGAGCCCGAGGCGAAGATGGCGGAGGTGAAGAAGCTCCCCGGCCTCGACGGGCGGAAGATGAGCAAGAGCTACGGCAACGCCATTTTTCTTTCGGACTCGGCCGAGGAGCGCGACCGCAAGGTGGCGATGATCGTGACCGACCCGGCGCGCGTGAGGAAAACGGACAAGGGAAACCCCGACGTCTGCCACGCGTTCAGTTTTCACAAGGTTTTCACCCCCGCCGGTAGGGCCGCCGAGATTGCCTCGGAGTGCCGGAGCGCGACGATAGGTTGCGTGGCCTGCAAAAAGGAGCTTGCCAAGAACGTGGCGGCCTACATGGCGCCGTTCGACGCCGAACGCGCCAAGTGGGTGGGCAAGCCCGGACAGGTCATCGAGATGTTGCGCGAGGGGAGCGCGAAGGCGCGGAAGGTGGCGGCGGAGACGCTCGCGCTGGCCGAGGCCGCCATCGGCATAGACATCCCCCCGGCTTAAAAGGACGGACGTTCGGGGCGTTCAAGATCGTTTCCAAGCCGTCCCCCCCAATCGCGGCATTCAACGCCCCGCTTTCGCCTAAAAATCGTTCCGGGAGCGGCTGGAAATAGTGGAAGCCCGCCAAAGGCGGATGCTATACTTCGGCCTATCATGAAGAAGTTTTTTAGGAGGAAGGACTACTCCAACCACATTGGGAAATTTGAGCCGAAGCTGGGCGTGTGGGACGTCACGGCAATCGGAATCGGCGGCACAATCGGGGCCGGTATTTTTGTCCTCACCGGAAAGGCCGCCTCCCACACCGGCTCCGGGGTCATCCTCTCCTTCATACTTTGCGGCATAGCGGTCGGCATAACCGCGCTTGTCTACGCGGAGCTTAGCTCCGCCTACCCGATTTCGGGGAGCGCGTACAGCTACACCTACCTCGCGCTCGGCGAGGGGTTCGCGTGGATAGTGGGATGGGAGCTCATGCTCGAATACGGGATGGCGACGTCCGCCGTCGCCACCGGCTGGTCCAGCCATCTGCGGCAGTTTCTCGGCGAGCATTTTCATTTCTTCCTGCCGAAGGTGTTAAGCGGTTATTTCAACCCCGCCGGCGGCACCTACGTGGACCTGTTCGCGATGTTGTCCGTGGCCTTTGTCTTCTTGTTTCTAACAATAGGCATAAAGGAAAGCGCCGCGGTGAACTCCGTCATAGTGGTCATAAAACTCGCGGTGCTCGCGCTTTTCATTTTCATCGGCTTTAAATACGTCCGGTTCGCCAATTTCCGGCCGTTCCTGCCCGCCGGTTGGACGGGGGTCTGGGAATCGGCCTCCCTGATATTCTTCGCCTATTTGGGGTTCGACGCGGCCTCGACCGTCGCGGAAGAAACCAAGGACCCGCAAAAAACCGTTCCGATTGGCCTGATCCTTTCGCTCGGGGTCAGCACCCTGCTTTATGTAACGGTCGCGTTCGTGTTGTGCGGAACGGTGCCGTACATGGAAATTGACAAGGAGGCGGCGCTTGCGTCGGCCATGTACAAATCCGGCGAGCCGTTTGCCGGCGGCGTCGTGGACATCGGCGCCGTTTTCACGATAACCAGCGTGATGATGGTGATGGGGATAGGATATTCCCGGATAGTGTACGCGCTTGCGCGCGACGGCCTGTTGTTCAAGACGCTCGGCGAGATACACCCCAGGTTCAAGACGCCGTACAAGGCCACCATTTTGGGGGGCGCGTTTCTCTGCCTTCTCGCCGGGTTCGTCCCTCTTGGCGTGCTGGCGGAGCTCATCAACATCGGCACGCTGTTCGCCTATTTCATGGTCGGCATCGCGGTGATAGTGATCAGAAAAACTCACAAGGCCTCCCCGCGCTTCAGGGTGCCGATGGCAGGACTTCTTCTGCCGCTGAACCTCGTCCTTCTGGTCTTCATAATGGCGGGGCTTCCCGGCGCGACGTGGCTCAGGTTCGGCGTATGGACGATAATAGGAATCACCATATACTTCCTGTACGGCAGGAAGTACAGCCACATGAACCCCTAAACCCGCGCCGCCTCCCAAAATGGCCTTTACACCGCCGAAGAATCGGGTTAAGATTTTTTCGGTGGGCGGCCCACCCTTGAAATTTTTGCCTTAAACAAAAATAAGGGAGGAGAAAGGCTAAGGAACACGGGGTTACTCTAGTACTCAACTTTATGTTTCACAATTTTTAGGGAGAATCAAAAATGAGGAAAATGTTAGTTGTACTAAGCGCTCTTGTTCTCACTGCGGGTTTTGCGGGGACGTCCCATGCCGCGAAGTACGGCGCGGGCGGTTGCGGCGTCGGAAGCATAATTTTCCAGGGAAAAAACGACAAGGTGAGCCAGGTTCTTGCGGCCACCACCAACGGCACGCTCGGCAACGGTACCTTCGGCATATCCACCGGCACTTTGAACTGCGACGCGACCGGGCTTGTGGTCGCCAGCAGGGAAACCGAGGTTTACGCCCAGAACAACTTTGACAGCATAGCCAAAGAGATGGCGTCCGGCTCCGGCGAGCACGTCGCCACCCTCGCGGTTCTGATGGGGTACGATTCCGCGGCTCTCGCCTCCTACGGCAAGACCCATTACGGCCAGATATTTGTCTCGGAGAACACCACTTCGTCCGAGATGTTGACCGCCATCAAGGTGGGCCTCGACTCCTAAACGCATATTTGCCGATTTAAAAAAGGGCGCCGTTGGAATGATGGCGCCCTTTTTTTTGTCCAGACGAATGAGTTCTCACAAAATTATTTTTTTTCTGCTTTTCATTACGGCGTCCTTTTTACCGCCGCCCGCCCTGGCCGAAAACGGCGGAACGTATGCGGACGACCTCGTTAAGTCGGCGCAAAGGGCCGAATTGTCGGACGACCGGTACTGGCATTTGTTGATGCATTACCACCGAGGAATAATCGCAGGCTATTCCAGCGAGATATACGACCCGGATTTCTACAAAGCGCCCGACGGCCGCGAAAATCCGACGGCCGAGCTTGAGGCCACCATACGGGGTTTTTTCAGGCCGATCGAGGATTTGAGGGAGGGGGAGGAGCATCCACAATGCAATTTTCCGGCGCGGTTGAAATGGCTGAAGGGGCGGCTCGGGATCGACGAGGCGCGGTTGCCGAAGCCGCAGTGCGAAAGGCTGGAGCATTGGCGCGAGTCGCTGGGCGTCAACCGCGTCACGCTCGTATTTGCCTCGTACTACATGGCAAGCCCGGCCTCGATGTTCGGCCACACGCTCCTGCGGCTGGACAGGGAAAAGGCGGGCGAGAGCTTGGATTTGATGAGCTACGGCGTCAATTACGCCGCCAATATGGACACCGACAACCCCGTGCTAATGGCCGTCAAGGGGATGTTCGGCCTCTTTGACGGCGTGTTCACCACGTTCCCGTACTACATGAAGGTGCAGGAGTACGGAAACATGGAGTCGCGCGACATATGGGAGTACCAGCTTTCGCTAAACAAATCGCAAATCGACGTGCTGGTGCTCCACTTGTGGGAGCTTGGCTTGATAAAATTTCAGTATTACTACTTCAAGGAGAACTGCTCCTACGAGCTTCTGGCGCTCATCGAGGTCGGCAAGCCCGGCCTTCATCTCACCGACGGCTTCCCCGTCGCCACCGTTCCAACGCAGACCGTCAAGGCCCTCTACTCGGAAAACGGATTGGTGGAAAAGCGGGTGTACCGGCCCTCGGTGACGACGCTCCTAAACGCCAGGCGCGAAAGAATGGACGAGGCGCAGACACAAGCGTTCAAAGACCTCGTGGCGGGGAAGGACACGCACGGTTCGGAATCATTTTTAGGCTTGAGCGACCAAAAGAAGGCCGAGGTGCTGGACTCCTACCTCGACCACCGTCAATACGTCGTCATGAGAACTCGCAAGAGCGACGGCGACGGGCTTTTGAGTAGGTCGCGCGAAATACTGCTGGAACGTAGCCGTCTGGCCTCGGAGAACGCGGTTCCGGAGCCCCCGTCTCCCCGCGGCCCGGAGGAGGGGCACGACAGCAATAAATTTATCCTGGGGTTCGGCGGGAACAACGGCGGCGCCTTCGAGGATTTATCCTTCCGGCCCGCCTACCACGACGTCCTTTCATTCGGCACGGGGTATGCCGAGAACTCGCAGATAATCTATTTCGACGCGGCGGCCCGCCTCTACAACACTTCGGGAAAACCGGTTTTCGAGGGAATGAAATTCGTAGATTTGGTTTCAATCATCCCTTACGACCCGCTTTACGGCGGCAGGTCGTGGCAGGTCGGGTTCGGATTCCGCAACCTGCGCGACCTGGGGTGCGAGGAATGTCAGGCGTTCTACGTAAACTTTGGCGACGGCTACGCGGCTCGCGCCCGCGTTTTCCAGTCAACCGTCATATACGGCATGCTTAGGTTTCAAGGGGAGCTGGGAAGCAGGTTTGAGAAGGGGTGGCGCCTCGGCGCGGGGCCGGACGTCGGGGCGCTCGTCGAGGAGTCGGAATGGTGGAAAACCCAAATCTACGCCAGGTGGCTACGCTATCCCGACGGGAACGTCTCAAACGAGCATGAGTTCGGCGTGAAACAGAGGTTCGCCATAACAAAGAATTTGGAGATCACGGCAAGCGTCTCCCGCATACAGGAAGACAACGAGGCGATGATGGCGGTGGGGGCATTCTTTTAAAATGGGCGCGCGGGGGGGGGTAGGCGCGGCCGTTCTGGGGTTTGCCTTTCTTTCGATTGCCGCCTGTTCCGGCGTTTTTTACCAGCCAGGCAAGGTCAGAAAAACGGACCCCGCGGACCTTGGAATGGAGTACCAGGACGTCCGCATTGAAAGCGCCGGGGGGCGCAAACTGCACGCCTGGCTTTTTCCGTCCGGCAACGGCGCGGAGGAGCGCGGTACTATAATACAGTTCCACGGCAACGCCGAAAACATCTCCACCCACTTCCTTTCGCTCTCGTGGGTGACGAAGCACGGGTACAATTTTATTACGTTCGACTATTCCGGATATTGGGATTCGGACGGCGCGCCGGGTCAGAGGACGCTGAACGAGGACGCGCTGGCGGCGCTTAAGTACGCCGTGGAATTCAACGGGGCGCGCGCCGCCGAGACCGGAACAAGGCCCGTCCTTGCCGCGTACGGGCAGTCGCTGGGCGGAACCGTGCTCATGAGGGCGTTGGCGGACTTTTCTGAAAGAAGGGTGGTTGACGCCGTGATAATAGAATCCGCGTTCCCTTCCTATCAGGACATAGCGCGGGAAAAACTTTCTATTTTGTGGGAGACGTGGCTTTTCCAGCCGCTGGCGTACCTGCTGGTGTCGGACGCCTACGCACCTGAAAAGACGATCGCGTCGCTTTCCGGGACGCGTATTTTGGTCATACACGGAACGGAGGACAATACGGTGCCGATCCACCACGGCAGGCGCATTTTTGAACTGGCCGGGAAGCCCAAGGATTTTTGGGAGGTTCAGGGCGGACGACACATTGATTCCATGGTGGGGCATGATGGAAAATATCGGCGCATGCTCATAGAATACCTTGGCGGACCGACGAAAAAATGAAAGGTCTCCTCGTCGTCCTTTTGCTGGCGCTTCTATGCGACGCTGGTTTCGCGGAGGAAAAGCATCGGACGGACCGCGAAATACCGAAATTCGGCATGACCCCGGCCCAGGAGTCCGTTTTTGAGGAGACGATAACCGCCATAGGGAGCCTCGAGCCCAAAAAGGTCGCGATAGGAGCGCCCGTTTATTTTCGCCTTACGAGGTTCGCGAGGCTGTTCGGGTTTTCGTTCGACGGGCAAAGGCTTCGGGACTGGCTCTTGCGCCGCATGAAAAGCGTTACGCACGCGAACACATGGACCATCGCGACCAACGACAACGGGGGTGATTTCACCCTGGGCGACAGGTTTTTTGAGAAGTCCGACTTTTTGGAGAGGGCCTACGCGCTAATCCACGAGGCGCGCCATTCGGACGGCGGGGGCCACCCGCACGTGCGGTGCCCTTCGGATTTCAGGCAGGTTTCCGCCGGGACGCCGGAGATTGACGTGACGGCCGCGGCCGCGTGCGACGACGAATCGGACGGCGCCTACGCGTTCCAGTCAGCCTTTTTGTTCGAGCTTTACGCGCGCGACATGGTGGACCAGCAGGAGGCCGGGCTTTTGTACAACAGTTCCGTCGCCCGCGTCCTCGGCAAACAAAAAAAATAGGCGGCTTTGCCGGTTTGCCAAACCGGGTTAAAATCCTTGCTACGAATGAAAAACAGCGATTCCGAAAAGCTCGGCTACAGGGCCACGACCGTCAGCGCGATATCCGACGTCGCGCTGGCCGCGGGGAAGTTCGTCGCCGGGACGCTGGGCAACTCCTCCGCGCTCATAGCGGACGCCCTTCATTCGGTTTCGGACCTCGCCACGGACTTTATTTCCTACGTCTCGATAAAGGTCGCGCACACGGAACCGGACGCCGAGCACCCCTACGGGCACGGCATGGCGGAGACCATCGGCACCGCCGGAATAGGCCTGATAGTCTCCGTCATCGGGATGGGAATAATGTGGGAGGAACAAAAGCATTTTTTGTCTCCGTCCAGCGAAATCGCCGCCCCGACGATGCTGGCGCTCGCCGCCGCCCTGGCGTCCATCGTGGTGAAGGAGATCCTTTTTTTCTACACCCTGGCGGTGGGCAAGAAAATCGGGAGCGAGTCCGTAATCGCAAACGCGTGGCACCATCGTTCCGACGCGCTCTCCTCGCTTGCGGCGGCCGTCGGAATAATAGGGGCGTTGATGGGATACCGGGCGATGGACCCCATCGCGGCGATAATCGTCGGCCTCCTTATTCTCCACATGGGCTGGAAGATATTATGGGAGGCGGTGCAGAACCTCATGGAACGCGGGCTTTCGGAGGAAAAGCTTAGGGAGACGACGAAGATGATATCCTCCGTTCCCGGCGTCATCCACTATCACGACGTAAGGACGCGAAAGGCGGGGCGCGACATTTTTGTGGACGCGCACATACAGGTCCAACCCCGCCTGAGCGCGTCCGAAGCGCACAACATAGCCGAGTCCGTCCGGCGGGAGTTGAAACAAAGGAGCGAAAACATCGCCGACGCCATGATTCACATCGACGTGGAGGACGACGGCGAGGGGAGGTTATACCGCGACAAACGCGCGGAGGTGGAAGGCTTGGTAAACCGGGTGTTGGAGGCGAACCCGGGGCTCGGGCTCGCCTCCCCGGTGGTCATCCACTATTCCCTCCACCAAGCGGCGGCGGAAATTTCTTTGGAACCCTCCGCCGACCTCACGCCGGGTTCCACGGAGGCGGCCGCAAAAGAGATTATGACCCTCCTTGCGGAACGGGGCGGGCTGACCGAGATAGTAATTCGGCAGAACGTCGGCAGATGGAGGGCGGAGGAGGACGGTCCTCCGGCCGTAAAAACAGAAGGGGGCAATGATGGCCGACAATAGTCGCCGCAAAAAAATTAGCGCCGGGCGCTTTAGGAAAGCTTCAGATTCCATGGGGCCGATTGACGTCCCGGCGGAGGCCTATTACGGGGCGCACACGGCGAGGTCGCTGAACAACTTCAAGATAAGCCCGTTGCGGACCCATTCGGAGCAGATAACCGCGCTTGTGCAATTGAAACTGGCGTGCGCCAAGGCGAACGTGGAGCTGGGGCTTTTGTCCAAACGCAAGGGTGGCGCAATCGTCCGGGCCTGTCGCGAGATAATCGGCGGCAAACTCCGCGACGAGTTTCCCATCGACGTCTTCCAAAGCGGCTCCGGCACGTCCACTAACATGAACGTGAACGAAGTGGTGGCGCAAAGGGCGACCGAGCACTTGGGCGGCGGCAGGGGGGACAAGCTGGTCCACCCCAACGACGACGTCAACATGGGCCAGTCCACCAACAACGTTTTTCCCTCCTCCATCCGCGTCGCGGCCCTTCCGCTTCTGCTCGAGCTCGTCGCGGCCGCCGGTTCCCTTAGGAGAACGCTGGCCGACAAGGGGAGGAAGTTCGACCGCGTGATAAAGTCGGGCAGGACGCACCTTCAGGACGCCGTCCCCATTAGGATGGGGCAGGTTTTCGCGGCGTTTTCAAGGTCGGTGGAGAAGGACGTGGCGAGGCTTGTCGGCAAGATTCCGTTTATGTCGGAGCTTGGCGTTGGGGGGAACGCCGTCGGCACCGGCATCAACACGCACCCCTCCTTTCGGAGGCTCATCATAAAACATTTGAACAAGGAGACCGGCGGAGGGTTTGTCGTCACTTCAAACGGCGTCGAGGCCACCCACGGCACGAACGACATGGCCGACCTTTCCGGCGCGGTCCAGACGCTTGCGGTTGACGTCGCGCGGATATGCAACGACCTTCGGCTGATGGCCTCCGGGCCGTTGACCGGGTTCAACGAGGTGGTTCTGCCCGCCGTCGAGCCCGGGTCGTCCATAATGCCGGGCAAGATAAACCCGTCCATATGCGAGGCTGTGAACATGGCGTGCCTTAGGGTCTTCGGCAACCACCAGACGATAACCCTCGCCGCGTTGTCGGCGCAGTTGGAGCTGAACCCGACCATGCCCGTGACGGCTCACGCCCTGCTCGAATCGTTGAAGATAATGGCCGCGGCGGTTAGGACGCTTGACGTTAAGTGCGTGTCCGGCATGAAGGTGAACGCGGAGCAGTGCCGCAAATACGCGATGGAGAGCCCGAGCCTCGCGACGTTTTTAAACCCGGTGCTAGGGTATGACGCGGCGGCAAGGATCGTCAAAAAGGCCCTG
>JACQBU010000059.1 GCA_016194375.1 Nitrospinota bacterium
GCTCGCGGCGGCCGGCCAAATGGGATTGGTGATCGGCGCCGTTGACGGCACGATAACCTTCGGGGGCGTGACATTCGCGAACATAGGCGCCCTCCTGACCGCCCTCCAGTCGGACACCGACGTCAACATCCTCTCCACCCCCAACCTGCTGACGACCGACAACGAGGAGGCGAAGCTGTTCGTCGGCCAGAACGTCCCATTCCTCCAAAGCAGCGCCCAGACAACGGGCGGCACCCCGATAGTGAACGTTCAAAGGCAGGACATAGGCACGATAATGAAGCTCACCCCGTCGATAAGCGAGAACAGGTTCGTAAGGCTGAAACTCTACACCGAGACGTCCAGCGTAAGCCCCACCCAGCTTGTCAAGGCGCAGGACATAATAACCTTCAAAAGGACGGCCGAAACCGTGGTGGTGGTTAAGGACTCGCAAAACATCATAATCGGCGGGCTGATTCAGGACCAGGTGCAGGACGTGGAAAACAAGGTTCCCTATCTTGGGAGCATCCCGATTTTGGGATGGCTGTTTAAAAGCGTCTCGAAACAGACCACAAAGACGAACCTTCTGATATTCCTCACGCCGCACATAATAGACAGCGTGCAGGACATGGACGAGATCACAAGCAAAAACATGAACATGCTTGAAAAGATCGGCGGACAAAAACTGGAGCCGGGGGTAAAACCAGGGCACGGGATCGGGCCGTCCCACTCTTCCGCCCCGGAAACGCCCGCAACAAGCGGCGACGAACAAAGGAACTGATGGAAACAATTCGCGAGCTCTGCAAAAGGCTGGACTACCAGTTCGTCGACTCCCCGCCGGGCGTGGAGGCCGCGGCGGAGCTTCTGCAAAAACTCCCGATATCGTTCGCCAAGAAGAACGAGCTCGTTCCGGTGCGAATCGAGAACGGCGTGCTGACCGCCCTGACCTCCCGCCCGCTAAACCACCACGCGATCGCCGACCTTCGTGGGTTCTATTCGACGCCCGTCAGGCTGATCGTCGCGGAGCCGGACGTCGTGGCCGAATTCGTCAACCGCGCGTACGAGGCGGGCGCGGGGAGCGCAAGCGAGATGCTGGGCGCGGAGGGCCCGGAAAACCTCCAGTCCATCGCCGACGAACTGGGCGGCGCCACGGACATACTGGACGTCGACGAGGAGGCGCCGATAGTGCGACTGCTCAACTCGCTCCTCCAGCAGGCGATAAAGGAGAAGGCCAGCGACATCCACGTCGAGGTGTTCGCGGACTCGCTGGCCGTGCGCATGCGAATCGACGGGATACTCTACGGCGTGCTGAGGCCGCCCAAGAAGATTCACCCCCGGCTCATCTCGCGCGTGAAGATAATGGCCGGGATGGACATCGCCGAAAAAAGGTTGCCGCAGGACGGCAGGATATCCATCAAGGCCGCCGGGCGCGACATTGACGTGCGCGTCTCCACCATCCCCACCTCGTTCGGGGAGAGGGTGGTCATGCGGCTTCTCGACAAGAGCAGGAGCCTGCTCGTCCTGGACCAGCTCGGCATCGAGCCGGGAATCCTTAAGAACATCAAGCGGGTCGTGGACCTCCCCAACGGCATCATGCTGGTGACCGGCCCGACCGGAAGCGGAAAAACCACGACCCTTTACGCCGCCATCGCGGAGGTGGACACCGAGCGGAAAAACGTCATCACCGTCGAGGACCCGGTGGAGTACCAAATACGCGGAATCGGCCAGATGCAGGTCAACCCGACCATCGGCCTGAGTTTCGCCGACGGGCTTCGCTCCATCCTCAGGCAGGACCCCGACATAATAATGATAGGAGAGATAAGGGACCAGGAGACCGCGCGTATAGCCGTGCAGGCCTCGCTCACGGGGCACCTCGTCCTATCCACCCTGCACACCAACGACAGCGCGGGCGCGCTCACCCGCCTCGTGGACATAGGAATCGAGCCGTTCCTCATCGCCTCGTCGCTCGTGGGCGTGCTGGCGCAAAGGCTCGTCAGGGTTCTTTGCAGGGAATGCAGGACCCCCGTCTCGTTGGACGCCGCGGAAATCGAGAAACTCGGCTCCGACGCGGCCAAAAGCGAACTGCCATCGAGGGTTTACAAGGCGAAGGGATGCCCGGCCTGCATGAACTCCGGCTACAAGGGGCGCACCGGAATCCACGAATACCTCGTCGTGTCCGACTCCGTCCGGAGCCTGCTGGTGAAGGGCGCCGATTCAAAGCGGATATTGCAACAGGCGGTCGCCGAGGGGATGCGCACCCTAAGGCGCGACGGGCTGAGGAAGGTCGCCGCGGGGGAGACCACGTTGGACGAGGTGATAAGGGTCACCGACGAGGCCGGCGGGGAGATAATCTGATGCTTTACGCATACGAGGGGCTCGCCGCCTCTGGCAAACGGGTCAGCGGCTCCATAGACGCGTCGGGCCAGCGGGAGGCGCGGGTGCGCCTGCGCAAGGAAAACATATTCGTGACCTCCCTCTCCGAGGAAAAGGCCGCCGAAAAAAACAAGTACACCCTGCCCTTTATGGTCAAGCGCGTCTCCCAGGCGGAGATGGCGTCCTTCATGCGGCAGATCGCGTCCCTGCTGGCCGCGGGAATTCCGTTGCTGGAGACGCTCGACGCCTCGCAGGAGCAGGCGGAGTCGGACCACCTTAAAAAGGTGATTTCGGAGATACGCAACCACGTAAGGGAGGGGCGCGAGCTTGCCGACGCGTTTGCCGAGACCTCCGAGGACTTCGACGGCCTGACGTTGGCGATGGTGAGGGCCGGCGAGACGGGCGGCAACCTCGCCGACGTCCTAAACCAGGTGGCGGACCTTATGGAGGCGTCCCTGAGACGGGACAACGCCATAAAGAGCGCGATGATCTACCCCGCCGTCATGGCGATGATTGGAACGGGGGTCATAATCTTTCTTCTGGCATACGTGGTCCCCAAGATAATCGTCATATTCGAGGACATGGGGCGCGCCCTGCCCCTCTCGACGAAGATACTCATCGTGACGACGGACATAATCGTCAACTACGGCCTCCTCATCGGGTTCCTGCTCGTGGCCGGCATGGTTGCCTGGGCCAGATACATCAAGACGGAAAAGGGAAGGGACATGTTGGACAGATATTCCCTCAAGGTCCCGCTCGTCGGGCCGCTGATGCGCGCGGCCATACTCGCCAGATGGAGCCACACCACCTCGGTACTTTTGCAGTCCGGCGTGCCGTTGCTCAGGACGCTGAAACTCTCCGCCGACATTTCGCACAACACGGTTTACGCCAGGGCCATCGAAAAGGCGTCGGTGGCGATACGCGAGGGGGGCGCCATCGCCCCGTCGCTGGCCCAGTCCGGGCTATTCCCGCCGATTGCGATACAAATGATTGCCGCGGGCGAGAAAAGCGGCCAGTCCGCCAAGCTCCTGATGCAGGTGGCGCGCGACCAGGGCGCGGAGCTTGAAAACAGGATTTCAGTCCTGATGGCGCTGGTGCAACCGGCCCTTATCGTAACGATGGGCCTCATAGTCGGGTTCATAGTCATAGCCATATTGTTGCCGGTTTTTGAAATGAGTCAGTTGGTCGGATAGGAGAAAAAATGAAGTTTATGAGTCAAGCACGCACGCACGCTTATGAGGCCGACAACCGCCGCAGTCCGCTTTCCGCGGCCGGTTTCACGCTGATAGAGATAATGGTGGTGGTGGTCATACTCGCCCTGCTGGCGGGGATAATAATCCCTAAAATAATGAGCAGGCCGGAGGAGGCCAGGCGCGCCAAGGCGATGATACAAATAAAGGAGATCGAGGCCGCCCTCAACCTCTTCAAAATAGACAGCGGCTTCTACCCGTCCACCGAGCAGGGGCTCGCCGCCCTGACTACGGCCCCGACCACGGGCGAAATCCCCAAGCATTTTAAGGAGGGGGGCTACCTCAAGAAGGTCCCCAAGGACCCGTGGGACCACGAGTACGTCTACCTCTCGCCGGGCGAACACGGCGAGTTCGACCTCGTTTCCTACGGAGCGGACGGCCAGCCGGGGGGGGACGGGAAGAACGCCGACGTCGAAAGCTGGACCATCGAGTAAGGGGACGAGTGATGCGTTTCAAGTGGCTTGAAAAACGGGGGCGCAAGGCGGGGTTGCGCGACGGCGGCTTCACCCTGGTGGAGATGATGGTGGTCGTCTTCATAGCCAGCCTTTTCGCGGCCCTTGTGGCACCGCGCCTGACCGAAGTCGGGGAGCTGAGAATAAACAGAAGCGCGACGCACATATCGAACACCATAACGTACCTCTATTCGCAGGCGGCGGCCCACCACGTCGTCGTGCGCCTGAACTTCGACCTAAAAACCGGGAAATACTATCCCGCCACCCTCAACAAAAAGGGGGAGTTCGAGGCCACGACTTTCCCGCTCTTTTCCTTCGGGACGATCGGGGACGGCATAAGCATAAAAAAGTTCGTCACGCTGTTCGGCGGGGAGAAGGCCGGCGACACGGCATACATCCATTTTTTGCCGGAGGGGTTCGCGGAAAAATCCGTGATCGTCCTGCGGGACAACTCGGGCCGGGAGCTTTCGCTCGTCGTCGACCCCCTCATGGGCAGGGTCACGACGTCAAAGGGAGAGGTCTCCATAGACATGCCGGGGGAAAAAGCGTGAAAAACGAAGGGGGCTTCACCCTTATAGAGATAGTCATCAGCCTCGCGATAATCTCGATATCTCTCGTCATCCTCGTGGCCGCCCTGAACAGGACGGTCTTCACGGCGGCGGAAAACACCGTGTTGACGAACGCCGTCATGCTCGGCGGCGAAAAAATGCAGCTCGCCATGAACGGCGATTTTCCCGACACCGGAACCCTCGATTGGAAGACGGACGCCAGGTATCCGGGCTACCGGTTCCGCGAGGTGGTGCATTCCACCCCGTTGCCGGACGTGATGCGCGTCGCCGTCGAGGTCGAGCACGAAAAGGACAAGGCGTTCGAGCTCCAGGGATACGTAATCAGGCGGGTCGGACAGTGACGAGGGAATCGTCGGCCCGGCCAACCTACCGCCGCCGGTTCGCGGCCGACTCCGGCGGGTTCACGCTGATAGAAATATTGGTGTCGGTGCTCATATTGGGGATGATTTTTTCGTTCATTTTTGTCGTCCTCTCGTCCAGCCTGACCACCACCAGGGAGGCCATGAAGAAGATGGAGGTCGAGCGGGTGGGCAGGTACTTCATTTCGCGAATCGCCTCCGACCTGACCTGCGCCACTCTCCTTCCCGCGAGTGGAATCGGCGGAATGCTCGGAACGCATTTTAGCGCGAACGGAAAATCTCACGACGAAGTGCACTTTACGGCCTTCACCCAGTCTTATTTCAACCTCCGCCCCCCCACGGACCAGGCGGAGATAGGCTACTATTTCCGCACCGCCGCCGAGGGGAAGAGCTCGCTGATGCGCCGCGAATCGGACATAATCGAGAAGCCCGTCACCGCCGGCGGCGAGGCGTTCGCCATTTCCGACATGGTGGAGGAGCTGTCCATCAAATACAGGGCGAAGGAATGGCAGGACAACTGGGTGGACAACTGGGACTCGGACGCGCAAAAAAGCCTGCCGGCGATGATATCAATCGAACTAAAATTGGACGACGGAAAAACGAAGTACTTTTTCTCGACCGTCGTGAAACCGGTGGTATGAACTCCTACCATGACGCGCGGAACCGCGACCGCAAAACCCCCGGCCAAGAGGGGGCGGCCCTGCTGGTCACGCTTTTGACGGTGGTGATACTGACCGTGACGATAACCGAATTTCTGTATTCGACGTGGGTGGACAGAAGCTTCGCCCGCCGCCTCCTGCGAAACTTGGACGTCGACCCCGACGTGGCCGACTACGTCCGCGACTGGATAACAACCAACAACGAGGGGCCCGCGAAGGACGCCTACTACGCCTCCCTGCCCAACCCGTACAGATGCAAGAACGCGAGGTTGGATTCAATCGAGGAATTAAGGCGCGTCAGGGGCGTCACGCATGAGGTGTTCAATAAGATAAGGCCGTTCGTAACCATCCGATCCCCCGGCACGGTGAACATCAACACCGCGCCGCAGGAGGTGCTCATGGCGCTCGACGGGGACATAACCTCCTCGCTTGCCGACGCGGTGATAAGGGCGAGAAACGAGATGCCGTTCAAGACCAAGAACGAGATTCAAAACATCCCGGGATTTACGAGCATATTCCCAAGGATATCCAACCTCATCGACGTGAGGACGGACACCTTCTCCATGTCCGCCTCCATAACCTTCAACGAAACCACGCGCAAGGCGGAGGCGATCCTGACGGAGCGAACCTCGTCTTCCGCGAAGGTCGTTTATTTCAGGGTGAACTGATGGCGGAATACGCCGGGCTACAAATTTCCCGCAACTCGTTGCGGGCCGTCCGCGCCGAGTCGGGGGGCGACGGATGGAAGATAACCGACGTCTTTTCGTCCTCGTGGTCGGACGCGGAATCCCTCGCGGCCGCCCTGAGGGAGTGCTCCGCGAGATTCGGCCCCGACGCGAGGTACGCGGTGGGAATCCCCCAAACCGAGGCGTCGATACGGCACGTCTCGTTTCCGTTCTCAGGCGACCGCGCCATAAGGGCGGCCCTTCCGTTCGAGATGGAAGCCTTCCTCCCCTACCCTGCCGCCGAGACCGAGACCACTTTCATCAGGATTTCATCCTCCAAGGAGGAAACGAAGACGCTCGCCATCGCCGCGCGGAAGGAACGACTAGCGTTTTACAGAAACGCTCTCAAAGAGGCGGGCATTACCGTGGCGTCCGTCATGCCGGAGGCCGCGGCCCTGCTCCACCTCTACCGGCTGGTCCCGGCTAAGGACGAGAACGGCCCCGTACTTTTGGCCGACGCGGGCGAGGACGACATGCTTTTGTGCTTCGCCGACAGCGACGGTTTTTGCGACCTCCATTGCACGGGCGCGGAGGCAGGCGAGATTCCCCGGTTCGTCTCCGCCGTCGGAAGGGAGCCCTCGAAGGTCTTTGTTGGCGGCGAGAACGCGGAAAAAGTCGGCGCCGACAAATACGGAACCGCCGCATCGTGGAGGCGCAGGCTCGAGGCGGTCTTCGGCCCGGACCACAAGCCGGAAAACCTGATGACTCCGCTCGGCCTTTTGGCCGCCGCCGAAAGCCGCTCTCCGGACGGGTTGTTTCTCGGGGATTCGGCAAAAGGGACGGGGCTTCCCGCCGGGACGCGCTTTGCGGCCGTTTGCGCCGCCGCGTTCGTCGTGCTGGCGCTGGGAAACCTCGCATACGGGTATTTCGCAAAAAAAAGCGAGTACGAACAATTACGCGAGCGGTCGGCGGAGGTTTTCAACGCCGCCCTTCCCGGCAAAAAGGCCGTGAAGCCCGCCGTGCAGTTGAAACAAAAGCTGGAGGCGCTCGACAAGAAGATGCGTCTTGCGGGTCTCGCCGGGCCGGGGAGGGGCGACCTGCTTTGGGTGCTGAAAAGGATGTCGGAAACGCTTCCCGAGGGGCTTCCGTTCGAGGCGGAGGAGTTGCTTTACGAGGACGACACGATCACCGTAAGCGGCAAGACGGACAAGTTCGAGTCCGTGACGAGGATAAAGGAGCTTTATTCCATAGTGACGCCCTTTAAAAGTTGCGAGGTGGCCGACAGCAAGGCCACGGCAGACGGGAAAAAGGTCTCGTTTAAACTGAGGATGCATTTATGATATTTGCCGAAAGCAACAAGAGGAGGCGCCTGCTCTTCGCCGTGGCCGGAGTCCTGCTCGCATGGGTCGTCATAACCACGGTGATTACCCCCGTGATTGACGCATACCAGGACATGGACCTTAAAATTAAGAACGCAAAATCGGACCTGCGGAAGATAACCGACTTGGCCGACAAGTACATCGCCATGTCGAGTATGCTCCCCCCCGCGCTCAAAACGGAGACGACAAGCACCCCCATCCTTTCGACAGTCGAGGGCATCTCCCGCAGGCTCGGGATAGAGAAGAACATAGAGCGCATGACCCCCGGCCAGAACCCTAAGAATAAAAACGAGGAGCAGTTGGAGGTCGTCATAACCTCCCTGCCATACCAGAAGTTTATAGACTTCCTGCAGGGACTGCACGAGTACGGCTCCCCCGTGGCGGTGAGACGGGCAAAGATAACGACGACCTTCGACAACCGAAACAACGTCAACGCGGAACTGACCCTGATAAAAGCCAACTGATGAAAAAAAAGGCGTTGGTCGTCGCCGGATACGCGCTTCTTTTCACGGCGGCCGTGGCGGTTTTCATACTGCGCGGAATCGACGGCGAGGCGGTCAGGCCCGCGCTGGAGGCCGCCTTCAAGGAAAATACCGGGGCCGACCTCAAGATGAAAAACCTGGATCTTTCGCTTCCGTTTTCCGCCACGTTGATTGACATGGAGCTGACGACGCCGGACAAAAGGGGCAAGGTGCGGCTGGACTCCCTGGAAATACGCCCCGTCTACTGGAAGCTGGTTTTTCTCACCCCCACGGTGCGGCTCGTCATGCGTTCGAGGGACTCCGCTTCGACCCCCATGGGGGTCGCGGAGCTGAGGGTCGCCTCGAAGATTTTGGACGACGCGTCCAGCTCCGCCTTGAGCGGGGCCCTCGTCCTGAACCCGAAGGGAAAGATAGCGGACACCGTATCCGCGCTCTATTCGCGCAACCTAAGGCCGGACGGAGCGTATTATTTTCCGGTGACCGGCACACTCGCAAGTCCCAAATTCGGATTATAATCATAGCCGGTGAAAAGGGAAATAATCGACGCCCACGTGCATCTGATAACGCCGGGCATGATTCACGACTTCCGGGAGCGGGCGACAACCCTTTTTCCCGGGTTCGGCGGCGCCATCGTCGAAAATTTCGAGAAACGGTTCGAGGGGAAAACGCCCGAACAGCTGTTCGGAAACGACCTCGCCACCCAGGCGGCCGAGTGGCTCAAGGCGATGGACTCGAGCGGAGTCGCCCGCGCCGTCTTCTTTCCGATTTCGGAGCGGCTTGAGGACGTGCGGGACTTCGTCGCGAAGGCCCCGGACAGGTTCATCGGCTACGCCTTCCTAAACGATCCGCCGTCGAAGACGGCCCCGGAAAGGCTTCGCGCCGCCGTCAAGAATTATGGATTCCGAGGGCTCAAGCTTTATCCGCCAATCCAAATGTTCAACCCGTGCGACAAGGCGCTCTTTCCGCTGTACGAGGAGGCGCGCTCCCTGGGCATACCAATCACGTTCCACTTCGGCATAACGCTCGCCGCGTTCGCCGACTATAGGTACGCCGACCCGATAGACCTGCAACTGCCCCTAAAACTGTTTCCTGATCTTAATTTCATAATCGCCCATTTCGGGGCGGGATATTTTAGGGAGGCGTGCCTGCTCGGGTTCCACAACCAAAACGTGTTCCTTGACACATCGGGCACCAACAACTGGCGTGATTACACGCCGGAAAGGACGCCGCTCTTCGACGTCTTCAAAAGGGCGGTCGAAATATATTCGGCGGAGAGGATTATCTTCGGCACGGACACCGTCATACGCGCCGGGGTCGGCTACCGTGCCGCAATCAAGGCCGAACAGGAGGCCGTGGTGGACGGATTGCCGATATCCGACTCCGAAAAAGACCTGATAATGGGCGGCAACGCCCGCCGACTTTACCTCGGCGGCTGACTCCCGGTTCCCGCCGACCGCACCTGCGGCTTTCTACCAACATTGGAACATCCCGCTTTGTTAACGGAATAAAGAGGGGTAGTATGTGCGGATTATGACAAGGCGGCGCGAAATTAAATGGCGATAGTTGCCCCCTCGATACTCTCCGCCGATTTTTGCCGGCTAGGGGAGGAGATCAACGCGGTGGAGAAAGCCGGGGCGGAATGGCTTCACATCGACGTGATGGACGGCCATTTCGTGCCGAACATAACGATAGGCCCGCTGGTGGTGGCCTCGATAAGAAAGGCGACCCGCCTCACGCTCGACGTCCACCTCATGATTGAAAACGCCGACGACTACGTGCAGGAGTTCGCCAAGGCCGGCGCCGACATAATCACGGTGCACCAAGAGGCCGGCGCGCACCTTGACAGGACGATAGCGCTCATCAAGTCGCTCGGCAAAAAGGCGGGCGTATCCATCAACCCGGCGACCGGAGTGGAAACGCTTCGCCACGTGATAAGGAACATAGACCTCGCGCTGATAATGTCGGTCAACCCGGGGTTCGGAGGGCAGAGTTTCATACGACACTCGCTCGAGAAGGCCCAGGAGCTTAAGAAAATGATCGCTGTCTCCGGCTCAAAAGCGCTGGTCGAGATGGACGGCGGCGTCGGCCCCGACAACTGCGGGGAAATCGTTTCCGCCGGCGTCGACGTGCTTGTGGCCGGCACCGCCGTCTTCAAGTCACAAAATTACGACGAGGCCATAAGAAAACTTAAATCCCCCAGATAGTCTATGGCTTCCGGGCAATACTCCTTACGGTCGGCTAACTCCCGATAAATTTTGTCCTTGGGGCAAAACGGGTTAAAATGCCGTTGCTTATGGTCGTCACAATACTCATGGGAAGCCAGTCGGACAAGGCGGTGATGGAAAAAACCGCCGCGATCCTCAAGGAGTTCGGCGTGCCGTTCGAAATCCACGTCGCCAGCGCCCACCGTTCTCCGCAAAAAGTCAGGCGCATAATAGAGGAGAGCGTAAAAGGCGGCACCAGGATATTCATCGCCGCCGCGGGGCTGGCCGCCCATCTGGCGGGGATGGTCGCCGCCCACACCGACAAGCCCGTAATCGGCGTGCCGATGGGGGGCGGATCGCTTAACGGCATGGACGCGCTTCTTTCCACCGTCCAGATGCCCGGCGGAGTGCCGGTGGCCTCCATGGCCATCGGGGAGGCGGGGGCGAAAAACGCCGCGTTCATGGCGATAAGGATACTGGCCCTGACCGACGAAAATCTCGCCGAAAAACACCGCGCATACCTAAAAAATCAAGCGGGCTCTTAAAAAAGGGGAGCCCTTAACTTCCAAAAACCCGCGCTTGTCATTGGCGGGTTTACATCCGGTTAAAATGGTAGTTTATAACCGCCACCAAGGAAATCGCCGCCGTCTCCGTCCTCAAGATGAGCGGCCCGAACCGTGCCGTGACAAACCCGGCCGCCCTCATCTCACTTATTTCGTCAGCGGCAAACCCGCCGACCGGGCCGACTACTAAAGTAATTATCAACGGTGTTTCAAGGCCTTCCAAGGCCGTCTTTAATGTGGTTTCTTCCTCGTCTTCCCAAAGCGCTATTTTCAACCCCTCCTTTGGGAGATCCGCCAAGGTGACTGGGTCGGAAAGCTCGATCGGTTCGGCGCGTCCGCACTGTTTGCACGCCTCGACCGCAATCCTCCTAAGCCTTTGGGTTCTCGAGGTGGTGAGGAGTTCCGACCTTTCGGTGATGAGCGGAAAAAATTTAAGGCATCCAAGCTCCACGGCCTTTTGCACGGCGACCTCCATCGCCTGGGGTTTGCCGGCGCCGACCGCAAGGTGAATTTTTGGCGGCTTTAAACCGGGGGCGGTCGTCTCGCCAAGCATCCTGATGACCACTCGGTTTCTGGAGGTCTCCGTTATCTCCGCAAAAAAGGCTTTTGACCCTTCCGTGAAAACGCGGATTTTATTTCCCACTCCGAGCCGAAGGACGCTCGTCATGTGCCTCGCGTCCGAACCGCCAATTTCGGCGGTCCCCCCCTCGACGGGATTCCCGGACACGGGCCATATCCTCATGCCGTGGGAACGAGATCGAGGGTCAAGCCTTTTCCCCGACGGAGCCGTGCTTGTAGGCGCACAACGCCGAGCACATGGTGCAGACCGATTCGTCGTTCGGTTTCGAGCTGGCCCTCACCTCCGCGGCGTGCGGCGGATAAATCGAGTTCTTAATCTGTAAATTCCAGTCGAAACTTTTTCTGGCGCGGGCCATAAGGTTGTCGCGCTCCGCGGCGCCTTTCACCCCCTTGCAGACGTCGGCGGCGTGCGCGGCTATCCGCGCCGCTATCACGCCCTCCCGGATGTCGGCGACGGTCGGCAGTCGAAGGTGCTCGGCCGGCGTCACCACGCACAGGAAGTCCGCGCCAGCGCGGGCCGCTATCGCCCCGCCTATCGCCGCGGTTATGTGGTCGTATCCGGGCGCTATGTCGGTCACCAGCGGCCCCAGGACGTAAAACGGGGTGTCGTGGGTCAGCCGCTTCATGAGGGTGACGTTGGCCTCAATCTGGTCGAGCGGCATGTGCCCCGGCCCCTCTATCATCACCTGCACGCCGGCCTTGCGCGCCCTTTGGGCGAGTTCCCCCAGCACTATCGTCTCCTGAACCTGCCCCCTGTCCGTCGCGTCGGCGAGGCAACCGGGACGAAGCCCGTCCCCCAGCGACAGGGTCATGTCGTATTCCCGGGCAAGCTCCAAAAGCCTGTCGTACCGCTCGTAGAGCGGGTTCTCCATGCCGGAGTACCTCATCCATTTCGAAAGGATGGCCCCTCCCCTGCTCACTATGTCCAGCAGGCGCCCCTCGTTTTCCACCCGTTTGACGACCTCTCGCGTGACGCCGCAGTGGACGGTTATGAAGTCCACCCCCTCCTTGCCGTGTTGCTCTATTACGGAGAAAAAGTCCTCCGCCGATATGTCCTCCAGTCTTTTCTCCAGCGCCAGATTTTCGCAGGCGGCCTGGTAGATCGGGACGGTGCCCACGGGAACGGGGGCGTTTTTCAATATCCCGCGCCGTATGGCCGATATGTCCCCGCCTGTCGAGAGGTCCATTATGGCGTCCGCCCCGGCCTCGACCGCCGCCTCGAGCTTAAGCAGTTCGTTTTCGGGCGACAGCTCGTCCGATGACGTGCCGAGGTTGGCGTTGGTCTTCGTTCGAAGCCCCTTGCCTATCCCGACGGGCCGGAAACTCCGCCCGTTGTTGTGCGGAATTACGACGGCTCCCTCCTCGACGAGCCTTCGGACGTCTTCCGGCGCGAGCCCCTCGTCCCTGGCGACAATCTCCATTTCCGGCGTTATCTTTTTTCCCATTGCCGCCGTCAGTTGTGTTGGCATTAGTTCTCCTTAAAACGCAAAATTGATTTGATTCCAGTATAACTTCAATTTTGCGCGGTTTCACTCATGAAGGGGATTCGGTAGCACGGGCTTGAGCCCGTGATTTCCGCAAGTTCCTAATCCCGCATGTCCGATTTGTCCGATTTGTCCCCGCGTTTTAAAGTTTTTCACCGCCAAGCCGCCAAGTTCGCCAAGGGGGAAAATAATTAGGCTAAGTTTTTTTACCAACCTCCTACATCCTCTTTTAATCTTGGCGTACTCTGCGCCTTGGCGGTTCAGTTCCTAAATCCGAGTTTTTCTTGTCCGCCGTCTTTTGGTTGCTCACTAATTCGATGCTCACAGGCTAATTTTACGACGGTTCGGGGCGGAGGGCTTTTGCGTTTTTGGCATTTTTGGCGTTTTTGGCCTTTTTTGCGATTTTTCCGTTCATTGCACAGGCGCTCACAATCTTGTTCGTACCTTGCCCCGCAAGGGGCAAGAGTTCGCCAAGATAAAAACGAGGACGCAAATGGTTGGCAAAACAAGCTGGCCAGGTAGTGTTCCCCCTTGGCGTTCTTGGCGATTGAGTTCATAAAAAGGAAAAAGACGTGCGCGTTAAAGACGGGCTGGCCGTCCGTTCAGTCAACCCTTTAACGCGGTCAAATAGCTCCAAATCGCCTTCAGTTCCGTGTCGCTCATCTCTTTTGCGTTTTCAACGATTCCGCGCATCGGATCCCGAAGCGTTCTTCCGTCCGGCGTTTTCCCCGTCTTTATGGTGTTTATAAAATCCGCCTCTTTCCACAATCCGTCGGCGACAAGACGCAGGTTCGCGGCGGGCGGCCAGGATGGGTCGCCCCCGTCAATCGGCCCGCCCTTAAGTTCGCGGCCGTGACAACCGATGCAAACGGACTCGACCAAATATTTGCCGAACGCGACCGAGTTTTCCTCCGTAGGTTTCACGACGGCCTGGGCGTTGGAGGATATAAGTTCGGCTGGTATCAGAACCGACATTTTTCCCGTCGCGCCAAGCACTTTGCCCAACAACCCGATTTTGAGGGGTAATGTCGGCCTCGCCACGGGCGTGACGGTCCTCAGATAGGCCACGACGGCCGCCACGTCCTCCAGCGCCAGATTGTGGTATTCATTGCTCGGCATAAAAATCAGCGGGGTGCCGTCGGCGCGAACGCCGTAATAAATCGCCCGCGCGACGTCTTCGTCGCTTTTTGCCCCGAGGCCGTAAGGCGTGATGTTGGCTCCGGAAAAAGTTCCCACGGCCGGGTCGTTTATGAACGTCTTGCCGCCAAGGTCTCCGCCATGGCAAATCGTGCAACTAATGCGCACAGTCACTATCTTGCGTCCAAGCTCCTTGTCCGCCGTTTTAATCTTTTCCGAGATGTTCAGCGGCGGGAAGTCGAATTTTTTTTGGGCCCTACCGCGGACATTTAAGGTGGCCCATGTGACAACCCCGACCACGAACAAAATAAGAACGGCCAATACCATTCCCAGGGCCTTCAAAACCTTCTTAAGCCTCATAACTTTTCGTCTATCCCCAATAAATCAAAGATGTTTTCGCCAAGAACCACACGTGGGATATTTTAATCAAATTTTCCCTTTTTACCACGGCTTTAATCTCCTCGCCCGCGCTGTTTTTAGCGATTTGGTCGTTAAGCCCCCCCATTTAATTTTGTCGGACATTTCCCGTTCAGCCCTCGCTTCTCGTCCTAGCCGTCGGGGGAGCTTAAATACTTTTCCGAGAACTCCGTGTATCTGCCGTTCGAAATCGCGTCCCTGATTTTTGCCATTAGGCGTTGGTAATAAGTAAAATTACAAATCGTATTTAGGCGGAGCGCCAGCGCCCCCCCCCATGTCTTGAGGGCAATAGGATTTTTTAACTTTAAAACTTGGTTTGTGATATTATTCGAACTAAGGAAATCATAAATGAAGTTGCCATCAGGACGATATATTTTATGAAATTAGGAAATTCTAGATTTATTAAAAATATCAAGTTAAATAATTTTCTTTCATTCGGTCCAAGCTCGCCAGAAATTGAACTAAAATCATTAAATGTGTTGGTTGGCCCTAACGGTTCTGGCAAATCCAACCTTCTCGAAGCAGTCGCTTTTCTCAAATCCACCCCTAAGGATTTGATGTTGCCTTTCCGGGATGGGGGGGGTATCCGAAT
>JACQBU010000018.1 GCA_016194375.1 Nitrospinota bacterium
CGATGGAGCCGTTTATTTTTCATTGTCGAAACAACGGCAAAGACGGGTTCATCAGGCTTGGCCTGACCTTCCGGATGAGCAACGAGGAAGCCCTGGCCGAGGCAAGGGAAAACACGCCCCTGTTGAGGCGGTCGGTGACCTTCTACATGAAGACCAGGGACGTCAACGAGCTTCTTTCCGAGCGCACAAGAAGAAAAATCCTCGAGGAAATCAGGGGAAACATCGACAAGTCCCTCAAGGACGGCCGCGCGACCGCCGTGTTCGCGGACGAGTTCGTCGTCTACTGATCCAAATCTACCCGCGGGTGAAGGTGGCAGGCGGCCGTGTGGTCGCGCGCAACCGTCACGAGCGGCGGCTCCGCGCTCCTGCACACGTCCATGACGTAGGGACAGCGCGGGTTGAACCGGCAACCGGAGGGCATGTCGTGAAGCGGCGGCACTATGCCCGGTATCTCCCTCAGCCTTCCTCCGCCCGTTCCCCGCATCGCGGGGACGGATTCCATGAGTCCCATCGTGTAGGGATGCATGGGGTTGGCGAAAATGGCGGCGACCGAGCAGGACTCGACTATTTTTCCGGCGTACATCACGGCGACGTTCTGGACGTATTTTGCGACCACCCCCAGGTCGTGCGTGATGAGGATGACCGACATCCCGTACCGCTCCTTCAGGCCTCCCATCAGGTCCAGAATCTGCGCCTGTATGGTGACGTCCAGCGCGGTCGTCGGCTCGTCCGCGATGAGCACCGACGGGTTGCACGCGAGGGCCATTGCTATCATCACCCTCTGCCGCATTCCGCCGCTGAGGCGGTGAGGGTATTCGCCGAACTTTTGTTCCGGTTCCGGCATCCCGACGAGGCGCAACATCTCCACGGACTTCTCCCTGGCCTCGCGGCTCGAGGCGCCCTTGTGGATGGACAATACCTCCGCTATCTGGGAGCCGACCGTAAAAACCGGGTTGAGCGCGGTCATGGGGTCCTGGAATATCATCGCAATCCTGTTTCCCCTGATCTCGCGCAGGCGGTCGTACCCCATCCCAAGGACGTCCTCCCCCTCGAACATTATCCTGCCGCCGACAATCTTTCCGGGCGGCTCTTGGATGAGGCGAAGGATGGAGAGCGCGGTCACGGACTTTCCGCAACCGGATTCGCCCACGACCCCCAGGGTCTCGTTTGCGGAAATGGAAAATGAGACTCCGTCGACCGCCTTGCCGAAACCCTCGGCCGTTTGAAACCCGACCTGAAGGTCCTCGACGGATAAAACGGGCATGCTTTTTTTAAAGTCCGCGCCGCTATTTGGGGACTTTTTTCCAGTCTTCCAGGAAGCGCGCCATCCCTATGTCCGTGAGGGGGTGTTGGGACAACTGCTTTATCACCGAGAACGGCAAAGTGCAGACGTCCGCGCCGATTAACGCCGCCTTGACGAAATGCATCGGGTTGCGGATGGAGGCCACTATCACCTCCGAGTCGTACCCGTAATTCTCGTATATGCGGATTATCTGCTCCACCAGCGCCATGCCGTCCTCGGATATGTCGTCTAGCCTGCCGACGAACGGCGAGACGTAGGTCGCCCCGGCCTTTGCGGCAAGCACCGCCTGGCTCGCGGAAAAAACCAGCGTGACGTTGGTCTTGACGTCGTCGGCGTCCAGCTCCCTGACCGCCTTGAGGCCGTCCACCGTCATCGGAATCTTCACGACGACGTTGTCCCCCAACTTTGCCGTCTCCCGCGCCTCCCTCACCATCCCGGCCGTGTCCAGCGACAAAACCTCGAGGCTCACCGGCCCGTCCACCTCCCTTAAAATTTCGGCCGCAACCGACTTGAAGTCCCTGCCGGTCCTGGCGGCGAGCGTCGGGTTGGTGGTGACGCCGTCGAGCACCCCTATTTTATTGGCCTCTCGTATCTCGTTGATGTCCGCAGTGTCTATAAAGAGCTTCATTTTTCCCCCAGTTTCGCCAGCGTATCAAGCGGCTTTTGCAAAATCTCCCCGTCGGTCAACACCCAGTGTTTTTTCTCCTCGGCGCGCTTTGCGAGTATCTCCGGGAGCATTTTAACGGCTTGCGCGAACGGCGACAAGAAGCTTTTTCTGAGCGTCAAAACGGAGAATAGGAGCCTGAGCGAAAGCCACGCAAAATGCCCCGCCAGCAAAGACGGGTCCGAAATCATCTTCCAATGGAACACGAGCCGGTGCCTTTCGCTTATCAGGGCCATCTCGGAGCCCCTTGGCAGTTTGCCGGCCGTGCCGTGGAGCCTGTGATAAACGAGGCACCGCGGCTCGTAGCGCGTGGCGTATCCCCTTTTCCACGCGCGGTAGCAAAGCTCCGTGTCGTCCCATATCAGCGGGGAAAAAAGCGGGTCGAACCCGCCCAGGGCCTCGAAAAGCGTCCTGCGAAACGCGGCGTGCGCCGTTATCGCGTACATCGAGTCCAGCCTTCCCTCGAGCACCAGCGGGTTGGCGGTGGCATTTTTCACGTCGTAATTTTCCCAGGCGCGAAGGAAGCCGCGCCTAAAGCGCCCAACCTGGCCGCCGCTACGGAAGGTGGTCTTGTCGAATGCGAAGGAGCGCATGGTGACGGCGAAAACGGAGGGGTCGTTGAAGTGCGCCAGCACGGGGCCGATGAAGTCCCGCTCCACCTTCACGTCGTTGTCCATCACTATAACAACCTCGTTTTTGCACGCCAGCACGGCGCGGTTGGCCGCGCGGGGCGAGCCGCTTCGCTCCTCGTTCCTAAGGGAGCGGACCCGCGGGTGCTCCTTTTGGAGGAACTCGAACGTGCCGTCCGTGGAGCCGTCGTCCACCACGACTATCTCGTCGTCGGGGCGGCCCCGAAACCTCAGCGCGTCCTCTATCGAGGGGAGGCACTCCCTCAAAAGCTCCCTGCCGTTGTAGGAACGAATGGCAATGGAGACGGCGGCCGAGGTGAAATCCCGCGTTTCGGTCATACCCTCCGGGCGGCCCGGTGGGAAATGAGACCCGTTATCTCGCGTTTTACGTCGTTTATCCTTATCTTCGTCATGCAGTGGTCGCCGCTGAGCGCGCATTTTTTCTGGTCGCACGGCTGGCATTCCAACAGGGGCGAGTTGACCACGACCCGGGCGTTTTCCCCGAGCGGCCCCCAAACGGAGGGGTCGCTCGGCCCGAAGAACGCCACGAGTGGCGTCCCGAGCGCCGAGGCCATGTGCGTCGGGCCGCTGTCGTTTCCCAAGAACAGGTTCGAGGCCTCGATGAGCGCCGCGAGCCTGCCCAGCGGAAGGTTGGTTGCCAGCAACCCCCTTCTGCCCGAGAACTTGACTATTTTAGAAATCTCCTCGATGTCGTTGTTGTTGCCGGCGTAAACGACCTTCACGCCCAGCTCGTCAACGAGCCAGCGGGCGACGGCGCCCATTTTTTCGGCGGGCAGGCGTTTTTCCTCCATCCTCGCGCCGGGATGCATGAGGACGATGAAGTCGTTCTCCGTGGAAATGCCGTACTTGGAAAGGAAGTCCCTTACGTACTCCCTTTCGCCGTCCCGGCATTGGAGGAAAAGACGCCGCTCGTCCGGGATTTTGACCCCCAACGGGCCGAGGGTTTGGAGCAGGACGTCGACGGTGTGGATCCCCTTGCCGCCCAGCGGGGCCGGGATGTTGTAGGCCAGCTTGTTCCTCAGCCTGAATTGATAGCCCAGCCTGTATCTCGCCCCCGAGAACATGGTCAGCGCGGCGCTTCTAGGGCCGCTGTGCAGGTCCACCACGAGGTCGTACTTCTGCTTCCTTATCTTCCACATGAAGCGCAGGTTCATCTTGAAGTAGGCCCACTTCGAAAGATCGCCCCTTTCCCGCCGGTGCAGGACGAGGCCGTTTATAAACGGGTTTCCGCGGCAAAGGTCGGCGAACACGTCGTCCACCACCATGTCAATCCGCGCGTCCGGAAACGTGAGCCTTAGGGCCTGGAGGGCGGGGCCGCTGAGGATTATGTCCCCGATGGAGCGATACCTTAGGACAAGGATTTTCTTTATGGAGCGCTTGTCAACGAACATCGGCCGCCCGCGTAAAAACCATGGACGTGGGGCCCGCGTCACATGGCATTTATGACCGCGACGAGCTTCGCTCGAACCGAGGCCGCCAGCGGCCTTAGCGCGTCGTTCTTCACCGCCCCCATGGCCTTGGCCGGGTCGATCGCGGCGACCACGGAACCGCCGTCGTCCGGCTCGTAAACAATGACGTTGCATGGCATCATGAGCCCTATTTCCGTCTCGAGCGAGAGCGCCTGGTGGGCGAACGGCGGGTTGCATGCGCCGAGGATGACGTAACGCCTGAAGTCCGCGTTGAGCTTTTCCTTGACGGTCCTTTTGACGTCTATTTCCGTGAGAACGCCGAAGCCCTGCTCCTTGAGCTTCTCGCGCACCTTTTTTTCCGCCTCGTCATACGAGATGGAAAGTTTTTTTGAGATGCCGTATCCGGTTTCTTTCATAACGTGCTCCTTAAGTCCTAAAAAATCCGCGTGTCGCAACGATGTGGCGCCTTTTGACCTTGATTATATTATTTCGGTTTCCTGTTACGCAAAGATTTTATTGTCCCGCGCCCCCCGGGTCCGACAAAAGGGGCGTCAAAAGCCCGGTGGAACCGCCCGCGGGGGAAAAACCTCCTAGTACCTTGATGAAACCGGCGCCGGGGCCGTCGGCAGGAGGATGGAGAACACCGTTCCGGCGCCCACCTTGCTCTGCACCCTGATGCTCCCCTCGTGGCTTTCGATTATCTTCAGCGCCAGCGGAAGCCCAAGACCCGTCCCCCCCTCCTTCGAGGTGAAGAACGGGTCGAATATCTTCCCGAGGGCATCCTCGGGTATTCCGCAACCCTCGTCCGAGAAGGTTATCAGGCACCGGTCGTCGGGGCCGCCGTCCGGCGCCGGCTTTAGGGATATTCTTATGCGACCGCCGGAAGGCATGGACTGCGCCGCGTTCAGAAGCAGGTTCCAAAAAACCTGCTTTAGCGCCTCCGGGTCGCAGTTGCATCTTATCCTCTCGTCCAGGTCGAGCGTGGGGCGGACGTGCTCGGCGTACCTGGCGTCCTTCGAGAAAAGGACCACGGAGTCGGAGATGAGGGCGGCAAGGTTTACGTCGGGCTCTTTTTTCGTGTGCGGGGACGCGTAGGAAAGAAACCTGCTTATGATGCTGTTGAGGCGGTCGGTCTCCCTAAGGACGATGGTCATGAGCTTTTCGCCGGGCGCCGAACTCCCCCTGCCAGCGGAGTCCCTTAGCATCTGGATTGACCCGCTGATGGACCCCAGCGGGTTCCTAATCTCGTGGGCGCGCCCCGCCGCCATTCTTCGCATCGCGGCCATGCGTTCGGAC
>JACQBU010000019.1 GCA_016194375.1 Nitrospinota bacterium
AGGAAACGCTCACCCTTCACAAGCTCGGATTGTTTAAAAAGCTGGGCAGGAGCTTCAAGACGACGAACTGCATTGAGAGTGTGAACAGGCAGTTGGGGCAATACACCGACCGGGCTTGCCGATGGCGTAACAGCAACATGAGTCAGAGGTTGGTTGCCTCCGCATTACTCGAAATCGAACCTAGACTGCGGAAGGTGAACGGTTATCAGCATCTCAAGGAACTGCGGGATGCCATGAAAAGTAGGCTGGTGAAGGAAAACGTGCAGGTGAAGGCGGCGTGATGGTCATACCGAAAATTTCAACTAAGAAAGGGCTTGCTTCGTGGTAGTATCAATGGTACCGGATAGTGTAAGTGGGGCTAATTCCCGTCGGCAATGCAATGTTGGACTTGTTTTAAGTTGGGATGGGAGCATTTTGTGGGCGGTTCTATTAAGTCAGTTCGCGGGTTTTTTATCGTCTTTTTTCTATTTTTCACCGGTAATTTCCAGACATTTGCTTGGGATTCGGCGTGTTAATGGGGCACGGTAACTGTAACGAGGGGTTCGGATTATTTCTGGTCTTCGACCGAATGCTGGCACGTCAGCTGTAATTCAATGTGCTCCGGCGGAGTGATTTATTGGGGTGTAGGCAATGTCTGCGCTCAACCGGAATGGAATGACACGGTTACCTCCGATATCGGTGGAGTAGACTGCCCGGGTGCGCCTGCAAACGGGTCGGCCCTCTCGGCATGCGACTCTTGCGGAGGCGGCGAGTCTGGAGGAGGCAGTTCAACCGCGGATGCGGGCGCCAGCACGCAAGTAGACCAAATTCCCGGCGGAGGCAACGGTGGCAACACCTGTTCCGCTCGCTCCGGCCCGATTGCTTCCGCCGCGCCGCCTCCCACCAACGCAACGGTCGGCTCTTCGGTCAGCTACATAAGCGGCAACATATTCCACAGCCAGACGCTGGTTAGCGTCCGCAACTCCAAACCGTCCCTCCTATTCTTCCTTTCCTATAATTCCATGGATAAGAACCCCGCCCCGGTCGGCATAGGCTGGGCGCACAACCTAAACATAAGCCTCTACGGGCAGGGAACCTCCACCCGGACGCTGTTGAATTCCGACGGTTCGCGGTTGGCCTTCGCCTCCACAGGCAACAACACATTCAACGCCGCGCCCAAAAGCGGCGTTCGCGCGTCCGTCGTTACCGCCGGCGGCGTGTCAACGCTCACCTATCAGGACGGCTCGTCCTACGTCTTCAACTCCACCGGCCAGCTGACCAAAATAAACGACCTAATCGGCAACTCCCTTACCCTCACTTACGGCGGGAAAAACCTTTCATCCGTCGCCGACTCCGCTGGGAGAAAGATAACCTTCGCGTACAACGGCTCCAACATCGCCTCGGTAACGGATCCCGAAGGCCGAACCTACAGCCTCGCGTACGCGACCGACTCCCTCGGCAAACACCTTTCGTCCGTCACGGATCCGGGTGGGAACGCCTGGCTGTACTCCTACGATTCCAACGGGCGGATGGCCGCGAAAACCGACCCACTTGGCTACGTAACTTCGTACGCCTATGATTCCGCGGGTAAACTTATCGCCTCCACCGACCCGGAGGGGAAAGTCAAATCCATCGCTTACAACACCGCCAACCACACGACCAGCGTCACCGAAAGGGACGGCGGCGTTTGGGTTTACGCCTACGACGCAACGCTTAACGCCGTCCTGTCGGTCACCGACCCTCAAGGGGCCAAAACGACGTACGGCTACGACCAAAACAGAAAACTCACCTCCAAAACCTTCCCGGACGACACGTCCGAAACGTACGTCCGCGACCCAAACGGAAACCTCGCTTCCATCACCGACTCGCTCGGGCTGAAGACCGCCTTCACCTACAACCAATACGGCAAAGTTTTAACCTCAACCGACCCCAAGGGGAACGTCTCAACCTTTGCTTATGACAGTTTCGGCAACTTGGTTAAAGCCAACGACCCTGCGGGGGTGACCACCCTTTACCAATATGACGCGAGGGGGAACGTGACGTCCATAACCGACGCATTGGGGCACGTAAGCGCCATGGCCTACGACGCAAAAAACGAAATGACTTCCATTACAAACCCGGCAGGCTCGTCCTTCACCTTCGGCTACGACCCGGCGGGCAACCTCGTCTCCGGCGCCGACGCGTACAATGCCGGCTCACTCTTTAATTACGACTTAATGAACCGCCTCGTAAAGGCCTCCGACCCGCTGGGCAACTCAACGAAGTTCGCCTACGACGCGGACGGCAACAACGTCTCCACGACGGACGCAAACGGAAACGCCACGAAATATCAGTACAAATTCACCGGGCGGGTGATTAACGCGACCGACGCCCTGAACGAGGCCACAAAGTTTGTTTATGGCGACGCAAACGGCGGCGGACTGCTGACCGCGCTTACCGACGCCAAGGGGCAGACCACCACGTACGTCTACGATCTTCTCGGCCGCGTAACGCAGAACATCAATCCCCTCGGCATTCCGGCGAGCTATAAATACGACCTTAAGGGGAACCTCGTATCAAGGACGGACGGCAACGGCGCCACGGTGAAATATTCCTACGACGCGGACAACCGGCTGACGAGCGTAAACTACCCGGACGGCTCGAAAACCTCGTTTACCTACGACCCCGCGGGCAACGTGCTCACCGCCGCGAATGGTAATATGAAATACACCTACGCGTATGACGCCATTGACCGCCTTATATCCGCCACGGATTCCAACAACCGTGGTATAAAATACGCGTATGACTCTGTGGGGAACAGAAAGACGATGACCGCGCCGGACGGCTCCGTCCTTGCCTATGCGTACGACGCTGACAACCGGCTGACGGGAATCAACGGCGGGAGGGGCGCCGCCTACTCCATCCAGTACGACGCGGACGGGCGCAGAACAGGGGTGGCGTATCCAAACGGCGCAAAGGCCGTTTACGCCTACGACGCATCGGGTCGGCTTACGGGCGTTA
>JACQBU010000057.1 GCA_016194375.1 Nitrospinota bacterium
ATCACGGCCTGCATGAGGAAGCTGTTGACCATCCTGAACGTGATGGTCAAAACCAAGGCTCATTGGGAAGCGGGAGTTTGCATCCATGCTTGACGTCAAACACAGTTGCTGACCCCCAAGACTGTTCGACTGTTCGAGGTCCAGCGGTGCGTCGTCCACCAGATACGCAACTCCATGAGGTACGTCTCGTGGAAGGAAAAGAAGGCATTCGCCGCGGACTTTAAAAAAGTCTACGGGGCCGCGACCATCGAGGAGGCCGGCGCGAACATGGACGAGTTCGAGGACAAGTGGGGCGGCAAGTACGCCCACGCCGTCAAGTCGTGGCGAACCAACTGGAACGCCCTCATGAGCTACTTCCGCCACCCGGTGGAGACCAGGAAAATCATGTACACCACGAATCTCATTGAGAACGTCAATTCCATGTTCCGGAAGGTGACGGACGTGCGGAAGGTGTTCCCCTCCGACGAGGCGGTTTTCAAATCGCCGTACATGGCGGTGCTCGACATCGAGAAAAAGTGGACTATGCCGATTCGGGATTGGGGTGTAATCTACGGCCAGCTTACGATGCTGTTTGAAGGAAGGCTACCGTAACGATGGGCTACTTACACAGTTCGCAAGACAGTCCCCATGCCAAAAGTTTCAACTAAAAAAAAGCTTGCTTCCCGAGATGCCGAAGCAAATCTTTTCCCTTCACTGGGCGATCTTTTCTTCCTCAAATCCTACGCCCGCCGCAGACATTCGGTCGGCTCCTGCGCAACCTCGCCTTGTCGGTGCGAACGCGAAGGTACCCCGTGTAGCCGTTTAACAAATATTCCTTTTACGGTTAAACGGGGTTTCCTGCATGCCCTCCCTGATCGATCGCGCCGCTCGCTCGCCTTCAATCCACTCCATTGAGGTTGTTACTCTCCCTGTAGATCCCACAAGCTGAATTTGACATGAATCATCGTCTTTCATAGTATTGTTGGCATGTGGAAGTATTTAAACATGGGTCACAAGGAAAATGCCAGAACAATGAAACCCTTGTATGATTTTTACATTCTTTATTCTTTAGAAGAACAACCATGAGCAAACAACCCAAACCAGATTCAAAGAAATATATCGATTTGATTTCTGAAATTCAGAAAGGGCAAATCAAAGTTCCAAAATTTCAAAGAAATTTTGTTTGGAGTATTGATAAGACGGCCAAACTATTAGACAGCATTCTAAAAGGTTATCCTATCGGGACATTTATTTTATGGGAAACCAACGAAAGGCTAAACGACATTAAGAATATTGGTAATCTTGCGCTTCCAACGATACCAGATGACACTAAAGTACAATACGTTTTAGATGGCCAGCAACGAATTACTTCTCTTTATGCGGCATATTTGGGAGCGCAAATTCAAAAAGAGGGAGAAAAGAAATTTACAAATTATGTGTACAAAGATAGTAATCACCTGACGCCACCCCGATCCGGGATATCGTCCTAAGCCGCCTCTTCCACCTCCTTTTCCGCTGGCTGTGTTTCAGCCGGAAGCCCGTTGACGAACGCCTCAATCGGCCTCATGCCGTTCATGTTCCTCCCCTGGTGCGGACGCTCCGTATTGTAATGCAACAGATAGGCTTCGAGGTCGGCCTGCATCTCATCCAGCGACTCGTACCACTTCTTGCGGCCCATGACGCGGAAGTGTTCGTCGAGGATGGTTCGGTGGAAGCGTTCGACGAAGCCGTTGCTCTGCGGCCTTCTGACCTTCGTGGTGCGGTGCTCGATTCCCTCAAGCTGTAGGAACAGCTCGTAGGGATGGCGGTCCTGTCGGCCGCAGAACTCCCGCCCGTTGTCGCTGAGGATGGTGCGGACGGTCGCCCCGTGCTGGTCGAAGAACGGCAGGACGTCGTTGTTGAGCAGATGCACGGCCGTCACCGGGAGCTTGTTGGTGTACAGCCTTCCCCAAGCGTGTCTGCTGTGGCAGTCTATTGACGACTGCATATACACCTTCCCGACCCCCTTTAGGGCGCCCACGAAGAAGGTGTCCACCGCCACCAGGTCGCCGGTAAAGGCCGCCTCGATGTGCCTGTCGCGGAACTCCGGGCTGAAGCGTTCGAGAAGGCGCACCTGCTCGTCGTCCAGCTTGATCCGGCGTTCCCGGACTTCGCTTTCAAGGCGTATCAGCCGCTCATGGCGGGTCAGCAGGTTGTGTCGGCTCCAGACTCCGCGCACCCCGCCGGAGCTCACGTTGATTCCCTGCAGGGAAAGTTGTTGGGCCACCCGCAGGGGGCCGTGGGTCGGGTGCTCTATGCAGTAGGCCAGAACAGCCTTCTCCACCTCTTCGCTCACCCGGTTCGGGTGCGGCCCTTTGGCTCCGGGAAGCCTGTCAATCAGGCCGTCGGAGCCGTAAGTTTGATAATTGCGACGTATCTCGTAGAACTGCTGGCGGGAATAGCCCATGATCTTGCAGGCTTTGCTGACGTTCCCCATTTCGGAAGCCAGCTCTAGCAGGGACAGCTTCCTTCGTGCTACTTTGGTCTCGGTGGTCATACTTACCTCCTGGGTTAATGTTTGTGTTGCAACTAACTTTTAACCCAAATCGGGGTGGTATGACCACCGTCTCATAAACGGCGGATTGTCAGGTGAATACTATCTCTGCACAGTCAAAACGCCCCGGTGACCGGCCGGCTGAATTCCATCAGCCGGTCGCGCATCCCGTCGGGCGCCCCGCCGAACATCCTCGCAAGCTGGGCCTCAAATATTGCGGGATCCTTGGCGTACGCCGTGAAAAAAAGCCCCCGCTCCCCGCCGGCACTGCCGTAAGGCATGCTGTGGCGGACGATTTTCCTCTCCCTTCCCCCCTCCATAATTTCGGCGCGGGCGATGTGGGCGTCCTCCGGTTTGGGGTCCAGCTCGACGCTCTTCTTTTTTGTCCTGCCGATAATCCGCTCCTGCTCGCGGGCCGGCAATGTTTCCCATTTCTCCAGGTCGTGGACGTACCTTTGCGCAAGGACAAAACTGCCGCCGTTGAACTCGGCGTCGTCGTCCACGAGCGCGGCAAGCGACGCCGCCCTCCCTTTCGGGTTGGCCGTCCCGTCTATAAACCCGGTCAGATCGCGCGAATCTTGGTAAACGAAGCCCTGCACCTCGTCCATGACCCTCGCGTGCCCTTTCAGAACCGTCATCGCCTCGCGGGCGAGGGCATAATTCGCTCCCGGTTTTTTGGAGTTGACGTGGATAAAAATGTCGCCTCCGGTCGCGGGAACGCCGGTCGTCGCGCCGGGAACTCCGTTAAAAGGCCTCAGTTGTTTTGGGATTTTTGGCGAAAGCCCCCTAAAGAACGCGTCCCCGAAAGAGAGGACGAAGGCGAGGTCGGCGCCCTTGTCGGACTTGTTGACGTCGGCCGCCATCTTTGAGGCGGCTCCGCAGAGTTTTCGCACCGCCGCGTTGGCGGCCGGGGATGTGGTTATTGAAAGGACGAGGAAGGTGCTGTAAGGCAACCCCTTCCTGACTATTCCAATCTGAGGTTTTGCCATTGTCTGCCAATTATAATCCGTAAAAAGACCGGACCGTTTTTATTTTGGTGGCGCGTCAGCGGCAAGTTTTTTACATTGCGTCCTTCGGACGCAACACGGACAGGAGTGTCCGTGCCACCCAAAAGTGTCCGCGCCACCCAACTCGGTAGCGGCGCTCGCTCGGTTTCGCTAACTTAGGTAGGGGAGGCAATCTTGCCTCCCAACACGGCAGGATTGCCGTGCCTACCAACAAGGGGGGATTTATTTGGTGGAGCAGAGGGGGCTAACGGTTACTACGTCGCCTACATCGTGTCGGCTCCTGCGCAACCCCACCTTGCCGGAGCGAACGCGAAGGTACCCCGAGTAGCCGTTCAACAAATATTCCTTTTACGGTGGAACGGGGCTTCCTAAATGCGCTCCCTAATCGGTCGCGCCGCTCGCTCGCCTTCGATCCCCTCCAATGCCTGCCAAAACACAAAATTCCCCTGAAGGGGATTATGTGTTTTGGTGGAGCAGAGGGGGATCGAACCCCTGGCCTCCGCATTGCGAACGCGGCGCTCTCCCAGCTGAGCTACTGCCCCATACCCTAAGATGGAGAAGGGAAAGTCTAACAGAATCCCGCCAAAAATCCATAACGGAAAATATCGGGTATTTTGTCAGTTTGAAAATAATCGAAAAAAAAGGGTCGGGATTGCTTCGCTTCGCTCGCAATGACAAATACTTGTCATCGCGAGACCTCTCAAAGAGGTCGTGGCGATCCCCATAAATTTCAAACAGAGGCACTACCAAATATCGGGTGCCGGCTCGGTTTGCCACAAACTGGCAATTTTATGCATCGGGCACTCGTTGGTGTCAACGGATTTATCCTGTTGTTGCGTCCCTTTGGGACGCAAGGCGGGGTAAACCACAGGCTGAAGCCTGTGCTACCGAGCCCGCCGCCACCAAATTAAACTGGGCGGCGCCAAATGTCGTCCCTCACTTCTCCGTTATCCAGCCGTAAAGGTTGTCGTAAAATCTCTGCGCTATCGGCCTCAACCCCGGCATCCCGCGCCGGGTCTCCGACAATATAAGCTCCATCCCCTTGTCGCCCCGCTCGCGCTTGAGCTCGTCAATGTACAGTTCGGACCATTCCCTCACGTCCCTCTCCCCCTCCACCTCCAGATGGAACTGCAGGCCGAGCGCCGTCCTATACACGAACGCCTGGTTGGCGCAAAGCTCGGAGCTCGCCAGGAGCTTTGCCCCCGCGGGAATGTCGAACGTGTCCCCGTGCCATTGAAACACGTTGAACTTCTTCGGAAGCCCCTTCAACAGCGGCTCGCCGGCCCCGTCGTCCGTCAGCCGCAGGTCGAACCAGCCGATTTCCTTCTTGTGGTTTTTTTTGACCTTCGCGCCGAGCGCGCGGGCGAACATCTGGGCCCCGAGGCAGAATCCGACCATCTTCGTGCCGTTCAAAAGGCACCTCTCGATGAACTTGAGCTCGTCCCTCAAAAACGGATATTTGTCCTCCTCGTAAACGTTCATCGGCCCCCCCATGAACATCACGAGCGAGTAACCCTCGGGCGAGGGGGGAAGCTTGTCCCCCTTTTCCAAATCCGCGTAGGTTATCTCGCACCCCTTTTTTTCAAGGTAAACGGCAAGCGATCCGGGCCCCTCGACGCCCGTGTTTTTTACTGCCAAAGCCTTCATTCGTTTTATCTCCTATCGTGCTTTTTTTGACGCGGTCGCGTGCTTTGACGCAGGTTTGCCGTGCTTCGGCCCCCCCGGCTTCGTTCTTCCCGTCGGGGATTTCCCCGCGTGTCTCCGCGGGCTTTTTCCGCCTCGTCCGGGTTTCCCGGCCGGCCTTGACTTGTCCCCCCGCTCGTCCGAATGCCTTCCGGTGCGGGGCAGGTATTTGCATATTATCGGCGCGCCCGCGAACCCGTATTCCTCCCTTATGCGGTTCACCAGGTAGCGCTCGTACGGCTCCCCGACGAGCCCCAGCCTGCTCACCGTGAAGTGGAACGTAGGCGGCGGGCTTCCCGACTGCGACGCGTAGAAAAACCGGACGCGCCTGCCGCCGACGATCGGCGGGGGTTGTTTGGCGACCCAATGCGCCAGCCTGCGGTTGAGCGGCCCGGTGTCCACGTGTTTTTGGTACTCGTCCCTCACGCGCGCTATTTCCTCGAATATCCTGCCGGTCCTCTGCCCCGTCAGCGCCGAGACGAACACGACCGGCGCCCACGACAGGAATTTTAGCTTCTCCTCCAGGTCCGTTTCGAACCGCGCGGTGGACATGGAGTCCTTCTCCAGCAGGTCCCATTTGTTCACGACTATGACGCACGCGCGCCTCTCCTCGTTTATGAGGCCGGCCACGCGCTCGTCCTGCGTGGTTATCCCCTGCGTCGCGTCGAGCACCAGCAGGGCCATGTCCGCACTTTCGATGCTCTTCAGCGACATGATGATGGAGTATTTTTCTATCTTTAGCGTGACGCGGTTTTTCCGCCTTATCCCGGCGGTGTCTATGAAGACGAACTCCTTCCCGTGCCACGTCACGGAGGCGTCCACGGCGTCCCGCGTGGTGCCCGGGACGTCGGACACCATCAGCCGGTTTTCGCCCAGTATCCTGTTGACGAGCGAGGATTTCCCCACGTTCGGCCTCCCCACCACGGCCACGGCGAAGGGCCTGGCCGGCTCCCCCTCCCGCGCGGGCTCCTCCCCCGCCGGTTCCGGTAGCCCCTCTATGAGCGCGCTTTCAAGCTCCCAAAAGCCGATCGAATGCTCGGCGGAGATCGGGACCACCGCGTCAAACCCCAGGGAGTAAAAATCCGCCGTTTCGTTCGTTCGTTTCGGCGTGTCCAGCTTGTTCACCGCCACCACGACCCTCCTGCCGCTTTTGCGCAGGACCTCGCCTATCTGACGGTCCACCGAAGTGAGGCCCGCGATGCCGTCCACCAGCAAGCAGATGACGTCCGCCTCCTCCACCGCCACCATCGCCTGTTCACGCACCTGCCGGATTATGACGTCCTCGTCCCCCCCCATCTCAAGCCCGCCGGTGTCTATGACGAGCGCCGGCCTACCGCGAAGGTCCGCCTTGCCGAACATCCTGTCCCGCGTGACCCCGGGCATGTCGTCCACTATCGCCCTGCGCGATTTCGTGAGCTTGTTGAACAGGGTGGATTTCCCCACGTTGGGCCTTCCGACGATGCCGACGGTGAGATATTTCGGGTTCGCCATGTTATTGGGCCGGTTTGGCCAGCCCCCTTGCGACGGCGACGACCGTGTTAGCCAAAAAAACCAACAGCGCGAGCGCGTTCAACGCGCCGCCGACCGTGTGCGCCGCCTGGGCGTCCAGCAAGGTCCCAAAAACCCTCGCCAACAGCGACGCGTGCAAAAGCGCCAGGTGGACGTAGAAGGCCGGGGAATACGGAACCTCCACCTTCAGCACCGCCGGGAAGATTATCGGGGCGTGGCCGAATATCATGCTGAAGGCGAACCCGAGGAAAAGGGAGTGCAAAACGGGGTCGTAAAACGGGCCGACGGGCCATCCCGACTGAAAAACCAGCAACAGCCCCGAGACCGCCATCCACAAATAACCCGGCAGGAGGCTCGCGGCCACGAACCGCGTGAGTCCTGTCTGGCGGATTGTCCTCCTCGGAATGTCGTACACAAACAGCCACAACGCCGTGGCCGCCATCGCCGCGCCGAAGGCCTTCGAGCCGGGGCCGGGGTTGAAGGGGGCGGCCACCATGCCGGCCAGAAGGACGCCCATGAGCGCCCCGAACAGCGACTGCGCAAATCGCGGCGGCTGGATGAATCGGCTTAGCTCCAGCCTCTCCCCCGCGATCGTGAAAACCACGAAACCGCCCCACCACAAAACGAACGTCCCGACGGGGTATTGGAGGAGCCAAAATCCGTTCCCGACGCCCCACGCCGCGGCGCCCAGGGTCATCACCACGTTGAACATAACGCCCTGTCTGCGGAGGATGACCGCGTATATGGCGACCATGAAAACGCTCGACACCAGAAACAGGGCCGCGCCGACCCTTTCCGCGCCGCCGGCGACTAGCCATATCCCGCCGACCGCGGAGAAAAACGGCGCGGCGTAGCCCCAGGCGCGGCCGAGCGCGACCGCCCGCTCAAGCCCGATGACCGTGCCGAGAAATCCCGCCACCATCAGCGGCCCGTGGACGGCGGCCAGGCTCGGGCTCACGAGGAAAAGGTTGAGGTTCAGGCGCAACAGCCCCGCCGCCATTCCGACGAGGAGGCAAATCATTCCCGCCGCCATCAGGGGATATCGGACGGCCCTTTGGAATTCCATGCGCCTCAGTAGGCCCCCAGCTGTTTTTTCGCCGCTTCCGACATCATGGACGGGGACCACGGGGGGTCCCACACCAGGTCCACCTCGACCGATTTCAACTCGGGAAATTTGAGCCGCACCACGCGTTCCGCCTGTTCGGTAAGATGTTCCCCCATCGGGCAGGACTGGGTGGTCATCGTCATTATTATCTTCACGCCGTCCTCCGAGGGGACGACCTTGTAAACGAGGCCGAGGTCCACGATGTTGACCCCCGCCTCGGGGTCAATGACCCGCTTAAGGGTTTCCAGCACGTCCGATTCGAGCATATACAATGCCTCCGTCCAAAAATTGCGGCGGTTAATTTAGGATTAAGTTAAACGCTACCGTGAGTCCAGCCATTATACGACAACTTTTGTCATTGTTGTTTCCGGCGGGTGGTCCGTTTTGTCCGTTTGTCCGCATTTTTTGAGGGCGAACCGCCATGGCGCGGAGTACGCCAAGAGGAAAAGAATTGGTAGGGGCGGGCAATCCTGCCTGCCGTTGCCCTGTCAGGGGCAAGATGGTAGCACGGGCTTCAGCCCGTGATTTTCGTTAGTTTTAATTTCGGGCTGTCCCGTTTGTCCCGTTTTTCCGTTTGGTCCCCGCATTTTAAAATTTTTTACCGCATGGAGGGGCGGACTTGGCAAAACCCCCCATGCGGGGGGCGAGGGTTATGGGCTGAAGACGACTGCGGCAAACCGCCCCGGCCACAGTCATCTTTGCTTTCTCTTCTCGTACTGTTCGCAACTTGGCGAATAGTGAAATCCTCCGCAAGAGGGCAAGACGCCAAGGATGGAAAGAATCCACAGATTGCGCGGATTATCGCAGATAAGAAAAATACCCCTCCTGCGCCTCCCCTTTCCAAGGGGAGGAAAGAGGTGGGGTTTTTAGGCATTGTTCCCCGCCCCCTTTCCAAGGGGAGGAAAGAGGCGGGGTTTTTAGGCATTGTTCCCCGCCCCCTTTCCAAGGGGAGGAAAGAGGCGGGGTTGCCCCTTAAATCCGTGGATAAAATTCTTAGCGTTCTCCGCGCCGGCCTTCGTCTTGCTTTCGCTTCTCGTCCCGGCCGCGACTTGGCGGCCGGGGCGGTAGCGCCTCAGTTTGAAAATAATCGAAAAAGAATCGTGCGGGATTGCTTCGCTTCGCTCGCAATGACAAATAATTGTCATCGCGAGACCTCTCAAAGAGGTCGTGGCGATCCCATAAATTTCAAACTGTGGCGCTACCGCCGGGGCAATCGGCTGTCCCACACGGCCCGTTCCGTGGTACTATGCCGAGGTGTCGAGCCGCAAGCATGAAACCTGGCAAAATTTTGTTTTGGGATTGACCATATGAAGATAGTTTTTATCGAGCCTAAGTCTCCCGGCGTCCACATCTATTCCCACACCCCCATGCCCCGACTGGGAACCTTGATTCTGGCGACGATACTCCGCGACAACGGATACGACGTGGAGGTGCAAATAGAGGAGCTGGGCGCCATAAGGCGGGATTCCATTAGAAGCGCCGACGTTGTCGGCATATCCATCATCACCCCCACGGCACGGCGGGGATACGAGCTGGCAAAAATCGCCCGCGAGGAGGGAAAGACGGTCGTCATCGGCGGCCCGCACGCCACGTACCTGCCCGACGAGGCGTTGTCGCACGCCGACTACATCTTCCGGGGGGAGGGGGACGAAAGCATCCTTCCGTTCATCAAGGCGCTTGAAAGCCGCTCCGGCTTCGAGGGCGTCCCCGGCCTCTCGTGGCGGGACGGCTCCGAGACGCGCCACAACAAGAGGCCCGGCTACTGCAAGAACCTGGACGCCCTTCCGTCGCCCGACTTCAACCTCATCACCAACGCGACCCGGCACATGTCCGTGACGCCCATTTATACGAGCCGCGGGTGCCCCTTCGACTGCGGGTTTTGTTCCGTCTCGGACATGTTCGGCAGGCAGTTCAGGACCAGAAGCAACGAAAAAATCCTCGAGGACCTTCGCGTGCACAGGCGCCTGGTGGCCGACCAGAAGGTCGTGACGGGAAACGACATATTTTTTTACGACGACAACTTCACGATAAACAAAAAGAGGGTCAAGGGGCTCCTTAACGCGATGGTGGCGGAGGGTCTCACGCCGCCGTGGGCCGCGCAGGCCAGCTCGGACGTGGCCGACGACGAGGAACTCCTTGAGCTCATCGGCCGCACCAACTGCTACTACCTTTACATCGGGTTCGAGTCGGTGAACCCCGCCACCCTGACCGCCTACAACAAAAAACACACCCTGGAAAAAATCGAATACTCCATAAGCCGGATAAACGCACACGGCATAAAGATACACGGCATGTTCGTGGTCGGGGCCGACACCGACGACAAGGAGGTCATAAGGCGAACCGCAAAGTTCGCACTCCGCACGAAGATCTCCACCGTGCAGTTCATGATTCTCACGCCGCTCCCCGGAAGCCGGACCTACGACGAGATGGCCGCGGAGAACAGGATAACGACGCGGGACTGGTCCCTTTACGACACGCACCACGTCGTCTTCAAGCCGAAGAATTTCACCGAGCTGGAGCTCCAGATTGAAACCGCGAGGGCGATGCTGATGTTCTACTCTTGGACGAACTTCCTAAACAAGGTCGTCGAGTTTTCCATTCACTTAAAAAACCTCAAGTTGAACTTCCGCCAGATAATCCTCTCCGTATACGGCCATTATATGGTGAAGGGTTGGCTCAAAAGCCATAAGGACTGGATGGCCCTGCTCGCCGACCGGGGCGCCGACCACGCCGCCGACAACAAGACCTAGCCCGAAACCCCGGGGTCGTCCCTTTGCCCGCGCCAAGGCGGATTTTATCCGCGCGCCGGGGTTTGACAACGGCGCCGGATGAAAGATAAACTCACCCGATAATGACGGCCCCTAAAAGCGATTTCGTGTGGATGGACGGCAAGCTCGTCCCCTGGGGCGAGGCGACCGTCCACGTCATGACCCACACGCTCCACTACGGCGCGGGGGTGTTCGAGGGGATACGGTGCTACAAAACCTCAAAAGGGCCCGCCGTCTGGCGCCACGGGGAACACATAAAAAGGCTGTTCGACTCCGCACGCGTCCTGGGCTACGAGATTCCGTTCACCCAAACGGAGGTTATGGAGGCCGTGCGCGCGACCATCAAAAGGAACAAGCTGGAGGAATGCTACGTCCGCCCCATAGCGTTCCTAGGCGACGAGGCCAGGGGCCTGAGCACCAAGGGGCTAAAGGTGCATCTTTCGATCGCGGTGTGGCCCTGGGGAAAATACCTCGGGGACGACCCCTCCAAGGGGATAAGGGTCGCCGTCTCCTCGTTCACCCGGCACCACCCGAACATAACGATGACCAAGGCCAAGTCCACCGGCATCTACATCAACTCGGTGCTGGCGAAGCAGGAGGCGTTGCGCAACGGCTACGACGAGGCGATATTATTGGACCCCTTCGGGTTCGTGGCCGAAGGCTCCGGCGAGAACATCTTCGTCGTGCGCGACGGCGGCCTGAAGACGCCGCCGACGATGTCGGTGCTGGAGGGGATAACGAGGGACGCCGTGATTAAGCTCGCCCGAGAGGCGGGGATCCCGGTCTTGGAACAGCTGTTCCCGCGCGACGAGCTCTACATAGCGGACGAGGTTTTCCTCACCGGGACGGCGGCGGAAATTACGGCAGTCACGGAAGTGGACCACCGAAAGGTCGGCTCGGGAGCGATGGGACCGATTACAAGGAAGCTTCACGACGTCTTTTTCGAGACGATCGACGGAAAGAACCCCAGGTGCCTCGACTGGCTCGACTTCCTGTAATTCGATATCTTGGTGGGGAGGCAATCTTGCCTCCCGGCACGGCAGGATTGCCGTGCCTACCGCAAAGCGGTTTTCCGTGTAACCACCCAACACGCTCCCCTACGGCGTCGCCGAGACGACGTCCGACTGCGGCCCCTCGTACCCCGGATTTTGCGGAGACACGACGAAATAATATTTCGTGCCCGCGGTCAACCCGCCCACGGTCGCGTATGGCGCGGTGAGTCCGGCCACCTTCGTCGTCGTGGCGGTCGTCGAGGGAACCACCGTCGCGTTTGTCGGGGTCGTCGCATAATAAAGATTGTAGGTCGTGGCGTACTGCGCCGGGGTCCAGTTCAACGTCACCACCCCGGCGCCGGCGCCCGTGCTTGTGCTTGTGCCGGTGCTCGTTCCGGTATGAGTGCCGGTGCTTGTGCCGGTGTGCGTTCCCGTGCCCGTGCTTGTTCCGGTTCCGGTACTCGCGGAAGGCTGGCCGGGATACGCCGAGAGCTCCGCCTTGGAGTGCGGTATCCAATCCGGGGTTGCGTAGAGCGTTATGCCGCCCGTCCCGTTGCAGTATGTGCCGCCGCATGGCGCCGGCGTGTCGGCGACGACGGTTGACGGGCCGCTCTCATGCCCGTTGTAAACGGACGTAATAAAAACGTAATAACTCACGTTGTTCGAAAGCCCCGTTATCGTGTACCCCGCCGAGTAGGCGTCGCTCGCGACGCCCAGAACTTTCGTGAGCGTCGCCGTAGTGGCCCCGTCCGCCGTGGCGGACCAATAAACGTTGTATTCCACCGACCCGGGGACGGTGTTCCAACTCAGCTGGATTTGCGAGTCCGTCGCTATGGTGGTGAGCCAGTTCGGCCCGTTGGCCTGCGCGACGGCGGAAACGGGGTTGGAGGCCGGCCCCTCGACTCCGTTCACGACGGCCGTCACGACGACGTAATACGCGGACCCGTACGTGAGCGGCGCAATCCGCGTGAACAGCTCCGGTTCGGAGCCGGTTATGCCGGCTTGGTTCGTCTTGCTCGAGGTGGTCGCGCCCGCCTTGGTCGCGGACCAGTAGACGTTGTATGAAGTCGCGTTGGCGACGTATCCCCAGCTGACGTCTATCGTCCCCGCCCCGCCGACGGCCGTGGCTATCGGCGTCCCCGCCACCGGCGGGTTGGTGAGGGTCGAAACGGGGGCCGACGGCGGCCCCTCGAGCGCGTTGTTCAGCGCCGTCACCACGAAATAATACGAAGTCCCGTTCGCCGGAACCGGAAGCGGAACGGAAATCTTGTAACCCGCGCCCGTGACTCCGGTCTGTTTATTCACGCTCGCGGGGGTCGCGCCCGCCTGGGTCGTGTCCCAATAAATGTTGTACGTCGTCGCGCCGGTCACGGCGCTCCAGCTTATCGTCGCCGTCCTGTCGCCAGACGCGGCTGAGACGTCCGCCGGGGCGCCGGGCGTGACGGCCGGTTGCGGCGTGGCCGACACCGGCGGCGAGGACGGGGCGCTCTCAAGCAGGAAGCCGTTGACGGCAGTCACGACGAACCAATAGGTCGTCCCGTTCGCGAGGCCGGGTATGATGGTTGAAATCGTGCCTCCGGTTCCGGTGACGCCCCTGACGTTCGACCCGCTGGAGGTCGTCGCGCCCCCGGCGTTGGTCGCGTAATAGACGTTGTACGACGTCGCCCCCGCCACCGCGCCCCAGCTCACCGTGACGAGCCCGTCCCCGGCGACGGCGGTGACCCCGACGGGCGCGGGCGGGGCGGTCGGCGCCGCCGGCGTCGCCGAAACCACCGGCGTGGAGTCCGCGCTCTCGATCCCGTCTATAATCGTCGTGACCACGAAGTAATATTTTGTTCCGTTCGCGAGCGGCGAAACCGTGTACGGGGAGCCGACGTTAGCAATCCTGGTTCCCTGCGCCGTCGTCGCCGAGAGCGGGTTCGTGGAGTAATAAATGTTGTAGGACGACGCGCCGTTTATCGCGTTCCAGCCCACCGTGACCTTGGCGTCCCCCCCGGTCGCGCTCACTCCCCACGGGGAGGTCAGCGTCAGGTCGTTCGGGACGGCGGACACCAAATAGGATATCGGCCCCTCCACGCCCCCCTTGACGGCCGTCACGCCGAAGAAATAGGTGGTTCCGTTGTCCAGGGGTACGCTACCGACGTTGACCGTCCCCCCGGCTCCGGTGGAAATTATCGTCGTCCCGTCGGTGGTCAAGACGGAGGAGGTCGAGACGAGCCCCGTGACCTTGCTCGAGGACGACGGAGGGTTCTCCAGTTGCGACGGGTCGGTCGCGTAGTAGAGGTTGTACGCGTCGGCGCCGGACGCGGGGGCCGTCCACGAAACGGCCACCTGCCTGTCCCAACCGGCGGCGGACAACGAGCAGGGCTGGTTGACCCCGCAGACGCCGGGCACGGTGGAGACCGGCGGCGACCCGGCCCCCTCCCCGAACGGAAGGTTCGCGGCCACCACGAAATAATATCTGATTCCGTCAATAAGCGGAATGCTCCCGGGGTTCACCGTTCCCGCCGTCGCCGATATTGTCGCCCCCGACGTCGTCAGCGTGACCGTCGTCGGGACAATTAGGGTGACCTTGTTCGAGCTTCTGGTGGTCGCCCCCGCCGGGGAGGTCGCGTAATAGACGTCGTACGACGTCGCGTTCTCCACCGGCTTCCAACTCACCGTTATGGAGCGCTCACCGGCGAGGGCGGTCAGCCCGGACGGAATCGTCGAGGTCAGCGCGCTTGGCACGGTGGAAACCGGGGTCGAGGGGGGCCCCTCCACGCCGAATTTGACGGCGGTCACCACGAAGTAATACCTCGTCCGGTTCACAAGCGGCATGCTACCCGGGTTGACCGCGCCGTTCGTGGCGGTTATGGTCGGACCCGCGGTCGCAAGGTTGGTCGTGGGGAGCACGATCGTGGTCGCGCCGGTCGAAGAGCCGGTTGACGTTGACGTCGAGGTGGCCGAACCGGTTGAAGTTTCCGTCGAGGCGCCGGTCGGCGTTGACGTCGCGGCGGCCGAACCGCCCGGCCCCGTTATGCCCGTCACCCTGTTAAGGGAGGCCGTGGTGGCGTCCGCGGCCGTGTATCCATAATAGACGTTGTAACTGTCGGCCCCGGACGCCGGGGGGTGCCAGTCCAAAATTACCTGTTGGTCCCAGCCGGCGGCCCTTAGTTGGAACGGCTGGGTGGCCAAAGGCACGCCCGGAACGCACGAGACCGGGTACGCTGGGGGCCCCTCCACGCCGAAAATGACGGCGGACACGATGAAGAAATACTCCGTCCCGTTTTGAATGGCCGCGCTTCCGTTGTTGACGACGCCGTTGGTGGCCGCGATTGTCGGGCCGGACGTCGTCAGCGTCGTGGTCGTGAGCGTGACGCCCGTGACCTTGTTCTGGCTCAGCTTGGTGTCGGCGTCCGCGGCGGTCGCGTAATAGACGTTGTAAGAGTCCGCGCCCGCGACGGCGTTCCAATTTAATATGGACGATTTGTCGGCCCCGGCGCAGGTGAAGCCGGATGGAACCTTGGAGTTCGAGGAGCCTCCCCCTCCCCCCCCGCCCCCTCCCCCGCCTCCGCCGGACGGGTCGGGCAACCAGGCGTTCGGGCCGCACGATAGGGAAATTGCCATGGTAGCAAGGAGACAGAATGCGGAATACAGAACGGAGGGAGAAATTCCCCTTCTTCTGGAACCTGACTTCTGACTTCTACGTTCTGGGCTCCGCACTCCGTCTCCTAAATCCATTGGTGGCACGGGCGCGGCGCCCGCATTGGTCGCACAAGCGGCCAATCATCCTTAACCCTTTTTTTATCGGCGAGAACCAAAGTTTCCTGAAGGGATAATTCGAGCCGCCGATTAGCGCGGATGTGGAACTGGAAGCGGACGCCAATCCGGGGGTCGTTAGGGAAGGAACGAGGCAAAAAAATGGGGGGGCTTTTGGCCCCTCCCTCGGATTTTCCTCATTCCCGTGAAGGGGCCTCCAGCCTTCCCGTCTGCGTATTCCCTGTCCGCAGGAATGAGAGGAAGAACCCCCGTCCTCCCCTTCTTGGGATGAGGACGGGGGCGGGGGTTATTAAGGTTACTGTCCGAATATGTTGCCTGCGAGGAACTCGTCAAGGTTGAACCTCGAGACACCGTCCGAGAATCCGCTCGAACCGTCGGAGGCGACGGACAGCGGGTCTCCGCCGCCGGAAATGGGCGCCACCGTGTTGGTGTTGACCGCCGCGTAAACGGTGGTGCCGGCGGTCACGACCGAAAATCCGGTCAACGCGCCGGTAATCGGGTTGACCGAGGTCACCTGAATCGTGCCGTCCGTCCCCGGCGTGCAAACGGCGACGGCGCATACTTCGAGGATGTCGCCGACGGAGTAGCCCGATCCGGCCAGTCCGAAATACGGGGCGGCGCCGGTGCCGGACAGGCCGGTCGCGGCGGCGGTCGTTATCTGGACCGGGTTCGCCGGCGGAACCGGGCTGGAGGCCGGGGCCGAATATCCGGCGGCGGCGGTGTAAACCGTGGTGCCGGCGGAGACGACGCTCACGGTGAGAATTGCCCCGGTGGCGGGGGTGATTGTCGCCACCTGCACCGTGCCGTCGCTCGCCGGTAGACACCCGAGGGTTGTTTCACAAATTTCGAGGACGTCCCCGACCCGGTAGCCGAGCCCCCCCGAAGTCGGGGGGCTGACCGCGGCGGTTATGCCCGCGCCGGCCAACGGGGTGAACGTGGCCGCGTTTGCGCCCGCCGTGGACGGTTGCGCGACCGTGGTGGCCTGCGTGGCCGCGGTGCAGGCCGCGGAACCGGGATCCCAAACCGAGACCGTCGCGACTCCGCCGCCGACTCCAGCCGTGCCGGTGACCATGAGCTGTCCGCCGTTGCAGTTGGCGACGTTTAGAACGTCCCCCACGTGGTAGCCTGTTCCGGGGTTGGCGACGGCGTCGTTGGTGGCGCTCAACGGGTTCGCCGTGGTTGTGATGGTGGCGCCGGTGCCGAGGGAGACCACCTTGTTCCTAGAAACCAGCGAGATGGGTATCGGACCGGCGCCGGGACTGCCGGGGTATGCAAGCGGCGGAGTGTAGACGCCGCTGGTGCTGACCGAGCCGTACGCGTTCGTCGCGGGAGCCGGAGACGCCTGCAACGCGAAGTAGCAGGTCGGCTGGAGTCCCTGCGCGGGGAACGGGTTGCAACCCGACACGTACTGCTCCACGCCGCCTTGCCAGATCGACCATTCCAAGCCGCCGCTTTCGTCCGTCGAAGTCAGAAGCGGCAGGGCGGCCGCGGGCGAGTTGCCGTTGGACGCCGTGAGGCCCAGGGCGGGGTTTTTCACCGCGGCCAGGTTGCCGCCGTAAGTAGCCACCGGCGTGCCGGTCGCCGAAACCACGAAATAATACGGCGTGCCGGTCGTGCCGGACAATGCGATGGCGGAGGAGCCGACCGTGCCGCCCGCGGACGACGTGACTGTCGAGCCGGAATCGGCTAGGGTCGTGGCCGTAACCGTGCCGGGCAACCCTTTTATGAAGTTTTGGGTGTTGAACGCGGAGGTGGCCGCGTTTGAATAGCTTGCGGCGTTGTAGCCCGTGCCGGCCACGACGAGGGAGACCGAGATGGGCACGCCGTTGATGACGGCGTTTACCTTCGCCGTGGCGTTGTTGTTCCCTGCTTGTATGTAAACCGAGTCAAACGCGGAGTACCCCTGCCCGGCGTTGGAGCCGATGGAGACCCCGGTGACGACGCCGCCGGAGGCGGTTACGTTCAGGGTCAAGCCCGAGCCCGAGGCGGTGGGAATCACGTTTGAGGGGTTCGTGTCGTAATAGACGCTGTAGGACGACGCCCCGGCGACCGCCGCCCACGAGAGCGTGGCCGTGTTGGCGCTGGAGGCCGTGCCGGTGGTGGTTCCGTTTGCCACCGTGATTGAGGCGGGCGCGCCGGTCACGCTCCCGGGCGAGACCTGCAATTTTGCCGTCGCCGCGCCCACGAGGGCGGCGGCGTTTCCGCTGGGGTCGACCGTTTGGGCGGCGACCGCGAAAAAGGCGGGGGTGCCGTCCGCAAACTGGTAGGTCGCGTTGCCGTCGGTCAGGACGTTGGCGCCCGGGGTGGAGGAGCTTATTCCGGAGCCGCTGTTTGTGAGCGTCGTGGACAGGGAGGTCAGCGCGATCACGCCGTTAAACAAAGTCTGCGTCGGCGTCGTCGCCGCGCCCGCCGTGACCGCGGAATAGCCGCCCGTTCCCTGGGGGGTCGGGTTGGCCACGCCGAACACGATGCCGTTGACGATTCCCGTCGTCATTATCCCGCTTATCGTGTTGGTGCAAACGCTGTTGACCTGCAGGACGGCGTCCTTCGTGCTCCCGGTCTCCAAAACCTTTATGTTGTCGCCGACCTTGTAGCCGGAGCCGCCGCTGACGACGCCTATCACCGCGGAGGGGGCGAGGGTGTCGGCGGCGCAGTTGGCCGCCGTGTTGGTGTTCAACGCGCCGGTCGTGGCGGTGATCTGGTTGCCGGCTATCGTGAACGCGACGTTGGTCAAGTCAAGCACCAGGCCCTGGCCGGGGCTCGTGTTCATGCGCCCTTGAACCGCCGTAAGGGCGGCGGGCGTCGGCGACGTCGGGGTCGTGGCGGCGCCGGGAACGGTGGCGCTTATGCTATAACCGCCCGTTCCGGCAGGCGAAACAATCGTAAAAGTGGTCACGCCGCCTGCCGCGTTGACAACCGTCACGGTGCCGACCGCGTCCTTGGAGCTTCCCGACTCCAAAATGTAGAAGGTGTCCCCCACGTGGTAGCCCGTTCCCGCGCTAACAATGGTCGGTATAACGGTAATCTGTCCGGCGACGACGGTCGCTCCCGTCATGTTGACGACCAAGCCGGAACCCGGAATCCCGTAATAGACGTTGTACGTGGTCGAGTTGGTGCCCGGCGGGGTGTAGGGCGCCGACGCGTTCCACCCGACGCTTATCGTCTTGCTTGACGGCGAGTTTACGGTGAGTCCCGATACCGGGTTGGAGGTGGGCGGAACCCCGGAGGCGGGGGCGGCCGGCGCGCCGTACACCGTGCCGCCCGCGTTTGTGGCGGGGGTCGCGACGGCGTTGAGAGCCGCGGTCCTAACCGAGGAGCCCATGGCGACGGGTATCGAGGCGAGCCCCACGACCACCATGGTGCCGTTAGACGCGCCGTACGAAAGCTCGTTGCCGGCGGTCGAACTGCCCCACGCGCCGCCGGCGGGGACGGCGAAGAACGGGAACGACGTGCTCAACTGGCCCGAGCTTGCCGTGTAGCTGGTGCTGAAGGACTGGTCGAAGGCCCTGGCCTCGATGAGGGGCTTCGCGCCTATGACCAGGTTGACCTGGACGCTGGCCTGGCCGGTCGATTGGTTAATTGTTCCGAAATAGGTGATCGGCGGCAGACAGGTCTGCGTCGCAACGGAACACTCTCCGCTCGAACCCACGATGTAGTTTTGCGAGATGGTGAGCGAATAACCCTGCGTCGAGGCGAATATGGTCCGCGCCGGACCGCCCCTGGTCGCGCCGGCCGGGTTGGAGGACAGGACGATGTTGACCGGCGTCGTCGGGGGGCCGCCGGCCGTGTTGCCGCCGGTCGAGCCGCCGGAGCCGGCCGTCGGGCCGCTCCCGAGGCCCCCGCCGCTACACGCGGCGAATGCGAGCGCCGTTGCCATCATTAGTGCAAATTTCTTAAACATGATTAAAGACTCCTCCTAAAGTTTTAATGTTTCGAATGCGAATGGAATTAAGCCGATCCCTGGCGTTGCACAAAATCAAATGCCCTCCTCACACTAGTTAGATTTTCAAGCACAATATGTCCCTATAAATTTGTCACCAAAGTGCAACTTGAATGCCGCCCTATCCAAGCCCCGGCATTTCAAACTATTACACTCGTCATGACTATTATTACTTTTCCCGGCCGGCCGCCACCCAGTCAAATAATTGACGCCATGGGATTAAGCGGCGGGGACACGGGGACTTTGCCCTAATCCAATGTTCCCTTATCGGCGCACAGGCCCAAAAGTTGACTTCCCACCCCACATTTTTTCAAGGCGCTGATTTCTCGGGCATTGGCCGACGTCACGCCGGTATTGGCGTCGGCGTTTATAGGGGAAACTTTTTTGAAATTTTAACCAATGGTAATAAATATAATGATGAAGGCGCGCCGGAGCGGCGCGCGAAAAGGACGCCCGCTTCTTAACCGGATTTGGGGCTGTTCGAGGCTTATTTTTGCGGGCCGACGAGCTCCCTCATTCGGGACAGCCTGTTCAACGCCTCGCCGGAATCCAGCGATTTCTCGGCCGACTTGAAGGCCGCGTCCAGGTCGCCGACCTTGCCGCCGGCCGCTATGGCGAACCCCGCGTTTATCACGGCCACGTCCCTTTTCGGGCCCCGCTCCTCCCCTTTTAATATCCGAAGGGTCGTCAGGGCGTTTTCCTGGGCGTCCCCCCCCCTTAGGTCCTCCGGCGAGCAATAGGAAAATCCGTGGTCCCTGGGGTCGAAATACCACGTCTTCACCGCGCCGTCCCTCAGCTCGCTCACCCTCGTCACGGTGGAAAGCGTCACCTCGTCGAGCCCGTCCTCCCCGTGCACCACGAACGCCCGGACGCCGCCGAGCCTCATGAGCACGTTCGCGAGCGGCTCCGTCAACGAGTCCGCGTAAACCCCCGCCAGCTGTCGTTTCGCCCCCGCCGGGTTCGTGAGCGGCCCCAAAAGGTTGAATATAGTCCGCACGCCCAGCTCCCTGCGGGGGCCTATCGCGTATTTCATCGCCCCGTGCATCATCGGGGCGAAAAGGAACCCAATCCCGCATTCCCGCAGGCATTCCTCCACGCGCGACTGCTCCGCCTCGATGTTCACGCCGAGCGCGCCGAGCAGGTCCGCGCTTCCGGACCTGCTGGACACCGACCGGTTGCCGTGCTTTGCCACGACGAGCCCCGCACCCGCCGCGATGAACGCGGCGGTGGTGGATATGTTGAATGTGCCCGAGCCGTCGCCGCCGGTGCCGCAGGTGTCCACCACCGTCGCGCCCGGCGGCGTCTCGATTTTGACCGCCTTTTCGCGCATGACGACGGCGGCCCCGGTTATCTCCTCGACCGTCTCCCCCTTCATCCTAAGGGCGGTCAGGAAGGAGCCTATCTGGGCCTGGGTCGCGGCGCCGGTCATTATCTCCTCCATGGCCGCGACCATCTCGGCCTCGGGCAGGTCCCTGCCGTCCATGAGGCGGGCGAGCGACTCCTTGATGCTCATCGTTTAACTTCCTTTATTCATCCAAATGTCGAGCTTGAATTTTAACCGCCAAGTCGCCGGGAACGCCAAGAAGAATTTATCAGCGGATTCCGCGGATTAACGCCCATTTAAACACCCTTTCGTTTTCTAATCCGTGGAAATCCTCGTAATCTGCGGATTATTTTTTCGCCATACCGGCATACAAGGTCAAAAAGTTTTTAAGTATGTTCTTCCCCTCGGCGGTGAGGACGGACTCGGGGTGGAACTGCACCCCCTCAACCGGAAGCTCCGTGTGCCGCACCGCCATTATTTCGTGCAGTTGGGAGTCGCTGGCGGAGACCTCCAGCTCGGGCGGCAGGGAGCCCTTTTCGGCCACGAGGGAATGGTATCTGGTCGCGGTGAACGGATTTTTAATCCCCTTGAAAATCGTCCTTCCGTCGTGCTCTATCTGCGAAGTCTTGCCGTGCATCAGTCTTTCGGCCTTGACTATCCGCCCGCCGAACGCCTGGCAAATGGACTGGTGCCCGAGGCAGACGCCTAGGATGGGAATTTTTCCCTTGAGCCTCTCCACGACGGCGAGCGACACCCCCGCCTCGTTGGGCGTGCAGGGGCCGGGCGATATGACGACGTATTCCGGCCCCAGCGCCTCGACCTGCTCCACCGTCACGGCGTCGTTTCGACGCACGACCGTCTCCTCCCCCAGCTCCATAAAGTACTGGACGAGGTTGTAGGTGAAGGAATCGTAGTTGTCTATCATCAACAGCATCCGACGGCCCGCCTTTTTTCACGCATAAATTTGCGCCATTATACCTTACCGAACAAGACAAAACACGCGACCGGGGCGCAAGCGTGCGGCGCGGCGGTCGCGGCGGTCGCGGCGGGCGCCCTTTTCCTTCGGGCCTTTTTTGGGTTACATTAATCCCTATGGCAAACGAGCATCCGATTCTGGCCGGGGGAAGGCGGGTCAGGACGACCGACGAGATGGCGGTGAAAAACCCGTACGACGGAAGCACCGTCGCCGTGACGTATCTGGCCGGGGACGCCGAGGCGGAGGCATCAACAGCCGCCGCCGCGGAATCGTTCGCCGCAACCAGAAAAATGACCGCCGCCGAGCGCGCGGACGCGCTCCATAGGGTCTCGTCCCAAATCTCCCAACGCGCGGAGGAGCTCGCCCGACTCATCTCTAAGGAGGCGGGCAAGCCGATTACGAGCTCGAGGCAGGAGGTCCAGCGCTCGATTTTCACGTTCCAATACGCGGCGGAGGAGGCCAGGCGGCTCCACGGGGAGATTATCCCGCTCGACGCACAGCCGTTGGGAAGGGGGCACGTCTGCCTCGTCAGACGCTTTCCAATCGGGCCGGTGCTCGGCATAACCCCGTTCAACTTCCCGCTGAACCTCGTCGCGCACAAGGTCGCCCCCGCGATGGCGGCGGGCAACCCGATTGTGGTCAAGCCCGCCCCGCAGACGCCGCTCACCGCCCTCCTGCTGGGGGAAATCGTGTCGGACTCCGGCTGGCCGGCGGGCGCCATCTCCGTCATCCCCGCCCCCAACGGGGTGGCCGAGAGGATGGTCGCGGACGACCGCTACAAGTTCTTCTCCTTCACCGGTAGCGCGGCCGTCGGATGGCGGCTCAAGAAGACGGCGGGCAGAAAAAAGACCGCGCTGGAGCTGGGCGGAAACTCCGGGGCGGTGGTGCACCACGACGCAAACCTCCCCTATGCGGCGGAAAGGATAGCGCTCGGCGGGTTCGGATACGCGGGGCAGAGCTGTATTTCCGTCCAAAGGGTGTTCGTCCACGAGAGCGTTTACGACGAGTTTAAGAGACTTTTTCTCGAGAGGGTCGCAACCGTCAGGGCCGGCGACCCGATGGACGAGTCCGTCCTTGTCGGGCCGCTCATATCCAACAGGGACGCGCTTCGGCTGGGCGACTGGCTGAAGGAGGCCCTGGGCGGCGGGGCGAGGCTTCTTTGCGGGGGGGCGTTCAACGGGCCGGTGATGGAGCCGACGGTTCTGGAGAACACAAAGCCGGAGATGAAGGTCAACTGCCTCGAGGTTTTCGGGCCTCTCGTGACGCTGACCCCCTACGCCGACGCGGAGGAGGCGCTAAAGGCCGTGAACGACTCCGAGTTCGGGCTTCAGGCGGGGATTTTCACCAACGACCTGGGGCTCGCCTTCCGCGCGTGGGAAACGCTCGACGTCGGGGGCGTGATAGTCGGGAACGCGCCGACCTTCAGGATGGACCACATGCCCTACGGCGGGACGAAGGCTTCCGGGCAGGGGCGCGAGGGGTTGCGCTACGCCATGGAGGAGATGACCGAGCCGAAAAGCATGGTCATAAACCTCCCGTAGCCCCTCCGCCTTCCGCGGCGCCAAGGCTTCCTTTGTCGGCGCGGGGGCGTGTGGTAGATTGGGTTCGTGACCCGAACTGACGTACTGCAACATTATGGTCGGATGCTGGCCGAAAACCCCTCCTCCTACGTTTTCACATCCATGGCCTCCGAGTGCATGCGTTCCGGCAGGAACAAGATGGCCCTGGAGGTTTTGGAAAGGGGGCTAAAGCGCCACCCGACGCTTCGAAGCGCGCTGACGCTAAAGGGGCGCGCGCTAATCTCGCTGGGAAGGGCGGAGGAGGCCCGGGGGATACTCGAGGGCGTCGTCCGGGCCGACGCGGACAACCTCCTGGCGAGGAGGCTCCTCGAAAAGGTCGGGCCCTCCCCAAAAAAGGCCGGCGGGCCGGTCGCCGGGGGTGGTTCCGGGACCGAAAAAACCGCCGCGGCGCCCCATTACGCGCAAATGGTCGAAACGCTCGAGAAATGGCTGGACAACGCCGCGCGAATGAGGAAAGGATGACCGGAATGAGGAACATCGTAGTGATAAACGGGCCGAACATCAACATGCTGGGCGTCAGGGAAAAAAAACTGTACGGCAGGGTGGACTACGGTTCGCTTTGCAAGGCGCTAGAGGCCGAGGCGAAAAGGCTCAAGGTCGGGCTGGAGATTTTCCAGTCCAACGGCGAGGGCCCGCTTGTGGACAAGATACAGTCCCTCCTCGGCAAGGCGGACGCCGTCGTCATCAATCCCGGCGCGTACACCCACACGAGCATAGCGATACGCGACGCGCTCTCCGCGGTGAAAATTCCGTTCATAGAGGTGCACGTCTCCAACATATTCGCCCGCGAGAAGTTCAGGTCTCACTCCTACCTTTCCGACCTGGCGGCCGGCGTCGTGGCCGGCTTCGGCACGGACGGGTATCTTATCGCGCTCAGGGCCGCCGCCGAAATGACGGCGCGCGGCGCGCGCGGGCGGGTACGGCGCAAGGGCCGGGGGTGATGGACGAAGAGGCGTTCAAGGCCCGGCTAAAAAAACTGCGCGCGGCGATGGCCGAATCGAGGCTGGACACCTTCGCGACGCTCAACCTAAACAACGTCCGCTATCTGACCGGCTACAGCGGCACGAACGGCGCCGTGGTGGTCACGCCCCGGGACGCGGTGATGTTCACCGACTTCCGGTACGCCTCGCAGGTCGCCCTGCAGGTGACCTCCATGCGCTTCGTGATAACAAAGGAGCCGCTCGCCGAGGAGGTCGGCCGACAGGTAAAAAAAAGCGGGGCGAAACGGGCGGGCTTCGAGGACGGGCACGTCACGATAAGCCTCATGGCGAAGTTGAGGAAGTTTTCGGGCGGGGTGCGCTGGACGCCGGCCTCGCCGGTGGAAGGGTTGCGGAAAATAAAGGACGCGCGGGAGACGGCGCTCATCAGGCGCAATTTCCGGCTCCTTGAAAGGGCGTTTTCAAAAATCGGGGACGTCCTCGCGCCCGGAAAGAAGGAGAGCGACGCCGCCGCAGAGCTGGAATACAAGCTCCGGCTCTCGGGCGGGGAGAAGGCGGCGTTTGATTTCATCGTTGCCTCCGGCAACCGGTCGGCCATGCCCCACGGGGTGGCGAGCGGGAAGAAAATGGCGCGGGGCGAGCCGGTCATCCTGGACTGGGGATGGGTGCTGGACGGCTACAACTCCGACAACACCCGGACGCTTTTCCTCGGAAGACCCAAGCCGAGGCTGAGGGAGATATTCGAGATAGTCCTCGAGGCGAACATGCGCGCCATCGCAAGGACCGCCCCCGGGGTTCCGTTGAGGGAAATAGACGCCGCGGCGCGCGACTTCATCGAAAAAAAGGGGTACGGAAAATATTTCGGCCACGGCACCGGGCACGGGCTGGGGCTGGAGATACACGAGGCGCCAAGCCTGAACGCGCGCTCGGAGGACGTCGCCCGCGAGGGGATGGTGTTCACCATAGAGCCTGGAATCTACCTGCCGGGAGTCGGCGGCGTGAGGATAGAGGACGTCGTGGAGGTCACCAAAGACGGTTGCGACGTGATCTCAAAGGGACTGCCCAAAAACCTGAGGATATTGGGCTGAGGCCGGTTTTTCGGTTGCGTATCAGTTTCAATTGGTGGCGGCATGCTCGGTAGCACGGGCTTCAGCCCGTGGTTTGCCCCGCCTTGCCGCGGTCGTCCTCATCCCCCCGCCCTCGTCCTGTTTGCATCCGCATTCGTCACCGCAATCGCCTCTCGTCCTGGCCGCATGAGCCTTCGTCTTGGCTTTCGCTTCTCGTCCTAGCCGCATCAGCATTCGTCTTTGCTTAGAAGCTCTCGTCCTGGCCGTATCTTGGCGGCCAGGGCTTGGCTGACGGGGAATCCAGGTCAATTAAATCCGGTTCTCCGCCGGGGTTTACCCCGGTGGCGCGGACGCTCTCCCTCTTGCGGAGGACTTCACTGCCCGCCAAGATGCGGCCAGTACGAGAAGAGAAAGCAGAGACGACCGTGGCCGGGGCGGTTTGCCGCAGTCGTCTTCGGCCCGCAACCCTCGCCCCCCGCATGGGGGGTTTTGCCAATTCCGCCCCTCCTTTGTCCGCGTTGCGTCCTCCGGACGCAAGTAGCAAAACCTTAGCCGCTAACGCGGCAAACGCAGACAGGAGTGTCTGCGCCACCAATAGTCTGGATCCCCCCATTCGGGGACGAGGGTTGCGGGCTAGGGACGGATGCGGCCCGTTTTCACGGAGATGACAAGTGAGGGGGCGGGAACGACGAAGTTTCGGCATCCGTAACCTCTGAAAACGCCCCGGTTGTTGGGTCATTGCGAGGAGCATGGCGACGAAGCAATCTCCAACACATTGACGGAACATATCGTGGGATTGCTTCGCTCCGCTCGCAATGACGTACTACCGCCCCTTTTCAGGGTTCCCATCAATGAAAAGTCGAAATGCGATAAAACGTCTGCCAACCAGTACGAACGCGTCCGGTTCCTCCGGCCAAGTCCGGGAGAAACCGGTTTTTAGCCTCGGGCCGGATCGGGGCCGCCGGGGTGGTCGGCCGATTTTTTTTCCACCGAGCCGACGGGGGCGTCCGGAAGGGCGGGTCTTGTTTCCACGGAACCGGCGGGGGGTGGGACGGGGGCGGCCGGGGGCGCGACTTCCTTGACGGTGGATTCGACCTCGTGTCTCACGGAGTCGCCGGCCTCCGCGAAATCCCTTCTGATGCCCTCGAGCGCGTGTTGGAGCTCCCTGTAGGTTTTTCCAAAAGTGCGCGCGACCTCGGGAAGTTTTTTCGGACCGATGAATATCAAGGCCAGGACAAGTATCAGTATGAGTTCCGTGGCGCCAATCCCGAACATTAAACCGCCCCCGGCGTCACGCCGCGAAACCCGGCAAAGGCTTGGAAAAACCCGACCCCAACATGGCTTTAATGTAGCCAATGACGCCGGAGCCGGTCAAACGACCCGTGTTTTGGCGGTGAGTCGGTTTGAAATGGTAGCGGCATGCTCGGTACCACGGGCTTCAGCCCGCGCTACCATTCCGCGCCGAAAGGGCGCAACAACGGGCTGAATTACACTCGCATTTACTTGAAATGCGCGATGTGAAAACGACGGAACACAAAAGCGTCCGCTTTTTTCCGTTGCCACCAATACGTCCGGATGCGGAATAGCCAAAAAAATGAAGCCGACCCGCCGTCAATCTGTCCCTCTCCTTGACTATTTCGGAGTCTCCGTCATAATTCACCATCACGGGCCGTCGAGTCGCGCGGCGCGGCGGCCCCGGTTAATAAGCAGGGTGGAATTTCGCGTCGTCGGCCGGCGCCGCATGACGCCGCTTTCCTGATGGAGGTACGTCCTTGGGCACGGAAATAATAATCAACGTGGAGCCTTTTGAGACCCGCGTGGCGGTCCTGGAAAACCGGAGCGTGAGCGAGATATTCATCGAGCGCACCACCGAGCGCAGGATGGCCGGCAACATATACCGGGGCAGGGTCACCAAGGTGTTGCCCGGCATGCAGGTCGCCTTCGTGGACGTCGGGCTGGAAAAATCCGGGTTTCTCCACAAAAACGACATCAGCCCGGGGGAATACGGCTTCGTGCCGGAGTTCGGCAAATCGCAGGAGGCGGAGGACGACGGCGACCTGGAGGAAAACCGGGTGGGCGAACCGAGGGAAACCCCGCCCATAGAGGACATCCTCAAGGAGCGCCAGGAAATAATGGTCCAAATCATCAAGGACCCGATAGGCACGAAGGGAACCAGGGTGAGCTCGTTCATCACCCTCCCCGGCCGGTACCTGGTCTTCATGCCGCTGGTGGACCACGTGGGCGTGTCGCGGCGCATCGAGGACCCGGCCGAAAGAGAGCGGCTCAGGGCGGTTTTGGACAAGATCCGCAAGCCTTCCAGGGGGTTCATCATCAGGACGGCGGCGGACGGCGCCTCCGAGGAGGACCTTCGGAGGGACGTGGACTTTCTGGAGAGGATGTGGGGAAAAGTGCAGGCGAAAAACGAGCGGGCCAAGGCCCCGGCCCTCGTCCACAGCGACCTCGACATCGTCCTTCGCTCCCTGCGCGACCTGCTGGGGAAGGACGTGGAGAGGGTCATCATCGACTCCGAGGCCGACCACCAGCGGTGCGTGGAGTTCATCAACAACTTCATGGGCGACCCCAAGACGCCCATAGAGCTGTACAGGGGGGACCAGCCGATATTCGAATCGTACGCCGTGGACATAGAGATAGAGCGCGCGCTGGGCAAAAAGGTCTGGCTGAAGTCCGGGGGTTACATCGTGATAGACCAGACCGAGGCGCTGACCACGATAGACGTGAACACGGGCAAGTTCGTCGGAAAAAAGAGCCAGGAGGAGACGATACTAAAAACCAACCTGGAGGCCGTCAAGGAGATAGTCTACCAGCTGAGGCTGAGGAACATCGGGGGGCTCATCATCATAGACTTCATAGACATGGAGAGGGAGGCGAGCAAGGAAAAAGTCTACCTCGCCCTCGAGCAGGCCCTCAAGCCCGACCGCGCCCGGGCCACCATCCTGCGCGTGTCCGAGCTTGGGCTCGTTGAGATGACGCGGAAACGGACGAGGGAAAGCCTGGTGAAGACCCTCTGCCAGCCCTGCCCGCACTGCGACGGCAAGGGGTTCGTGAAATCCCCCAAGACCGTCTGCCACGAGATATTCAGGGAGATAGAGCGCGTGGTGGCCAAAAACCCCGGGGCGAGGGAGCTTCAGATAATAGCCTCGACGAGGATTGCCGCCGCCCTGTACGAGGAGGGGAACGACTACCTTGAAAAACTCGAAGGCGAGAGGAACTTCAAGTTCACCATAAACGCCGACGACGAGGTTCAGGACGAGGACTACGAGGTGGTCGCGCTGGACTGACGTTCCGGCCCCCGTCGTTCGATGATAAATGCTTTGCAAATAAGCCGGGAATATGGTACAAATTCCGGCTGTAGTAAAAAAGTGCAAAGAATTTGGAAGGAGTTATGGCTTTAGCAAAACAGGTTAAGACGGAAGTTATCGGCAAATTCAGAAGGGACGAAAAGGACGTCGGCTCGCCGGAGGTCCAGATAGCGCTCCTGAGCGAACGCATCCAACAGCTTACGAGGCACTTCGAAACCCACAAAAAGGACAACCACTCGAGGCGGAGCCTGCTCGTCATGGTCAACAACCGCAGACGACTGCTCGACTACCTCAAAGGCGAGAATTTCGAAGGCTACAAAAAGACCATAGAATCGCTGGGAATAAGGAAATAACCCTTATCCCGGCGGTCCGGCGGGCGTCTCGAAAAAGTCCTATGATTCCCGTAGCCTTTCTTGAGCATCTGAACCCACCGGCGAAGTCAATGCACGGGGCGGGAGTTTTCCATGCGCGGAACTCGGCCGCCTTTCACCGGCCCGCGTCGGCCACGGGCGACGCGGCGGCCAAAGTTACGCGCTTAAGCACGGGATGTTAAGGAGAAAATAAATGGCGGTACAAGTAACGGCCGGAATCGGCCAAAAAAAAATAACGATTGAAACCGGGGAGATAGCCCGTCAGGCGGGCGGCTCCGTGGTCGTGAGGTGCGGCGACACCATCGTCTTCAGCGCGGCCACGGCGGCGTCCAAGTCGAAGCCGGGGTTCGACTTCTTTCCGCTCACCATAGACTACCGCGAAAAATTCTACTCGTCCGGCAGGATTCCCGGCGGATTCCTCAGGCGCGAGGGCAGGCCGGCCGACAGGGAGACGCTGGTCTCCCGCCTTGCGGACAGGCCGATGCGCCCGCTTTTCCCGGACGGCTTCAACAACGAGACGCAGGTGTTCATGTACACCCTCTCCTACGACGGCGAGAACGAGCCGGACGTCCTGGCCGTCAACACCGCATCGGCGGCCCTGACCATTTCGGACGTCCCGTTCCTCGGGCCTGTGGGCGCCGTGAGGATGGGGATCGTGGACGGCGCGCTGGTGGTCAACCCCACCCGCGAGGAGCGGAAGAAAAGCGCGATGGACGTCGTCGTTGCAGGCACCTCCACGGCGATAACCATGGTCGAGGGGGAGGCGCACGAGGTGACCGAGGCGAGGCTCGTCGAGGCCCTCGAGCTCGCCCACTCCGAGATAAAAAAGCTTTGCGCGGCCCAGCTGGAGCTGGCCGCAAAGGCCCCGAACGAAAAGATGGGCTTCGAGCCGGCCGTCAGGGAGACCGCCGTACACGAGCAGATCCGCGAAAAATTCAGCGCCGAAATCAAGACCGCCGTCTGCATACCGGAAAAACACCAAAGGGCCGGGGCGCTTTCCGAAATCAAGTCGAAGATAGTCAAGGCCCTCACCACGGACGAAAACCGCGCCGCGTTGGAGGGGACGATAAAGTCCGCCTACGACGACGTCGAACAGATGGTGGTGCGCCACATGATAGTGACCGAGGGAAGGCGCGCCGACGGGCGCGGCCTCGCGGAGGTGAGGCCGATTTCCATACGCACCGGCGTCCTGCCGCGCGCGCACGGCTCGGCGCTCTTCACGAGGGGCGAGACGCAGGTGCTCGTGGCGGTCACGCTCGGCACCGGGCAGGACGAACAGCTGATAGACAACATAGAGGGAAAATCCGACAAGGACTATTATTTCCACTACAACTTCCCCCCGTTCTCCGTGGGGGAGGTGAAATTCCAGCCCGGCCCCGGCAGGCGGGAAATCGGGCACGGCATGCTGGCCGAAAGGGCGGTGGGCTTCTGCCTTCCGGACAAGGAAAAATTTCCGTACACCGTGCGCGTCGTCTCCGAGGTCATGGAGTCAAACGGCTCCTCCTCGATGGCGTCCGTGTGCGGCGGCACGCTGGCGCTCATGGACGCCGGGGTGCAGATCAAGGCCCCGGTCGCGGGCGTGGCCATGGGGCTCGTCGCGGAAGGGGACAAAACCGCCATCATCACCGACATCCTCGGCCTCGAGGACGCGCTGGGGGACATGGACTTCAAGGTCGCCGGCACCCGCAAGGGGATAACCGCCATCCAGATGGACATCAAGACCGTCGGCCTATCAATGCAAATCATGAAGGACGCGCTTGCGCAGGCGAACGGGGCCAGGATGCACATCCTCGACCAGATGGCGGCCGCCCTGCCGAAGCCGAAGGACGACATCTCCCTGTACGCGCCGCGCATGATAATCGTGAAGGTGCCGTCGGACATGGTCGGCGCCGTCATCGGACCAGGGGGGAAAATAATCCGGAGCATAACCGAGGCCTCCAACAGCCAGATAGACATAGAGGACGACGGAACGGTGAAAATCTTCGCGGCAAATTTGGAGGACGCCCAAAAGGCGAAGACGATGGTCGAAAACATCGTCCAGCCGGCGGAGATCGGAAAAACCTTCATCGGCAAGGTGACGCGAATAGTGGACTTCGGGGCGTTCGTCCAGATATCCCCGGGGACGGAGGGGCTCGTCCACATCTCCCACATGGCGCCGCACAGGATAGACCGGGTGAGCGACGTGGTCTCCGAGGGGGACGAGATATTGGTGAAGGTCATAGACGTTGACCAGCGCACCAAGAAAATCCGCCTGAGCCACAAAGAGGCGCTCGAGGACGAAAAGGCCGGAAAGAAGAAGTAACGCGATATTTAACGAGGGGGCGGGATTGCCCGCCCCCGTCATTTTTCCCGCTTCAATCCCCGCATTTTTTCATAAAAACAGCCTTCATAATTAACCGCTTATAGTCGGCCGCATTTTTTCTCCGGCTTGATTATGACGCCCGGTTCTCATGTAAAATAATCAGGAACGATGATAATAAGCGCGAGCAGAAGGACGGACGTGCCGGCGTTCTTCTCCGAATGGTTTTTCCAAAAGATCGCCGCCGGGTTTTGCCGGGTGAAGAACCCGTACAACCCGAACCAGATTTCCACCATATCCCTGAAACCCGAGGACGTGGACGCGATAGTGTTCTGGTCGAAAAACCCGGCCCCCATCATGCCGCGCCTCAAGGAGCTGGACGCGCGCGGGTTCAGATATTATTTTCAATTCACGCTCAACGGGTACGCGCGCGAGCTGGAGTCAGGCGTCCCGACCCTTGGCGAAAGAATAAGCGCGTTTTTGGAGTTGAGCGACGCGCTAGGCCCGCGCCGGGTGGTCTGGCGCTACGACCCGATAATCATATCCGACAAGACCGGCCATGACTTTCACCGCGAAATGTTTTCGTCGCTTTGCGAAAAACTTGCCGGCCGCACGACGCGGGTCATGACCAGCCTGGTCGAGTATTACAGAAAGACGGAGCGGAATTTCGCAAAACTCGACGGGTTTCATTTCGACAAAAACGCGGCCCGGGACCCGCGAACCGACGGTCTGCTGGAAGACATGGCAAAAACCGCGCGCGGCTCCGGGATGGAAATGTTCACGTGCGCGCAGGAGAGGGATTATTCCGAAATCGGCGTGAAACCCGGCGCGTGCGTGGACGCGGGGCTGATAAACGAAATTTGGGGAACCTCGCTCCCGACCGTCAAGGACAAGGGACAACGCAAATTTTGCCGATGCTCCGTCAGCAGGGACATAGGAACAAACGGCACCTGCCTGGCGGCCTGCGCGTACTGCTACGCCGGGCACGCCGCCAACAAAGGCTAGCGGGCGGCGTCCAGCGGATTTTTCAAAAGCCCCTTTTTTCTGTACCTATTCATCGCAACCCCGCATTTGCACCCCCGCTTCGCGCCGGAAATCCGGCGCAGAAACGTCCCCAAAATGGCGGGCAGGTTGGCGAGAGACCACTCCACCTTTTCCTTTTCGGCCTCGTTCATCATCCCCTCGAAAAGCTCCCCCTCCTTGAAATTGCGCGGCAGTACCCCCTCGGCGAAATTGGTGGAAAGACAGATGGCGGCGTAGCACATCTCCAACTGGCGCGCCAAGAACGCCTCCGGCACCAGCGTCATCCCGACGAGGTCCCCGCCCCACGAAGCGAACGCCCTTATCTCCGCGGGGGTTTCCAGCCTGGGCCCCTCGGTGCAGACGTAAACCCCGCCGTTGTGGCAGATGCTCCCGTTAGTCGTTATGGAGGAGACGGCGGCCGCACGAAGCTCCGGGCAGAACGGGTCGCTCATCCTGATGAACCCCAGCCCGGTTCCCTCGAAAAAGTTGGAGGGACGGTTTTTCGTCGCGTCTATGAGGTCGTGCGGAACGACGAACATCCCCGGGGTCATGGCCCGGTTGATGGCGCCGGGGCCGCTCCAGGATATTATCCTCTCCACGCCGAGTTTTTTGAGCGCCCAGACGTTGGCGCGGTAGTTCACCCCCGGCGCGGAGACCTCGTACCCCTTTTCGCCGTGCCTTGACATGAAGTAATAATCGAACCCCTCCCCGTAAAACATCCTTACCGGAGCGCTCCGGCCGAACGGGGTTTTAAGGGTTCGCGGCTTTTTGCCGGTTTTTCCGAAACTCCTCGCGCCGAGCAGGTCGTACGCCCTGCTTCCGCCAATGACCGCCAGCGTCGCCTTTTTTCGAGACTTTATTTTTCCCATTTTGTCGTCCGCCACTCATCATACTTCCGAACGGCCGTTTTTCAAGGGGAGGTGATTGTGATCGAATACGCACCGTATCTCGTCACCGCCGGCGACGAGCCCCCCGCGCCGCCGTATAGAAAAATGTCCGCCGGAACATACGGCCTGTACGGTTCGCAAAGAAGATAGACGGTTTTTGTGGCGCTGGCCGTCCAGACGATCTTCGACCCCTTGTCGGCGGCGCTGACGTCGTCGTTCTGGGCGAGCATGGTTGCGCCGTCGGAATCAAGGAGGGTGAGCAGGGTGTCCGCCCCGTTGGAAACCGAGGTCGCGAACGTGTATTGGCGTCCGCTGGCGACGTTTATCTTGAGATAATCCTTGTCCCCGTTCGGGGCGGCCCCCGACTTGAAAAACGTGTGGTTTTCGCTCGTCCCGACCGGGACGAGTCGAGCCTGGGCTATTGTGTCGTCAGGCTCGTACGGGTCGGCGGAATAGGCGATTTTTCTATCAAAAAGTATCGGCGTGAGCGGGCTTTCCTGTTGGGGATATTTGGCGACCCAGCCGTCCCAAAACGATTCCAAGGTCACGTATTCGGATGGGGACAGGTTTTGCACGGTCGGAAGGTACGTCGAGAAAACCGACCATATGTCCGTCGCGCCCAGCCCCAGGTACGGGCTGGTGGGGCTGGTGGCGGGGGCGGCGCTCGCGGCGAAGACGTGCCAGAGAACGTTCGAGACGGCCTGCTCGTTGTCCGCCCCGGTGGCGACGCTCGAAAATGTGGGGGTGTCTATCTCGAAGGAAAAACTGTTCCCGGCCAGCCCCGGCCACCCGGGAGTGTCAACGTACCACTGCGGGCCGACGAGCGCGCCGGTGATGGGCCGCAGGCTCCTCGACATGCAGGAGAAAAACGTGGCCCACCCTTCGGACCAGGTCAGCCTTAGGTCGGGATAATGCCCAAGCGCCGAGTGGTCCCCGCCCGGGGAGTCGTCCCTGGAAAAATTCGCGGCGGCGTAATGCCCCATCTCGTGCAAAATGACGGCGTCGTCGTACGCGTCGGAGCCGCCGGCCGCGTCCGTCAGCGCCCCGAGAATCGTTATGTCCCCCGTGCTGGAGTTGTAAAAGGTGCCGGAAGTGTTCCCGGAATACCAGACGGCCGTTATCTTTTTGGGGTACCTTCCGGCAAGGGAGTTGTCCGCGTCCTGCGCCCGAATAAGGTTGTCGAAAATATTGAATGCGGGCCCGACGTCCGTATTTGAGGCGAGCAGGTTCAAGGTAATCGAGCCGCCGGCCGTAAGCGGCGTGTCGGACGAGCGGACGGAAAAGACGGCGGAGGAGGCGTCGACGACGGAGGCGAAGAACGGGGGGGCCGCGTCGGCGTTCACCCGGACATAAAAGGTTCCCGAAAGCCCCGGGGAGGAAAAGGAGTAGTTGCCGTCCGCGTCCGTGGCGGTCGAAGCGACGACGGATCCGTTTTGGACGACGTCCGCCTTGGCGAACCTAATCGGAAAGTCGGTCACGGCTCCGGTCAGCCCGTTTTGGTCGTAGGCGAGCTTCTCGAACCGCGCCACGCCGGACAGCGTCGGCCCGCCGGCCTTGTTCCCCCCCCCGCCGCCGCCCCCGCCGCCGCACGACAAAAACGCGAGGGCCGCCATGGCCAGGACGACGGCCGCGGTCCTGCGCGTCACGGACGGCGCCTCGCCAGTTCCAGCAATTCGGCGTTCTCGTCGGAATAGACGGGTTGCGCAAACCCTTCCTTGAACGCGGCAAATTTAGCCCGCAGGTCGTCGTTCGCCAAATAGCGCCCCATTATTTTTTTGTTGTAGAGCAGGTGCGTTATGCCCCTCGACCCAAATTCCCCGTAAATCGAGCCGACGTCCGCCTTGGAGTCGAAAAGCCTCATGAACGTGGAGCCGTCCCAAAACGCGTCGTAGTAATACGGCACGTCGCAATAATAAACTTGGTTCCCCAAAAAAACAAAATAAACCGTCTCCTTTTTCGTCAGCCTTTTGTTCGCGAACGTCGTGGCGTCGTAACTGGCGACGTTCCGGGACAAGAACGCGCCCTTGGACTCCCTCCCCAAAAGATAACCCCACCCGTCGAACCCAAGCGCGGACCGCGCGTAGCCCTGGGCGTCAAAAGCCAGAAACGCGGCGGCCAGCGCAATCCCGGCCTCCTTGCGCCGGACCGTCACGGCGCGCAAAAATCCGGCGGAGAGAAACATCAGCGCCGGGACGACCGGCAGAAAATACCTTCCCGTAATGGCGAAAAGAAGCGAGGCCGAGACCATAAAAAGTGCCGCCGAGGCCGCCAGAAACCTCCTGTCGGACGACGCCCCTCCGAAAAAAGGGAGGCAGAATATCCCGAAGACGAGAAGGAACGGGTTCAGCCCGCCGTCGTAACCGCACCTGTTCCCCTCCGCCCCCTGGAAAAAAAGCCTCACGGGGGAGGCCAGGGCGTACGCGGCCGATTCGCCGCACAGCGCCATCCTCTCCTGCAACGGCCCGTTGAACAAGGAGGCGGGGGCCACGGGGCGATCATGGGCGAACCTCGCCCACCACGGGCCGCAAAAAAGCAAAACCGCCGCCACCGACGCGAGGAACACGCGAAACCGCGGCCCGAACGCGCCCGACCTAAGCGAGTAAACAAAAAAAACGACCAGCATGACGACGAGCAAAAGTCCGGCGTTGTACTTTATACCGCTTCCGGCGGCGAAGGAGACCGCCCCCTTAAACCCGTCCGCCGACCGCCCCCCCCTGAGAAAAACCCAGAAATAATAGGCGCCGGCGCAGGAAAAGAACGCGACCGCCGGGTCGTTGTACGCCGTCGTCGAAAGCCGGAAAAAAACGGGCTCGAGCAAAAACCCCGCGCCCGCGAAAAGCCCCCATCCCGCCCCGAATTCCGCCGCCGCCCACCTGGCGAGCAGGAGCGCGGCGGCGAGGTAAAAAAGCGCGGGAATGTACGAAACGGCCCAATCCAACCCGGCATTGACCAAAACGGCGTTCAACGGAAGAAGGGAGTTGGGAAACACGGAGCTTGGCTGGAACGGAATCGAGGTCCAAGCCCCGGCGCGAAGGACGTGCTTGGGCGCCTCGAGGTGTATTATAAGGTCGTCCCGAAAATACGGGGGAAGCGAGGTTATCCAGCCGGTCCACGCGGCGAACAGCCCGAAGATTCCGACGGCCGGCCTCGGGAACCCGGAAAAAAAGGAGCCGCGCAACACCATAAGAGAGAGGGTCGCTACCCAGAGCGCCAGTACAAGCGCCCCCAGGGCCAGGGACGCCCCGAGCCCCGCGGTGTTGGCCACGACAAACTGCAGGACACCCGCCAAGGGCAGGAACAGGAAAAGAGCGAACAGCTTGTCAATTTCGCGGTCGCTTGCCATCGGACAATTGTACTTTATTCCGGCGAACGACGCCCGTCGAGCCCCGATTGGGTAGCGGGTCAGTTTCAAATTTTTGGTTGTTCCGCATCAGTACTTCTTGGTGGCAACGGAAAAAAGCGGACACCTTGTGTTCCGTCTTTTTCACACCTCGCATTTCAAGGAAATGCGAGTGTAATTCAGCCCGATGATGCGCCCTTTCGGGCGCGGAATGGTAGCACGGGCTTTAGCCCGTGGCGCGTCCGAGGGACGCGGGGGGGGATTCTTGTTTCCTTTCGGAAACAAGCACGGGCTAAAGCCCGTGCTACCGAGCATGCCGCCGCCGGTAAAATGCGACCCGCCAGCCACTTTCTGAGCCTTTCACTACCGGCCCCGGGTTGAAAACCCCGCGCCGTTTCCGCGGGGCATTTTCATCCCACATACCGGCGCCGGAAATGATACAATTCTGCCTC
>JACQBU010000068.1 GCA_016194375.1 Nitrospinota bacterium
CGCCCCGGAGGCGTGGCTGAAAATGGCCAAAAGCGCGAAAAACATCGAGGCGAATCCCATCCTTTGAAAAGAATATTTTGTCTGACGACGACTACTATTAGACATACATCCCTCCGTTTCAATTCTACAACTTTTTGTCACTTTTACCTTAAATGCGAGCCGTCGCAAAACGGCCTGTTTGCGGTCTTGAAGCATTGGCACAGCCTGTAGGTCTTCGCCGGATCAAGCACGACCTCCTCGGGCCCTTCGCCGCCGTATGTGTGGTGGGAGCCGTCGCAAATCGGCCATAGCCAGGAACTCATGCACGTGCAGGCCCATATCGAATCCTTGCCTGTAATCTCAATCGGTCCCGTCGAGTTCTCCATAAATCCCCGTTAACATCTCCCCTCCGCTACGACCACGAATCCTGGTTCATCCAACACGGAGCATCCGCCGTGCGAACTCCGTTAAGGAACTCGCCGAAGAGCCTGTCCGCCCTCACGACGTGTTCCCGCACGTACTCCGTAAGCACCTCGATAAGCTCCGCGCCCAGGATTTTGCCGTCGGCGTCTTCGGCGAGAAAACGGGCGTATAGGCGTCTTAGCTGGCCGAGATACCTGTCATGATCCCTGACCTGCTCGTCCAACGCGGGGTAGCCGTTTTTATAAAGCCTTACTTCCTCGCTCAATATGCCGCAGGCGAAATGATTATACAGCGAGGTTATAGCTTTCCCCATTTGTTTCCCATCCGTTCCGCCCGAAATCGAACCGCGTAGGTCGTTGATTAAGGCAAAGAGACGTCTGTTGTCGGCGTCCATCGCGGGCACGCCGACGCTGAACGTCTCGTCCCATTCAAGCATTGGCATTGTGGTTTCCATGGCTCCGCCTCCTATTTTCCTCAGTTTTGACAACGTTGCGCCCCCGTTTATAGTCAATGAAACGCGCCTTACGGCCAACATTCCTCCAACGAATTTCTCACCGGTATCCCAAACTCCTCGAAACGATGGCTTTTGAACACAAGGTACATGTCGTCCGGCGGCCTTATGACGGCTATCTTGGCCGCGCCACCCAAGGCGCCGACGATGCATCCGACGGCGAAGATGGAAAGCCTTGACTCCCAAAACAAATCGAAAACCACCATGGCGTCGAGCGGGCACACCCTGAGATATTTCCAGAGAATCTTGTTGAAGTCCGCAACGTCCCCCGGGCGCAGGAGGTTTTTCCTAATCTCGAACGTCAACGCGTTTCCACGACCGCCGACGACCACGGCCCCGGCCTGTTCGCCTTTGAAGTCGGCCAGCATGTCCCCTCGTCGGTCCGTCGTCCCGCCGTTTTGAAGCTTTTCTATGTCGTCGTGCAGGGCATAAAGCGCGTTCGCCGCCACCGCCCGGTTCCGGGGGTTCAACTCCGTCCTCCCGTTTCTTAAGCCGTCGAGGAACGTCTCAAAATCGCCGCAGAACTCGCCGAGATTGTAAAAGCGCGGCTCGTCCTCCGCTATGACGGACGCCTCGCCGGCAAGGCTGTGGACTCCGCGGAACGCCCCGGCCACGACGCTTTGCGGAGAACGGTCGTTCGTCATCTCGAACGCCAAGAGGACGAACTTTTTACCCAATCCGCCCGCAAAGGCAAGAAAGCTTTCTACAGCATCATCTGTCCGGCTCATTTGAGCCTCCGTTCACTTGCGTTTAGAGAGGACCGCATTCTTGTTTGTGCCCATCCAATCCGAGACTAGGTGCATAACGGACGCCAAAGCCGGATTCTCGGCCGGTTTGACGGCATAATCCCTTGATGTTTCGGCGGCGGCCCCGGTCGGTTTGGTCATGCACGTACCGGCGGGAGGCTCCCTTTTTATCATCGCTGAAAAAGATGAGGGACGGTTTATCTGATTCGAGAAGCCGGGCCGGACTTAGTTTTCCGGCGGGGAATTCGATTTGATGCCTAGTTCCTCCATTTTCCGGTAGAGGGAGGAGAGCCCTATTCCCATCAATTCCGCGGCCTTTTTCCTGTCGTTGCCGACCTTTTGAAGGACCTTTGTAATGAACGTTTTTTCGTAGTTGTGCATCTCGTCCTTCAACGTCGTTCCGGGCGTCAGCGCGTCGCCGACGTCTCCGAACAGTTCCATCGGTATGTCCCGCAAACCGACCGCGTCGGAATCGCACAAAATCATCCCCCTCTCGATGACGTTTTTGAGCTCCCTGACGTTGCCCGGCCAGCCGTATTTTTTAAAACGCGCGACGACCGCCGGACCAACCTCCCGTATCGTCTTCCCGAGCCTTTTGTTGTAAAAGCTTACGTAATACGAGCAAAGCGGCTCTATGTCCTCGACCCGCTCCCTGAGCGGCGGGACGTTCACCTCGAACACCTTCAAACGGTAGTAAAGGTCCTTTCGGAACCTGTTGTTGGCGACATGTTCCGCCAAATTCACGTTCGTGGCGGCCAGCACCCGTATGTCGACCGGCTCGAACCCCGAGCCGCCGACCTTCATGATCTCCCGCGATTCCAGGGCTCGCAACATTTTCCCCTGTAGCTCCGGCGGCATGCTCGTCACCTCGTCCAAAAACAACGTGCCGCCGTTTGCCAGGCTGAACATCCCCTCGCGGTTCCGCGACGCCCCGGTGAACGCCCCCTTTTCATGCCCGAACATCTCCCCCTCGAACATCTCGGACGGAATTGCGGCGCAGTTCACCGGCAGGAATATTTTGTCCCGGCGGGGGCTCTTGAGGTGGATGTATCTGGCCACCAGGTCCTTCCCCGTGCCGTTTTCCCCGGTGATGAGGATGTTGCTTTCCGAAGGGGCGCATTTTTCAAGTATTGAGAAGACCTTCTTCATCCCCTCGCTGTTGCAGACCAGAGAATTGACGACGTCGTCGCCCGTCGCGTGGCGCGATGAATCGCCCGACTCCTCGCCCTGGTTAAACAACCGGCCCACGAGGCCGGTCATTTCCTCCAGCGGGAACGGCTTCACGACATATTCGACGGCGCCCATGTGCACCGCCTTGACCGCGTCCTTAATGCTCCCGAAGGCCGTGATGTTTATGACCATCGTTGACGGGGACGTCCGCTTGATCTCCCGCAACACGTCGAACCCGCTGACGTCGGGCATGTTGATGTCGCAGATGACCAGGTCAAACCTGCTCGCGCGCGCCAGCGCCAGCCCCTCCGTCCCGTTTTTCGCCACGTACACGTCGTACCCCTCCTTGTCCAACGCCTTGGACAAGATGGTCAGCATCATGGCGTCGTCGTCAATCACCAATATCTTGCGCGCCATATCCGACTTAGCCAAAATAACTCCGAAGAATTGAACGATTCCGACGCGTCAAACCACGCGGTTCACCCTACGAATAAAAAACCAATTTTGGGGGTACTGCACAAAAATACATTAAATCCGCACCTTCGTCAACGACTTGCCGGATATTTAAACGGTTGACCCCGACGAATTTCATCACCGACGACGGCAAGCCCTGAAAACGACCGTTTTGTTCCCCCGCGTCTTTTATAACGGAAAACTTTAGGCGGCCCAAACGCGGACAATACCCCTTATAATAAACAAGGAAAAAACAGTCCGCACCGCGACCGGAGGCTTTTATCATGAACGCCGACATTGATCCGATATTGGACGAGTCTAAATTCGACGCCAAGCTTGCGCAACTGGAAAAATCCCGACAATGGAGCCCAAGGGTCGTCTCCCGTTTGGAGACTTTGATACGAAACGGCGACGATTACGCCCTTTTCCGAGTCAATCCCGTCGCCTACTCGAAGGAAAAGGGGATGGACGAGCGGGAGGCCATAGACCTTTTTCTATACGCCGCGGTGAACGGCATTTTTCAGATGAACTGGAACCTGCTATGTCCCGGTTGCACCAGCGTGGTTGAAAGCTTCTCGAGCCTCAGAAATATGGACTGCCATTACCACTGCGAGATATGCAACCTAGATTTCGAGGCCGCACTGGACGATTACATACAGATAAGTTTTACGGTGTCCCCCGACGTGCGGCGCATATCCTTCCACGACCCCGACTCCCTGGCCGACTTGGAGGGCGTCATGAAATATCGGTTCGCCAGGGAGGGAATCACCAAAAAGGACGGAGCCAATTGGATTGAACAAGTCATGCCGCTGGTTAAATTCTTCTCCCCCCTGGCCCCCGGGGAGAAGGCGGGCTTTGCCGGACGGATTTCAGACGGATTCGTGATAATCAACGAACTGCTGAACCATCTGGGCGCGGGCCTGAAAGTCGGCGGCCAGGGCGGCGGGGACGGGGGTGCGGTCGAGGTCACGATAGAGCCGACCTATATTGAGGCGTCAAGAACGACCTTTTCGGCCGGGGAAAGGGCGTTTGAGTTTCACAACAAATCTCCCAAGAAGGGGTTGATAACGGTGATGAACCTCCCCCCCGACTACCAACAATCGCTGGCCATCGGGTTCTCCCCCTTTCTCTCCGGCAAGCGGCTCCTTACCTCCCAGACATTCCGCGACCTTTTCAACTACGAGGTGGTGAAGGGCTCCGAAAGCCTCGGCGTGAAAAACATCGCCATCCTCTTCACCGACCTGAAGGGCTCCACCTCTTTGTACGAGCGCGTGGGCGACCTGAAGGCGTTCTCGCTGGTTCGACAGCATTTCGACGTTTTGCAGAAGGTCGTCTCGAAAAATTCCGGGGCTATAGTCAAGACCATCGGCGACGCC
>JACQBU010000054.1 GCA_016194375.1 Nitrospinota bacterium
GCCGCGCGCGGCACCGACGGGAGGCCCTATCCCTGGGGCGGCGCATTCAAAAGGGAGAACGCCAACTCGCTGGAATCCGAAAAGAGCGACACCGTCGCGGTCGGAAGCTACGCCGCGAACAAAAGCCCCTACGGCGTGATGGACATGGTCTGCAACGTGTGGCAGTGGGTGGAGTCGTGGGAAGGAAAGGCCAAGCAGTACCGACTCGTCATGGGCGGCTCTTATTTCGACGACAAGGAGCAATGCAAGGTTTTTTCCACTCTTAAGAGCATTCCGGACGACACCCACCCCTACATAGGGTTCCGGTGCGCGAAATAGAAAATACGTCGCGCGGAACATGAAAATGCGGGACGGGTCGTCTTCCATTAGATGGTCCGTAGGCGCGCTGGTCGTCGTCATAAGCCTTGTCGCCGCGGCGGGCTGTTCCAAGGGCTCGCACGGCCACCGCCAGAAAAAAGGCGGGGACGACCTAGTCTCCTTCTACTCCCCCTCCCAGGAGGAGGTCGTCCAGGACCCCGCCACCGGCCTTCAGGTGCTTAAAAACGTCATAAACGTGACGATTTCCAAGAAGGCCCCGCCGGGGGCCGTCGACAAGATCGTGGCCTCCATCAACGGCGAGATCGTGGGATACGACAAGGGCGTCGGCTTTTATCAGATAAGGGTGAAAACCGCAAACCTCGCCGAAACCGAGAAAATCGCGCATAAACTCATCGCCGACTTTAAGGAGGTCGAGATGTCCTCCATATCCCCGGTCTCCGTCCACGTCGACCCCTACTACATCAAGTAGCGGGGACCAGCTCGACTTTTCTCAAAACGATACCGACGTCCTTGTTGAAGAATTCGAGGTACCCGGCCAGCTTGGGATCCGCCTTATGGAGCGCCTCTTCCGCCTTTTTTGCGTCTTGGAACGTGACGTTTTCGCCCGCTTCCACGCGGATGATACGACCGGCCCCCTCCCCCTTAACCTCAAAGACCTTCCAACTGGGGTTTATTTTTTCCAACGCACTTTGGTACTTGTCCATGTCGTCGCCCGCCCCGCCGCCGGAGCATCCCGTGGCGAAAATCGGAAGCGCCACTAGCATGGCAAATATCGCCGCAATAATGCCGGTTTTTCTCATGTAAATCTCTCCTTCTTCTCCGTTGTTATTTGTTTTCAGCGTCGTTTTCTTTTAGAAAATCTATTATCAACTTCCTAGATTGCGAATCGGCCATGGCCGGAAGCGTGGGCATCAGGGTTTTGAAGCCGCTCCTTAGCTCCTCCGCAACCGGATCCTTGCTTGCCATCACGGCCTTGGGACTGGCTATCCACTTGTCCATCCATTCTTCCGTCCTTCTTTTGGTGATGCCGGCAAGGCCCGGACCAACGAGCAACTGTTCCGTGAGCTTGTGACACTGCTTGCAATGTTTGTTGTAAAGTTGCCGGCCGTCCTCCGCCGACGAAGGCCCTTCGGCCCGGGCCGCCGTCGTTACGCACAGGACGACCGCCGCCGGGAGTAGAACCGAGCGCGCTATTATTTTCGAGTATAAAATCATTTCCATTTAATCCCTAGTCCAAGAAAATCGTTTTCAGGCCCACTCCGGCGCTGTTCCAGAGAATCTTTCCCTTCTTCGCGTTCGGGAGGTGCTTTTGGACGATTTCCTTGGCCTTTTTGGTCTTATCGAACTCTATTTTTGGCGTGAGCCCTTCCCCGCCGGACGATTCCTTCACGTCTATTTCAATGAGAAGCTCGCCGTTCGCCTCGGTTTTGAAGTTGGAAACCCTCCAATCACCCTTGCCGAGCTCGGTCAGCTCCTTCTTTATGTCCTCGGTGGCTTTTTGGGGAATCTCCGAGCCGCCCCTTTTGTCCAATACCGCCTTGTAATTCGTCTGAACCGCGCTTAAAAGCCGCTCGTCCCCGCTGACTTTCCCGTATATCTGGGCCATCATGCCCGCGATGTTGAACAGGAAGTCCTGCTCCTCCTTTTTGGCGCCGCCGGACATCGCGTACTCCACCATGGACTTCACCTCGTCCGGAACCTCTTTTGACCGCGCCTTGATGATGTTCATCATCCCGGCCTCGTCTTTTTTGTCGAAGGCTTCGATGAAGGCGTTACCAACGCTCACTTTCTCGGCCGCCCTGACGACCGGGGCAAGCGCGAGCCCCGTGAACAAGAAGAAGGACAACGCTAGGAAATAAATTCTACCTTTCATTTTTCAAGCACCTCACTAAATTTCGTCAAAATAATTCTGCAAAACCCTCTTAACCTTGTCCTCCAACGCGAGCACCATGTTCTCGGAGGATGAGAACGCATATACATAACCGCTGGGCGCGGCCTTCCCGATGGTCAGGGAAACCGGTAGCTTGCTGTCCTGGCTCCAAAAGGAAATCTGCATCTCGCCGGGATCCAGCCCGTAACCGCCCGTGGCTCGGACGTCGCCTGAGACAAAATCTTTTATCTCAAACTTTTTGAGCTCGTTTATGAATTCCATCAAAGCGTTGAAGTCAACCTTGTCCCCCTTTATTCCTCCTTTCCTCCATTCCTTATCGGGGTCCTTGACGAGCACAACGTTTTTGTCGCGGCTTTTAAACTCCATCTTCGAAAGCTTTTCTATCTCGAAGAAAAACAGCTCCCTGTTCCGCAGATCCTCGGCCTTGCGGGGAATAAAATTGATCGCCTTTTCGTCGAGGACAAAGACCCCGTCCCGGTCGGACATGGCGCAAAAATAACCGCGCTTCTCCGCGGTCCTGCTCCCTATGTCTATCCGCACGGGCTCGGAATCGCCGCTGACCCAGAACGACAGGGTAAGGTCCGGCTTCTGGAGCCCCCATGTCGCGAGGTTTTCCTTCTTCTCGGAGACGAACTCTTTTATCTCGCCGTTGGCGAACGCCCCCAGCAGGTCGAACACTCTCTTCGTGTCGGCTCGCGCTTGGACCGGCTTGACAATCACCCATTTGCCGTCCTCGGGAAGCTTTGCCAATATGGAGCCCTCCGGTCTCGCGATTGAGACTTGGTCTATCATCACCGGGTTCATCCGCAAAACGGCCTTGTCCCTGAAGTAGTAGACGTCCTTGTCCGCCTCGGACCTCGCGTCAGCCAGCACCCTGTAAACCGGGATTTGCCCCTCCAACCGCGCGTAGGCCGTGCCCATCGTGGGGGCCCGGTTGCCGAACAGGATGGTGTGGGCCTTCAAATCCTTCCCGACCTTGAGCGTGAGCTTTACCGACGGGTTCGAAAGCCCGAACTCCTCGAGCCGTTCCTTGGTTGGGTTCGGGTCCATGACGTATTCCGCGTCGTTCCTCGAATCCATGACGTTTTTAAGGAACTTCTCGACCGCGGCGTTGCTCGCCTTGGCGTTGACCGGAGCCACTATCTTCCAACCCTTGTCCCAACGCTCCAGAACCAGATCCTTCCCCTCCTTGGATATGGTCATGGAAAGCACCTGCTCGGCGGAAAAAGGAAGGAGCTTGCTCGCCTCCTCCTTCTTTTGAGTCTCTATTGCGGTCTTCTTGAAATCGATGAAGTAGTATCCGGCAATCCCGGCCAGAACGATAATCCAAACGAAAGTCGTCTTGAAATACTTCATTTACTTTGTGTCGTCGTCCATGGCGTCACTGCCTGAACCACCTTCTTTTGCTGTAAATCCCGAGTCCCATGAGCAATATCGAGCCGGGAACCATCACGACGGGTATCCAAAAGATGGCGCGCCCCTGCGACGCGGTCAGCACTATCGGGGTGACGTCCTTTTTCTTGGCCCGCACCGCCACCAGGTTGGCCTCCTCGGCCAGCCAGCTTATGGTGTTGAGGAACAAGTCGCCGTTCCCAGCGAGGTTAAAGTTGGTGTTGTCCGGGAAATCGGAATCCCCCACCACGACGATCTTACCATATCTGTCCCTCTTGCCCCCCTGCGGATCCTCCACCCCCTTCGCCGCCCAGGTGGTCACCGACATCACGGGGATCGGGCCGCGTTTCTCGCGCGTCTCGTCGTACTTCACGTTGCCGCTTTCGAGCCCCTTCTTGTCAAGGGACGCCCAGCTGTTAGGCCCGGTGAGCGCCAGCTGGTAGCTCCCCTTCTTCGGGTCCTCGTCTATGAAGACCGATTCCGCGATCGGAAAGAAGGTCAGAAGCCTGAAGTCCTGCGTCAGGGGATGCTTCTTGTGGTAGGCGTAAACGACGGGGGTGAGGTTGTTCGCCCCGTAAAGCTGGCTTTGCTGGTCTATTATGACGTCGCCGGCGAGCTTGAACCCGTATCCCTCCAGCCACGTGGCGAGCGCGGGCGGATGGCCGGGGTCTATCATTACGAACAACGCCCCGCCCCCCTTGAAATACGCGTCGAGCTTCTGCGTCTCCTCGGCCATGAGGTCCTTGTCGGGGCTTGCCACCACGACCACCGAGGCGTCCGGGGGAATCTCCTTCGCCTGGGCCAGCACGATGTCCCTCAACTCGAAGTTTTGGCTGGCGAGGGCCTTCCCCGCGGCGCTGTATCCGGTTTTTGTGGTCGAGGACACTTCCTTCTCGCCGTGCCCCTTGACGAAATAAACAACCTTTTGCTTCTCTTGGAGCAGTTTTATGAGGGAGTTGGTGTAGGTTTCCTCCCTCTCGTTTCCAATTTTCACCTGCCTCCCGCCGGACATGAACAGGACTATGCGGTATTCGGTGACCCCGTATTTTTGGGCCATGCCGGGATTCTGGTCGGGGTCTATGAACGTGAACGTGAAATTCTTGGATTGGGTGGCGAACTCCTCAAGCAGGTCCCTTGCGGATTGCTTCTGCTTTGCGTGCATCGTTCCGGATTCCGACCGGTAAAAGGCGACGGCCTTTACCGGCGCCTTAAGCCCCTGAAGTATCTTCTTGGTCTGGGAGGAGAGGGTGAACCTTCCCGCCCTGGTCAGGTCCAGCCGCTTCTTATGGGCGTGTCCGAGCACGGCCGCAAAAATGATCACGAGGAAGAACACGCCCACCATGACCGCGAGGTTGGCGCCGTATTTCGCGCTCTTCATCATCGTAAGCTTCTTTACGTCGTCGAATTTGGCGTAGAGAAGGAACAGCAACAACATGAGTCCGCCCCACAACATGCCCGCTGACAGCAAGGTCAGGGCGCCTTCTATGGCGTAAAAGCCGCCCCCCACCGCCAACAAAACCAGCGAGACTATTCCCAACATGAGGGTCTTGTTCATAGCTACGCCCTCCACCTTTTCGACTCGAGCGTGCGCATGCTCAGGAACAGGAAGAATACGGCGAAGAGCACGTAGTAGATGATGTCCGACGTGTCGAGCACCCCCTTGGCGAAGGAGTCGAGGTGGGAAAGTATGGAAATATACTCGAGGGCCGTCCCCGTCCCCTCGCCGACAAAACCGGCCGAATACCCGACCATGTAAAGGAGGAGGAGCGCGGCAAACGAAAGCACCGCGGCTATGACCTGGTTTTCAGTGAGCGTGCTCATGAATATCCCCAGCGATATGAAGGCCCCGCCCATGAATAAAAGCCCGACGTAGCCGGTGATGATGACCCCCAGCTCCGGGTCGCCGAAAAACGCCACCAGAAGCAGGCAGGGGAGTGAAAACGAAATCATGATGGCGAATATGCCGAGGCACCCCGCAAACTTCCCGAGGACGGCCTCGATGTCCCTCACGGGGTAGGTCAGGAGAAGCTCTATCGTGCCGCTCTTTTTCTCCTCGGAAAAGGTGCGCATGGTGA
>JACQBU010000055.1 GCA_016194375.1 Nitrospinota bacterium
ATGTTCGGGACGCGCCCCATGTGTTTTTTGATGAGCTCGAATTCGTCGCCGGAAAGGCCGTGGTCGAGCGCGGTTTTAACCGTAACTTCCTTCATAGCGGTGGATTATATCCCGCTTTTTTTGGCCGGATAAAATTAACTGTTTCTTTTTTACGGTTCAGCCGGGCTTCTTTTCCGGCTTGAGCTGGCGGGGAACCGGAACCTTGAGCAACATCCCCGCCGGAACGTCGTCCTTTTCCGTCAACCCGTTCATGACGGCGATTTCGAACGCCATCCCCTCGTCCCCGGAAACCTCCTTGGCGATCGACCTGAACGTGTCCCCCTTGTTTGCGGAGTAAGCCTTCAACACGTACGGCGGCGGGGTTTTTGTCGCGCGGTTTCCCTTGCCGTACGCAAGCCCCTCCACCCCCTTGACGTATTGCTCGCGGTTAATCGCGAACTTTCCGCCCCGGTTTACGAGTATGTCCGCTTTCTCCTTGCTTTTCACTATTCGCTCCACGGTGTCCGGGTGGCTCGCCATAAACCCGTGGTATTCCACTCCCGAAACCCTTTCCTTAAACTGTAGCTCCCTAAAAAAAACGGACTGCTCCCTCGGGTCGTACCCGGCGTCGGCGGAGTATATCAGGCCGAACTCGTCCGCCTGGAGCTCCAAGTCCCGCCCGTATCCGGCGCTGTTGAGCGCCGACAGGGTGGATGTTGCCGTGACCCATGCCGCCGCGGCCTGCCCGCCGCCCCCGCCTGCCACCGTGGCGCCGAGCCCGGCCACCATCAGCAGGGCGTCACCGAGGCTTTTTTGCATCTGCTTGTAGGAATGATGCCCCACGACGTGCCCTATCTCGTGCCCCATGACCGCGGCCAACTCCGCCTCGCTGTCAAGGTACGCCAGCATGCCCCGGGCGACGTAAACGTACCCGCCGGGGACGGCGAAGGCGTTGATCATGGGATCGTCAATCACGAGAAAATGAAACTGGAAGTCCGGCTCCTCGACGGACGCGAGGAGCTTTTGCCCCATGTCCGAGACGTACTTTTGAATCCTGTCGTCGGGATAGGCCCCCAACTGTTTCCTGACGACCTGGTCGTACTTCTCCCCGATGGCCGCCTCCTCCTTATTGTTGGCGGCGGCATAGGAAATTACCGCCGTCGCCGCGATTAGGAGTACGACCAACAACTTTTTCATGTCAATCACGATTGTACCACCGCCGTCCGCGCAAATGGTTTATCATTAAGTGATGGCGCAAATTGAGATGAATTTCGACCAAGCACCGGAACCAAAGCCGGCGCGTCAAAAGCGCGTGGTCGTGTTCGACGTGGAGACGCGACTCTCCGCGGAGGAGGTCGGCGGCTGGGACAACAGACGGCTGATGCGCGTGGCCGTCGCGGTCGCCCACGATTCGCAGGACGGCAAATTCAAGGTCTTCTACGAGGAGCAGATGAACGAACTTTTGTCCCTGCTGAAGGGAGCCGACCTCGTGGTGGGGTACAACTCGCGCCGGTTCGACTACGACGTGCTGGGCGGCTACACGTCCGAGCCCCTGGCCGCAGTGCTTCCGACCCTGGACGTCATGGAGGAGCTTGAAAAGCGGCTCGGGTTCAGGGTGAAGCTGGACAACGTGGCGCAGAACACGCTCGGCGTGGGAAAAAGCGGCGACGGAATGCAGTCCCTGCGGTGGGTCAAGGAGGGGAAGCTGGACCTTGTGCGGGACTACTGCATACAGGACGTGAAGGTCACGCTGGACGTGTTCAAGCACGCGGTGGACAAGGGGGAGTTGTCTTATTCCGACAAGAAGGGGAACAAGAAAAGCGTGAGGCTAGACCTGGACCTGGAGAAGTTCTACAAAAGGCCCCACATGAACGAATGGGAACCCAAGGAATACGACGCCTGGTACGACACGCCGATAGGGAGGGCGTCGGACCGGATCGAGAAGGAACTGATTTTCTCGCTGGCGGACGCAAAGAATTGGGGGAGGGTGCTGGACGTCGGTTGCGGCACGGGGGCGTATTCCATCGAACTGGCCAAAAGAGGGGCGCGCACGACGGGCGTCGACGGTTCCGAACGGATGCTCGGCTGGGCGACGGCCAAGGCCGCCAAGGAAGGGGTTCGCGTCAATTTCGTCCGCGCGGACGCGGTGAGGCTTCCGTTTCCCGACGGTCATTTTGATTTTGTCCTCTCGGTTGGCGCGCTTTGTTTTGTCAAAGACCTGGAAAAAACGCTTCTTGAGATGAGGAGGGTCCTAAAACCCGGCGGGACGTTGGTGGTCGGCGTCCTCAACAAATGGTCCCCCTGGGCGCTCCTGCGGCGCATAAAAGGGCTGTTCAAAAACACGATTTACGACAAGGCCACGTTCATGTCCCCTCCCGAACTAGCCTCGGCCCTTGCGAGGGCGGGGTTTGAGGTCAGAATGCTCGAGACCCGCATTTTCTTTCTTCCCATAAACAGCGGCGCGTACCTTTGGGCGGCCGCCCCCTTTGAAAGGGCGTGTGGTTTGGTCGCGCCCCGAACGGGGGCGTTCCTCGCCGCGTCGGCGATAAGACAGTAGGTCGTTCCCGAAACGGCCCGGGAAAAGTCGCCGCCTTGATTTCTTCAAAATTTAACGGGGGTGAAGTATCATTTACTGATGCAATTGTTAAACGAGGGGGACGGGACGCTTTGCGCGGCGAAAGACGTAAGCCATAATTTTATCCGTCCCGGCAACGTGCGGCTGAACGTCCTTGACAACATAAACCTCTCCATAAGGCCGCGCGAGGTCATAGCCCTGCTCGGCCCCTCCGGTTGCGGGAAATCCACCATACTGCGGATACTGGCGGGGCTGATAAAGCCGACCGAGGGGGAGATCTTCTATCACGGGAAGCCGCTCGCGGGGCTCAACCCCGGCGTCTCCATAGTCTTCCAAAGCTTCGCCCTCTACCCGTGGATGACCGTTTCGGAAAACGTGGAGATGGTTCTCAAGACCCACGGTTTCCAGCAGGACGAGATACAGAAAAGAACGGAGGACGTCCTAAAAAAAGTCGGGCTGATCGGGTTTGACGACGCCTATCCCCGCGAGCTTTCCGGGGGGATGAAGCAAAGGGTGGGAATAGCCCGCGCCATGTCCGTCAACCCCGAAATTCTCTTCATGGACGAGCCGTTCAGCTCGGTTGACGCCCTCACGGCGGAGAGCCTTAGGGCGGAGGTGCTGGACATCTGGGCGATGTCGGAAAGGAACCCAAGCTCGATACTCCTCGTGAGCCACGACATAAAGGAGGTCGTTTACATGGCCGACCGCATAGTCGTGCTTTCATCGAACCCGGGAAGGGTGAGGACGATCCTTGAGAACCCCCTGCCGCGCCCCAGGGATTACCGCTCCAGCGGATTCCTAAGGCTCATGGACCAGCTTCACGAGATAATCACCGGCCACGAAATGCCGGACGTCGCCGTCGCGCCGGCCGCGGGGTTCACCCCGCCGCTTATAGAGCCGCTTCCGGACGCGACTCCGAGCGAGATAGTGGGACTTTTGGAGTACCTTGACGCGCGCGGCGGAAGGGCGGACGTGTTCCAGATAGCCACGGACACGCATAGGGAGTTCGGGGAGATAATCAAGGTCGTGAAGGCCGCCGAGATGCTGGATTTCGTGGACACCCCCAAGCGACAGGTGTTGCTCGAGCCGGTCGGGAGCAGGCTCGTGAAGGGGAACGCGGAGGAGCGCGGCGCCATCTGGAGGGAACAGATATTAAAGCTCGCGCTTTTTCCCCGCATAATAGACCTGATAGAAAAACAGGAGGGGGGGGAGCTCGACAAGGAGACGATTATGGACATCGTCATCTTTTCCATGCCCTTCGAGGATTTTGAAAAAACCTTCAACAACATCGTCGGATGGGGAAGGTACGGAAACCTTTTTGCATACCACGACGACACGGACAAGCTGTCGCTCGCCAAATGACGCCCCGCAAATAAACCCGGCGCGCCCGGTTGGCGGCGGGGAAAGGCGAGTGCTCCGTCCGTCCTGCCCGCGCCCGCCGAGCCTTAGAATGAAAGGTTGACGCCCAGATTGAAGGCGAGCGGGCCAACTCCGACCTGCGCCCTGACGACGGGGGTAAATTTCATCTCAAATCCCGCGGTCCAGTAAAGACCGCCGAGAAAGGTGGATTGTTGCAGGCCGAACTTGTCGTTCCACGTCGCCGTGCCGGAGGCTACGCCCAGCCCGCCGTACCAGCCGTAGTTCCAGCGTCTGGGGGTCGAGCCAAGTTTATAATGGTAAACGCCGGCAACGTCAAAATAAGTGACGTTTGTCGTGCCAATCGGCGCCCCGTAACTTATCGACGCCAGGTCGGCCTGTACCGCAAGGTCGTCAAACAAGAAATACGACCCCGTCACATCCACGCCCCCAAACCAATTCGAGACGAATCCGACCCCCGCGGATTTCTCGCCTGCGCGAAACATGGACGGCTGGTCAAAGGCGGAGGTTCCGCCGGAAATTGCGGCTTGGGAATCGCTCGCGGCATAAGCGGACGTCGCGGCGAACCACGAAACAAGGGAGGCCAAAAGGAATAATCTAAGGGCCGCGCCGCCGATTGACGGGGTCCTCGCAACCTTCATAAATAAGTCCTTCATATAATTCTCCGAAAAAACATTTTCTCCCTAAAATATGGGGGGTTGACTTCCACTCGTTACCAAGCCACCCTTTACATAAATTATAACTCATTCGTTTGACCGATAATTCCAAGCCGATATTTTGGTAGCGCCTCAGTTTGAAATTTATGGGGATCGCCACGACCTCTTTGAGAGGTCTCGCGATGACAATTATTTGTCATTGCGAGCGAAGCGAAGCAATCCCGCACGCTTCTTTTTCGATTATTTTTAAACTGAGGCGCTACCGATATTTTGGAGTTGATTTTCTAAACGCCGTTCGAGCTAAATCGAGGCGATAAAATAAAACGCGAGCCCGAGATGTTCCTTCAAGGCGACGGCCGATTTCTCGAAATTGTCGGCGTCGGGCTCGGCCACTCTCGCGGCAACATCACATCGTCGCGTCAGCGGCGGGCTTTTATTTTGCGTCCTCCGGACGCAACACGGACAGGAGTGTCCGTGCCACCAATCCATCGGCCCCCACTCGCTAGGTAGGGGAGGCAATCTTGCCTCCCAGCACGGCAGGATTGCCGTGCCTACCAATTCTGTCCGGAGGCGCTCCCTAATCGGTCGCGCACGCAATCTCGGTTTCGAGCCCCTCGATATCCTCGGCCTTAAAGTTGGTGGGCGAAACAGGGCTCGAACCTGTGGCATCCACCTTGTAAGGGTGGCGCTCTACCAACTGAGCTATTCGCCCGGCAAAGAGGACGCGATTATAACCCGCGTCCTTTTAAAGAACAAAGCGTCAGGAAAACTTTCTTATCACGCCGACCACGATCCCCTGCACGCTCACCCTGTCCGCCTCGAAATACATGGGCCGCATGCCCGGATTGGAGGGCTCAAGCCTAACTTTTGCGCCCTCCGAAAAATATTTCTTCAACGTCGCCTCCCGGCCGTCTATCAACGCGACGACGGTCTGCCCCTGTTTGGCGATCCCGGCCTTGCGGACCAGCACGAGGTCGCCGTCGAGGATGTGGTCGTCTATCATGGACTCCCCCCTGACCCGAAGAAGGTAGCAGGTCTCGTCCGCCCCGAGCTCCTGGGGAAGGGCCATCGTTTCGGCCTCGGCGTACGATTCTATCGGATGACCCGCGGCAATGACCCCCAAAACCGAAACGGGAACGCCGCCTAGGCGCGCGCCGTCCGAAGGTATGATTTCAATCGAGCGGTGGCGGTTCGGCGAGCGTCGAATAAGCCCCTTGTCCTGAAGGTTTTGAAGATGCTGATGCACGGTGGCGGGGGAGCTAATCCCGAACTGGCCCCTTATCTCGCCGATGCTGGGGGCGTAACCGTGTTTCGCCATGAAGACGTTCACAAAATCCAAGATTTCCTTCTGACGTTTGGTCACAAACATAGGGCGAAGTATAACCGAAAGTAGGGCGAAAATCAACGACTCCGGTAAAATGGGTAGTGCCTCGGTTTGAAATTTATGGGGATCGCCACGACCTCTTTAAGAGGCGAATGCGGACACAGTTTGCTTATCTCTGCTAATAATGACACGTGACAGACCTTTTTTATTAGTTACGGAATGTTCCTTCTCACAGCCTCCTCCAAACCATAACCACGCGTCCGACGACGGTTCTTTGCTCGTCAAGTCTTATCTTGGAAGCATGTGCGCAGGAGCGTTCCTTGTTGTCACAAGTCACCTCGATTTCTTTGGCGGAAAGGCGAGTAAGGCGCCTGAGAAGTAGGGAGTTACCAGTTCTCAAAACATAAATGCTTCCGTCATGTATGAACTTGGTTTCGCTGGTATCAATGGCCACGAGTTCCCCAATCCGGAGCGTCGGTTCCATACAGTCGCAGTTTACGTAGTGGCAGAGGACCGAGTCGGGCGCCAGCTTAAGGTCTTCCAAAACACGCTTGCTGATGCTAAGCGTGTCGGATGTTTGCTTAAGGTCGGACATGGAACCTTCCCCCTTGGGGGCGTGGACTTCGTATAGGGGTATGGTGACGGAGCCAGAAACATCCGGCGACGGATCGGACGTCGCATCAGAAAACAAACTTTCGTAATTAACGCCGGTTTCCGCGCAAAGCACCTTGATTTTGTCAAGAGGAAGGCTGTTTCTCCTGATTCTTTCCGATAGAGCGGCCTTACCCATTCCAAGCCGCTCGGCAAGCTGATTGTCCCGGCGCAAACCCAGCGCGGCCTTTAGCCTGACGATGGTATGTTCGGCGTCAATCCGTTTTTGTTTCATGCTTGACAAATCAAATATTTATTAATAAAGTACATATCCGTGAAGGTAAAAGGTTTAGACAACAGTCCGCCAAAAAAAAGAACCGCCGCAGAAGTCGCCTTATGGATGAAGGGGGTTCGCCTGACCGACATAGCCAACCAACTCGAGTGCCAGGTGGGCACCGTATGTCTTGTAATCAAAGGACGCAAGCGGTCGCGCAGAATTGAGGCTACCATCGCTTGGAGGGTGGGAGAGCGCGTTGAGGTGCTCTTCCCCGGACACGGATGGCCGAGGGGGGTGCATCGAAAGGGCAAGACAGCATGAAAATCCAAAAATCCCCCTGCCTTTATACTACAATTCTTTATTTTAATAATATCATATTTAGTTTAGATAAATTATCATAATAAATACTACTATAAAATATGTGAATGGGTCAACCAAATTGGAAATTTTTACTATGAACCCCGAATTGTTCCGTATCGTAAATGGCGTGCCTCATGCAATATATATATATATATATATATAATTTTTATTACCGTCCTTCCGGCGCGACGTTACTGTTCGTTGGAAAGCTCTCGAAATAGGAGAATCTTTTTGATAATGCCCTTCCGTGCGGTGGAAAGATGCATTTAACGATAAAGGCAAAAATACTCCTCTTTCTCGCGCTTGTCTCAATCATAGGCGCGGCCTCGGTGTGGTATCTGTTGCGTCAGTCCAAGGTGGTTCTTGTCCGGGAGTACGACCGGCAGGCGCTGGAGTCGACGGAAAACTTCGTCGTCGGCACCCTAAAGCCCGTCATGTTGGCAGGTCACGGCGACCTCATGTCCGCCGTCATGGCGAGCTACAAAAACAACCTTGGAGTTAAGCACGTATGGATAATGCGAACGAACGGCGTGGAGGCGTTTTTGGACGGCGAAACCATGAACAAGGTAAACCGTCGTCTGGGCGCGAACAGGTTCGTCCGCGAACTAAAGAACCCGGTCCGGGTCATGACGCGGGACGACCCCGCGCTCGTCAAAGTTCTGGCCTCGGGGCAAAGGCTCGTGACCAAGCAAAAGGAGGCGGGGGACGGGGGGCCGTCCACCATCCTCATTCCGATAGCCAACGAGGAGCCGTGTCATGTTTGCCACGGCGAGGACCACAAGATACGGGGTTTATTGGTCGCGTCCTTCGGGTTGACCGAGGCGGAAAGGAACGCCATCGAGCAGGTGACGTTGCTCTCATGGTGGGCGCTTCTGCGCTTTTTGCTGGCGCTGGCGCTGGTCTTCGCGTACCTGAGCTGGATGGTAACCAACCGCATATCCAAAATGGCGAGGGAGGTTTACGAAATCATAGCCTCGGACATGTTCGACAAAAAGCTTTCCGTGGACGCCGACGACGAGATAGGCCTGCTCTCCACTTCGTTCAACCACTTCATTTCCGCGGTCGAAACATACAGGGAGGACCAGCTCCACGAGAAGGAAAGGCTGGAGGCCATGGTGGCGGCGCGCACCGCCGATTTGGAACAAGCGCGTCGCGCCGCCGAGGAGGCAAACCGGGCCAAGTCGGACTTCCTCGCCACAATGAGCCACGAGATACGCACTCCGATGAACGGGGTGATAGGCATGGTGGACGTGCTCAGGCAGACCAGCCTAAAGGGCTCGCAGGTGGAGATGGTCAACATCATTAACGACTCGGCGGTGTCCCTGTTGAACCTCATACACGACATCCTGGACTTCTCCAAAATCGAGGCCGGCAGGCTACAGATTGACAGCGTGCCCATGGGTATCGCCGACGTGGTGGAGAGGGCGTGCCTAAATATGGACCGCATCGCGTTAAAGAAAGGGGCGGAGGTTACGATGTTCGTTGATCCGGCCCTTCCCTCGGATGTCGCGGGCGATCCGAATCGGTTGCGCCAGATATTGATAAACCTAATCAACAATGCCGTCAAGTTTTCAGGCGGACAAGGGGGACGGGGCAAGGTGTCGGTGCGCGCCCGCCTGGTGAACGGCAAACCGGGGACGGCGCTCGTGGAGTTTCGCGTGGCCGACAACGGCATCGGCATGGACGAACAAACCCGGGAGCGGCTGTTCACGGCCTTCATGCAGGCCGACTCCTCCACCTCCCGGCGTTACGGCGGCACAGGGCTGGGGCTGGTCATTTCGCGCCAGTTGGCACTTTTAATGGGCGGTGAAATATCGGTGGAGACCGAAAAGGGGAAAGGCTCCCTGTTTATCGTGCGGATTCCTTTCGCCTTGCCTGCGGAAATACCCAAAGCCGACAAGGTTCCATCCCTGGTCGAGGGGTTGTCCTGTCTGGTGGTTGGCGATTCGGATAGTCTGTCCGCGGACATCGCCGCCTATCTCGCCCACGCGGGGGCTTCGACCGAGCGCGCGTCGGACTTGGCGGGCGTCGGCGTATGGCTGGCCGGGCGCAAGTCCGGTTTGAGCGTCGTGGTGGTGGACGCCGGGGGCGGCGAACGTCCCATAGACGAACTGCGCGCCATTGCGGGTGCACACCAGAACCAAACAACCAAGTTCGTCGTCATTGGTCGCGGGCAACGGCGAGAGCCGCGCTTGGAGGACGTGGATTTGGTGCTGGTGGACGGCAATATGCTTGCTCCCAATGCCCTGCTTAAGGCGGTTGCGATTGCCGCGGGCCGGGCTAAAGAGGCGTACGAGGAAGGTCTGCCGGGGAACATTAGGGTTGCAATCACGCCGCCGTCCCACTGGGAGGCGCGTCGGCAAGGCCGTTTGATTCTTGTCGTCGAGGACAACGAGATAAACCAAAAAGTCATCAGGCAACAACTCACGATACTTGGGTACGCCGCCGACCTCGTCGAAAACGGCCGAAAGGCGCTTTTGTCGTGGCGGAGCGGAGACTACGGCCTTTTAATCACCGACCTGCACATGCCGGAAATGGACGGTTACGAGCTGACCAAGGCCGTCCGCGCCGTCGAGGCCGGCAAGACGCACACGCCGATAATCGCCTATACAGCCGTCGCCCTAAAGGGGGAAGCGGACCGTTGCCTCGAAGCGGGCATGGACGACTACATAAGCAAGCCCGTGCAACTGGCCGAGCTTGATGCGATGCTGAAAAAATGGCTTCCCGTCACCTTGCAATCGGCGTCGGAGCCCCAATCGTCACCCGTGCCGATTGACATAAGCGTGCTAAAGGAGTTGGTCGGGGACGACGAGGCGGTGATTCGCGACCTCCTTCGCGACTTTTCCGCCACCCTGGTCAAGACGGCGGTCGAGCTACGCGCCGCCCATGCGGACGGCCGGGATGCGATAGTGCGCGCGCTGGCGCACAAACTAAAGTCGTCCGCCCGCTCGGTTGGCGCGCTTGCGTTGGGCGAACTGTGCGCCGAAATCGAACAGTTCGGCAGGGCGGGCGACAAGGCGGCCCTTGCGGCGCTCCTTCCCATGTTCGAGCAGGAACTAACAAGGGCGGAGCATTTTCTTAAGGAGCGAACATGAACAAATCCATCGTTAAAATTCTGGTGGTGGACGACGATACTTTCACGCTCAACCTTTTTAACCGCATGTTGGCAAATCTTGGGTTTACCACGGTTTTTTGCGCCGACAACGGACAAGCCGCGCTGGAACGGGTGGGTAGTCCGACCGACTCCCCAGACCTAATTTTACTGGACATCCACATGCCGGAAATGGACGGGATTGAATTCGTGCGCCATTTAGTCAGACGGCGCTTTGCCGGGGGGCTCATCATAATCAGCGGGGAGGACGAACGCACGCTTCAAGCCGTCGAGAAGCTGGCACGATCCCATAAATTTAACGTTTTGGGGCACCTTCAGAAGCCGGTCTCGCAGGAGCGGTTGGCGCAAATGTTGGCTAAGTGGAAGCCGCCGACGCAGGAGGAACCCGAGGCTGAAAAGAAGATTTACGGACCGGACGATGTCTTTTTGGCCATCAAGGGGGGTGAATTGGTCAATTATTACCAGCCCAAGGTGGGAATTTCCACCAGAAGGGTGGTCGGAGTGGAAACCCTGGTCCGCTGGCTCCACCGCCGGAATGGGATGGTGTTTCCGGACCAGTTTATCGGCGTGGCCGAAGCGAACGGAATGATAGACGACCTGACTCTGATTGTGCTGACAGGCGCGCTGGCCCAGGCCAAACTCTGGAACGAAGAGGGCCTTAAGTTGAACGTCGCCGTCAACATGTCCATGAAAAGTTTCCACTCGCTGGTTCTTCCCGAATTGGTTGAAGGACTTGCGGCCAAAGCGGGCGTTCCACCGCAGATGGTCGAATTGGAGCTGACGGAAAGTAGTTTGATGGAGGACGTGCGCGCTCCGCTTGACATTCTGACTCGTCTGCGCCTGAAACGGTTTCGACTTTCGATCGACGACTTTGGCACCGGGCATTCTTCCCTGGCCCAGTTGCGAGACCTTCCGTTCGACGAGCTCAAGGTGGACAAAAGTTTCGTGCACGGCGCGTGGAACGATGAAAAGTTGAGGGCGATTTGCGGTTCCAGCCTGAGTTTGGGAAAACAACTCGGGATGAGCGTCGTTGCGGAAGGGATTGAAGACAAGGCCGACTGGGATTTTATGCGCGAATCGGGGTGCGACGTCGCCCAAGGATATTATATCGCCAGGCCGATGCCCGCCAACCACCTGCCCGGCTGGATTCGCTCCTGGGAAAAATCCTCGGAGAAGGTTGACAAATAATCCGCTACTTGTGAAACGTGGCGGTCGCCCGTCATTGCGAGAGGAGCGCATGTCATTGCGAGCGTAGCGACGCAATCCCACCATATGTTCCATAAATATGCTAAAGATTGCTTCGTCGCCATGCTCCTCGCGACGACCCGGCAATCGGGACTTTTTCAGGGGTTACAATCCCCTTTCCAAGTTGACGCGGATTTTAGGGCCGGCCGCTTCTTAAGCCCACGCACCACCGCAAAAACAGTTGAAAGTCATGCTAATTATTAGTATGCTAACGAACAAATGAAAAGGGACGGTGAGAAGTTCGGGGCGTTGTTGCTCGAAATCCAGCGCTCGTTCAGGAGCGTGATGGACGGGCGGCTAAAACCGCTCGGCCTATCGCAGGCGAAATGGCGCGCGCTCCTTCAAATCTCAAAATCCGGCGGGGAGCTGACCCAGACCGAGCTAGCCTTGCTCATCGGGGTCGAAACCCCCTCCTTGGCGCGGTTGCTCGACCGCCTTGAGAGGGACGGATGGATAAAGAGGCACGGGTCGCCAAACGACAGGCGCGCCAAGATAATAAAACTCGCCAAAAAGTCGAACGGGGTCATGAAAATCATCGAAAAGGCCGCGCGGGAGGCGCGCGACGAGCTTTTCTCGAACGTAACGCGCGGGGAAATGGAGCGTCTTGTGCGCATCCTCGAGAAGATGAAGGCAAAGGCGGAGAAGATGCAGAGAAATGCGGCCTAATTCCATTCCGTTAATCCTCTCGGCCCTTTTCATATTGGCCGTTTCGTCGAAGGCCGATTCCAGGGCCGAACCCGCGTCGGGCGGTTCCGAGGCCGTAATCCGAAGCGGCGAAAGGCTGAGCGTCCAAAATTGCGTCGAAATCGCGCTTGAGCGCCAGCCCGCGATGCTCTCGGCGGCCTACGCAAAAACCGCGGCGGAGAGCAGGGTGGGGGAGGCGAGGGCGATCTATTACCCGCAACTCAACCTTTTCAGCACCTATTCGCAGTCGCAACCGGTCTTGGACTCCCTGCGCATACCGGCCTACCAGCAATATTCAGTAGGGGCCGCCTTGTCGCAGACGTTTTACGATTTTGGAAGGACGTCCTCGCAGGTGAACGCGGTGAAATACTCCGCGGAGGCGGCGGGCTCGGACGTTGACAACGTGCGAATCAACATAATTTTGGGGGTGAAGGCGGCGTATTACGCTTTTTTGCAGTCCAGGCGCAACGTCGAGGTGGCGAAGGAGACCGTGTCCCTTTTTCAAGCGCACCTCGACATGGCGCGGTCGTCCTTCGCGGTCGGCGAGAGGGCGAGGTACGACGTCACCAAAGCCGAGGTTGACTTAAGCAACGCCGGAATCGCCCTCATCCACGCGAGGAACGCCGAGCGCGTCGCGAAGGTCGGCTTGGACACCGCCATCGGAGTCAAGGCCGACTACGAGGTGGTGGACGATTTGAACTACAAAAAATACTCCATCAGCCTCGATGACGCGTTGAAAAAGGCCTTTGAAAACCGGCCCGACGTCCGCGCCTTGTCGTTGCGGACCCAGAGCGCCGAGAAGACGAAAGAGGCCGCGCGGAGCGGGTACCTTCCGGTTCTGGCCGGCTCCGCCCAATACTCCTCGCAGGCCACCATGCCGGACTCATGGGCCTTGGGGGTGACCCTTACGGTGCCGATTTTTTCCGGATTTTCCACCAAGTATGCCGTCAACGAAACCTTGGCCAACTACAACTCGCTGGTTTCGTCCCAGCAACAATTAAGCCTGACCGTTTACAACGAGGTCAGCCAGGCGTACCTTAACATGGCGGAGGCGGAGGAGACCATTCCCGCAAGCGAGCTCTCCGTCCGGCTGGCGCGGGAAAACATGGACATCGCGGAGGGAAGGTACAAGGAGGGGGTCGGGACGTCCATAGAGGTCTCCGACGCGCAAACGACCCTGAGCAACGCCAGGCTGGCGCACATACAATCCCTGCTGAATTATAAACTGACCCGGGCGACCCTCGAGAAAGCCATAGGAGGAATCCAGTGAAGAACATCCGGTTAATTCTTTCCGGTTTTATTCCGTCGAAAAAGGCGGGTTTTTCCGCGTTTGTCGCGGTCGCGGCCGTCATTGCCGTCTCGTGCTCCAAAGGCGGGCAGGAAGGACGTCAAAAGAAATTTGGCGCGGCGCCGGTCAGGGTGGCCAAGGGTGAATTGAGGGACGTGCCGAACACCATCGAGGTCGTCGGCAACGTCGAGGCTTATCTGACGCTGTCCGTGACGTCCCAGGTCAACGGGCAGATTGACAAGATACATTTCAAGGAAGGGGATTTCGTCCACGTCGGCAACCCGCTGGTCACGATTGATCCGCGTCCGTTCAAGGCCGCGCTCGCCCAGGCGGAGGCCAACTCGAACCGGGACGCGGCGCAGATGAAAAACGCACAAAGGGAGGAGGCGCGATACAAGGAACTCGTCAAAAAGGGGTACGTGTCGCAATCCCAATACGACCAGGCGGCCGCCACGGCGGACGCGCTTGCCGCGTCGGTCGCGGCGGACAAGGCGGCCGAGGACACGGCGAGGCTGAACCTCGATTATTGCTACATACGCTCGCCGATTGACGGAAAAACGGGGCCGGTTATGATCTACGCGGGGAACTACGTCAAGGCGAACGACAAGACCATAGTGACGGTTCTTCAGGTGAGGCCGATATACGCGGAGTTCTCGGTTCCACAGCTGTACCTTCCCACGATAAGAAAATACATGGCCGAGGGGAAGTTGGAGGTTGACGCATTTCCGCCCGCCGGCCTCCCACCGGTCAAGGGAAGCGTGTCGTTCATCGACAACGCGGTGGATCCGACGACGGGAACGTTGAAACTAAAGGCGACTTTTGAAAACGCCGAGAGCGCGCTTTGGCCGGGACAGTTCGTCAAGGTCTCCCTTTTGCTCACCACCGACAAGGGGGTCGTGGTCGTTCCGACGCAGGCCGTCATGAACACCCAAAAAGGCTCGTCCGTCTACGTCGTAAAACCTGACGGCACGGCGGAGTTGAGGCCGGTGAAAATCAGCAGGAGCGTCGGCCCCGATTCGATCGTCGAGAACGGCCTGGGCGCAGGGGAGACGGTGGTTACGGACGGCCAGTTGCAGGCCATGCCGGGCGGCAAGGTAAGAATAATCGAGGACCAACCCGGGAAGAAAGAGCCGGGCAAGTGAACCTTTCGGAAACGTTCATACGCAGGCCGGTCATGACGACGCTCGTCATGGTGGCCATCATCATGTTCGGCGTCATCGCCGCCCAGCTCCTGCCGGTCAGCGACCTTCCGAACGTGGATTTCCCGACCATACAGGTTACGGCGACCCTTCCCGGCGCAAGTCCCGAGACCATGGCCTCGTCGGTCGCCACTCCGCTGGAGCGCCAGTTCTCCACAATCGCCGGGCTTGATTCCATGACCTCCGTAAACACGCTTGGCATGACTACAGTTACGCTTCAGTTCAACCTGAGCAGGAACGTCGACCTGGCGGGGCAGGACGTTCAGGCTATGATGACCAAGGCCGCGCGCACCCTCCCTCCGCAGATGACTATTCCGCCCTCCTACCAGAAGGTGAACCCGGCCGACCAGCCGATCATTTATCTTTCCTTGAGCTCGCCGGTTCTCCCCCTATATAAAGTGAACGATTACGCCGACACGATGATAGCCCAAAGGGTCTCCATGGTGAGCGGAGTGGCGCAGGTGATGATATTCGGCGCGCAGAAATACGCGGTGCGCGTTCAGTTGGACCCCAATCTGCTGGCCTCCTACGGGCTTGGCCTGGAGGACCTTAACAACGCGATAAATTCCGGAAACGCAAACATACCGACCGGCGTCATTTACGGCCCCCGAATGCAGTACACGATACAGGCGTCGGGACAGATGTACAGCGCCGGGCCGTACAAGTCGCTCATCGTCGCGTACAGGGACGGCCGCCCGGTCAGGTTGCAGGACGTCGGCACCGCGATTGACAGCGTGGAGAACGACAAGATAGCCAGCTGGTACAAGGACACCCGCGCGATAGTCCTCGCCATCCTCCGCCAGCCCGGCACGAACACGGTGGAGGTGGTGGACAACATCAAAAAACTGCTCCCGGCCTTTAGGGAACAGATGCCCGCCACCGTCAACATGGACATACTCTACGACCGTTCGGTCTCCATCAAGGACTCGATAGCGGACATCAAGTTTACGATGATGCTCACGATGGCGCTCGTGGTCCTGGTCATATTTCTTTTTCTCAAAAACGTCTCCTCGACCATCATCCCGAGCCTTGCCCTGCCGATGTCCATCATCGGCACGTTCTCCGTCTTGTACCTGCTCGACTACAGCATTGACAACCTTTCGCTGATGGCTCTGACGCTTTCCGTAGGGTTCGTGGTGGACGACGCCATCGTCGTGCTCGAGAACATCGTCCGCCACATGGAGCACGGGGAAAGCCCCATGGATGCGGCGTTAAACGGCTCGCGCGAAATTGGGTTCACGGTGCTCTCCATGACGCTGTCGCTGGTGGCGGTGTTCATCCCGATATTCCTGCTGGGCGGGATTTTGGGAAGGCTCCTCCACGAGTTCTCCATCGCGATTTGCGCGTCAATCATCACCTCCGGAATAGTCTCGCTCACGCTGACGCCGATGGTTTGCAGTCGGTTCCTCCGGCACGAGGGAAAAGAAAAACACGGCAGGGCCTACTGGTTGCTGGAAAACGGGTTTAAAAAAATGCTTTCCAAATACGAAACGAGCCTTCGGTTTGTGCTGGGCCATCAGGGGGCGGTCTTGGTTCTTTCGGTCGTCATGCTGGTCCTTACGGCGTATCTTTTCGTCAAAATGCCCGGCGGGTTTCTGCCCACCGAGGACTCGGGGATGATATTCGCGTTCACCGAGGCGCGCCAGGGGATAGGGTTTGAGGACATGAAGGAGCACCAAAAAAAGCTGGCCGACATCGTCCTTCAGGATCCGAACGTGAATTCATTCATGTCCAGCGTCGGGGCCGGCGGGCCGAACGCCGCCTCGAACACCGGGCGAATGTTCATGATATTGAAGCCGCTAGAAAAGGGCAGGGCGGCCGTTGACGACGTGATTCAGGAGCTAAGGCCGAAATTCGCGCAGGTGCCCGGCATTCGGGCCTTCATGCAGGTTCCACCGCCGATTCGAATAGGCGGACAGCTGACGAAAAGCGCGTACCAGTTCACCCTTCAGGGGCCGAACACGGTCGAGCTATACAAGTATTCCGGGATGTTGGAGGAAAGGCTCCGCGCCATCCCCGTCATCCAAGACGTGAACAGCGACATGCAGTTGACGAACCCCCAGATAAACATCGACATAAAACGGGACGCCGCCGCGTCCTACGGAGTGACTCCCGCACAGATAGAGAACGCCCTTTATTTTGCGTACGGAACGTTCCAGGCGTCAACCATCTACGCGCCCGACAACCAATACCAGGTGATCATGGAGCTCGCGCCGCAGTTTCAGAGGGACCCCGCCGCTCTGTCCATGCTGTACGTGCGCTCCTCGTCCGGGAAGCTCGTGCCGTTGAGCGAGGTGGCGAACGTCGGGGTGGGGGTCGGCCCGCTTCAGGTGAACCATCTGGGCCAGTTGCCGGCGGTCACCATTTCGTTCAACCTCAGGCCGGACATTTCCTTGAGCCAGGCGATTGACGCCATAAGGGAGGTCGCCGTCAAGACACTTCCGGAGACCATCACGACCTCCTTCCAAGGGACGGCGCAGGCGTTTCAATCGTCGTTCAAGGGGATGTGGATGATAATCCTGCTGGCCATAGTCGTGATTTACATAGTGCTCGGCATACTTTACGAAAGTTTCGTTCATCCGATTACCATATTGTCCGGGCTCCCGTCGGCGGGTCTCGGCGCGGTTCTGACCCTGATGCTCTTTCACAAGGAGCTCAACGTTTACTCGCTTGTCGGAATAATCATGCTGGTTGGCATAGTGAAGAAAAACGCCATCATGATGATAGACTTCGCGCTGGAGGCGGAGAGGCGCGGCGGCCTGGAGCCGGCGGAGGCGATTTATCAGGGGGCCGTCATAAGGTTCAGGCCGATAATGATGACCACGATGGCCGCGCTTATGGGCACCCTGCCGATAGCCCTGGGGTTTGGCGCCGGCGCGGACGCGCGCAGGCCGCTCGGACTGGCGGTCGTCGGCGGGCTGTTGATCTCACAGCTCATCACGCTTTACCTGACCCCGGTCGTATACGTCTTCATGGACAAATTCCAAAGGCGCGCGCCAAAAACGGCGGCGTAAAAGCTTTGTCGGGCGCCCAAAGCGCGGTAGAATCTGGCAGATGACGATCGCGTTTTTGGACTTCGAAAAAAGGATACTCGAGCTTGAAAACAAGCTCGACGAACTGCGTTCCCTGAGCAAGTTGCAGGACGCCGACTTCTCCTCCGAGATTCGAAAAATGCGCAAAAAACTCAAACAGGTCAAGATGGAGACCTTCTCCCGCCTCAGCAGATGGCAGAAGACACAGCTCGCGCGGCATCCGGCCCGCCCGTATGCGATTGACTACATTAAGGAGCTGGCGCCGGACTTCGTCGAACTGCAGGGGGACAGGCTTTTCGGGGTGGGTCCGTCCATCGTCGCCGGCTTCGGGACCATGGAATCCAGGTCCGTCATGTTCATAGGCATACAAAAGGGCAGGGACATAAAGGAAAAAATGTACCGCAATTTCGGGATGCCGCACCCGGAAGGGTATCGCAAGGCGCTCAGGCTTATGAAGCTGGCCGAAAAATTTTCAAAGCCCGTCGTCACGCTGTTGGACACCCCGGGCGCCTACCCCGGAATAGGCGCGGAGGAGCGAGGGCAGGCGGAGGCGGTCGCGCGAAACCTCATGGAGATGGCCGCCTTGAGGGTTCCCATAGTGTGCGTGATAACCGGGGAGGGGGGTAGCGGCGGCGCCTTGGCGCTCGGCGTGGGCAACCGCGTCCTTATGTTCGAGCATTCCGTATATTCGGTCATCTCGCCCGAGGGATGCGCCGCGATTTTGTGGAAGGACCAGTCCAAGGTGGAGGAGGCCGCGGAGGCGCTCGCGCTGACCTCGAGGGACCTGTTGGAAAACAAGATAATAGACGAAATCGTCCGGGAGCCGGTGGGCGGGGCGCATAGGAACCCGATGCTTGCGGCGCACGTGCTTAAAAGGGTGTTGCGCAGGACGCTGGGCGAATTGTCGGCGCTCTCCCCCGAGGAGATTGTCGGCCAGCGAAGAAAAAAGTTCCGCGACATGGGAGTTTTCTTCGAACAGTTGCAGGAGAAATAGAACTCCCGCGGCGGACTCGACCTTATCACGCCTTGCCGCCCGTTTTCACGGGGACACGCTCCGGAGGAGCGCGTGACGCGGGAGGGGACGGAAAAAACTTAAAACAAGCTAAAGGCGGATCCCGCCAAAGAGGGGGCGGTCATATCCGGCGGGCTACTTGGATAGCTTGGCGCCGCAGTTCCCGCAAAAACGGTCCCCGGCCTTAGCCTGGGTTCCGCAGGATGTGCAGAAAATTCCCGCCTGCTCGCCGCCGGACGCTTTTCGAAAGGCGGGGGACGCCCCGCCGACGCCGTCAATCCGCTTCAAGACGGCAACCGCCTCGTCCTCGTACCTGGCCTTTAGCTGGTCGAAGTCGGCGTCGTCGATTTTTCCGGTCTTGTGGTCGAAGTCCAGGTCCTTCAAGGCGACGAACGCCGCCTCCTTCTTGGCGATGAGCTTGTGGTATTCGTCGCCGTCCTCGGAGGTCCTGACCGCGGACTTGGGCTGGACGAAGAGGGGGTAGCCTATCGCGGCCAGGACGGCGGAAACCAGAAGCAGTTCCACTATTATCATTAGTCCTCGAACTTCTTAAGTTCTTCGCGCATCTTTTCCACGTATCGGTCGGGCGATGGGGAGGTCGCCGCCGGTTTCTTAGCCGCGGGGACCGTCTTGCCGACGGACCATTTTTTGATTATCGTGGCCACCAGATATCCCACGACCATGATGGCCAAAAACGGGGTTATCCAAGCGAGCGTGTTGAACCCGTAGAACATCGGCTGTGCCAAGATGGCCTCGCCGTGGTGGGCCACCAATTTCGCCTTTATCTCGTCGCCCGACAACCCCTGGTCGATGAGTCCGCGCAATTCCTTCCTCACCGGTATTGCGAAGGAGCATGTCTCGTGGGGGCAGGTCTTAAGGGTCGTGCCGCATCCGCAAAGGCAGGCCAAGTTTGAGGTGAGGTTCTCGTAAACGGCGTTCCCGGCCTGTTTTGTGGGCGGTATTGTTCCTGCGGCGAACGCCGGCGCGGAAAGTGAAATCATCAGCAAAACCAAGAGGTGCTTCACAAATACATTTTAACATATTTTTATTCGGTTTGGCGGCCCCTTCCAAGCATGGGGTGGCGGGTCGGCTACAGCTGGTTGCCGGACTTAGCCGTGGAAAAGGTCAGCCGTTGACGTAGACGCGCCTGATGCGCCCCCCCATGCCGATCCGGCAGAAAACCTCGTAGGGTATCGTTCCGGTCAGCTCGGCCCATCGGTTCACCGACGTCTCCTCATAGCCGCCGCCCAGAAGGACGACCTCGTCCCCCTCCTTCGCGGCGGGCGCCTTGCTCAGGTCCACCATGAAGTTGTCCATGCATACGAGGCCGAGTATCGGGACGGCCCGTTCATTCACGACTACGGAGCCCTTGTTGGACAACAGCCTGTTGACGCCGTCGGCGTATCCGCCCATCACGACGCCGATTTTTTTTGCGCGGGGGGTTATGTACGTAGCGCCGTATCCGACGCCCTCCCCCTGCGGGACGTTCTTTACGAGTACCAGCCTGCTGGCGACGGTCATCACCTCTTGAAACGCAAAGCCCTTCGCCTCGACGGGGGGCGCTCCGTAAAGGCTTATCCCGGGCCTCACCATGTTGTAGTGCGACCGCTTGTGGGCGATTATCGCGCCGCTGTTTGCGGCGTGGACGTACGTCGGTTTTATTCCGGCGCGCCCGGCCTCGGCTATGATCGCGTCAAACCGCCTCAGCTGATTCTCCGTTTGGGGAGAGTCCGCGTCGGCGGAGGAGGCGAGGTGGGTCATGATTCCCTCGACGTGGACGTTCCTCATCCTAGCCACCGCGGCCAGCGTCGGCCGGCTTTCCGCCAGCGTGAAGCCCAGCCTGCTCATCCCCGTGTCGAACTTCAGGTGGACGCTTATTCTGCGCCCGGCCTTTTTTCCCATCTTGTCCATTATGCGGGCGACTTCGAGGGTGTAGACGACGGGGGTCAGCCGGTATTTCACGGCGTCCTTCGCCTGCTCCGGGAATATCCCGTCCAAAAGAAGGACCGGCGCGGCTATCTTGTTTTGGCGAAGAAGGACCCCCTCCTCGAGGGTGCCCGCGCCGAGCATCGGCGCGCCGAGCTTCAGGGACTCCCGCGCCAGCCTCGGCATTCCGTGTCCGTAGGCGTCGGCCTTTATCACGGGGAGGAGCGAGACGTCGGGGCCGGCGATTTTTTTTAGGCAACCGACGTTGTGGCGGAAGGCCGCCAAGTCAATGCGAGCCTCGAGCATGCGCCCCTACTCCCCGGCCTCCGAGGGGAGCGGCGGGGCGTCGAACGACGGGTTGTCGAACCTCGTGCATTCCTTGTTGAAGGCGAGCTTGACGGCCCCGACGGGGCCGTTCCTCTGTTTTGCGATTTTAACCACCGCGAGCCCCTGGGCCTCTACCTTGTCGGGATGATAGTATTCCTCGCGGTACACGAACGCGACCACGTCGGCGTCCTGCTCTATCGAGCCGGACTCGCGCAGGTCGGACAGCTGGGGCATTTTGTCGGGGCGGTCCTCCACCTTGCGCGAAAGCTGGGAGATGGCGACGACCGGCACGTTGAGCTCCCGCGCCATGGCCTTGAGCCCCCGCGTCATCTCGGAAATTTCCAGCACCCTGCTCTCCGGGGTGCCGCGCCCCGTCATAAGCTGAAGGTAGTCGATCACTATCATGTCCAGCCTGCCTTCCGCCTTCAGCCTGCGCGCCTTGGAGCGTATGTCCAGAACGGTCTGGAGCGGGGAGTCGTCTATTTGTATTCCCGCCTCGTACAGGCGGCTGACGGCGTTGGTGATCTGGGGCCAGTCGCTGTGGGCCAGATATCCGGTCCGTATCTTGTGCATGGATATCCTGCTCAGGGAGGAGATTATCCTAAGGACGAGTTGCATCGCGGACATCTCAAGCGAGAAGAAGGCTACGGATTTCTTGTGGTTCAGGGCGAGGTGTTCCGTGATGTTGATGCAAATGGCGGTCTTTCCCATCGAGGGCCTTCCCGCCATTATTATCAGGTCGCCGGGCTGGAAGCCGGCCGTCATTTCGTCGAACCTGTCGTATCCGGAAGGGAGTCCGGTGATGAGCTCCTTTTTCTCAAAGAGGCGTTCGATGTCCTTTATGGTCTCTGTCACCACCTCCTTGATGTTTTTAAACCCCTTTTGTATCCTCTCCTCGGCGAGGTCGAATATAAGCCTTTCGGCCTGGTCAATCACCGCGTCCACGTCCTCGGAGTCCTCGTATCCGAGGTTCATCACCTCCGCGGCCGTGACCACAAGCCGGCGCAGGAGCGCCTTTTCCTTGACTATCTGGGAGTGCGTCCCCACGTTTGCGGCGGTGGGGGTGAGCTCCATCAGCTTGGCCAGGTAGTCGAGTCCGCCGGCCTCGTCGATGGTTTTCTTTTTTCGAAGCCTTTCGGAAACGGTCATCAGGTCGATAGGCTCGTTCCGGTCGAACAGCTCCAAAAACGCGGAGTAGATGAGCCTGTGGGCGGGTTTGTAGAACTCCTCGCCGGTCTTAAGGTATTCCAACGCGCGGGCCATGGCGGCGTTGTCGAACAACACGCCGCCAAGGACCGATTGTGCCGCCGCGATGGTTTGCGGGAGAACCCGTCCAGCCCCCGCTGGAGTAAGGGTATGGAGTTCCAATGCCATGGGGACTCAGCCTTCCGGCTGTTCCGCGACTTTTTCCGGCTCCGGCTCGACGGCCTTTTCCTCCGCCTCGGCCTGGACCTCCACGATGAATTCAGCCGAGACCTCGGGATGCAACTTTATCTCTATCTTGTGCTCCCCGACGGTCTTCAGCGGCATGTCCAGATGTATCCTGTGCTTGTCGACGTGGAAATGTCGGTGGCCGATTAGTTCCTTGGCTATGTCCGAAACGGTCACGGAGCCGAAAAGTTTTCCCTCTTCGCCCACCTTCCTGACGAACACGAGGCGTAGTTTGCCAAGCTCAGCGGCCTGCGCCTCAGCGTCCGCCTTCAGCGCGGCCAGCCTCTTGGCGCGGTTGGCCAGGTGTTGCTCCATCACCTTCAGGTTCCCGGCGTTTGCCTCCACCGCCAGCCCGTGGGGCAGGAGGAAATTCCTCCCGTAACCCGGCTTCACTTTCACGTGTTGTCCCGCCTTGCCGAGCTTTACCACGTCTTCCTTGAGTATCACTTCCATTTTTATTCCTCCTTGACGCCCGCCTGTCGGCGTATTTTCCTGAAATCGAACCATAGGTCGAACAAACCCATCGCGGCGACCGCCACCGCAATAAACGGCTGTAATAATATCAAAATATACGAGAACATGCGAAGAAATTTCGGGAACCTTATTTTCTCGAACCAGAACCTTAGGACGCACGACCCCGCGACCGAATAAACAAGCACCGTGACGACAAGGACGTTGATTCCAGCCACGCGCGCCGCGTCGTTGGGAAGGAGCGCCAGGGCCATTCCCGCTATGAAGACGAACACCGTCCGGTCCGGCGGGTACCAGTTGAGCAGGCTGACGTCGTCCGGCGCCTTTAGGCCAGGCCAGCGGGATCGCAGGAACTTGTACGACAAATAGTTGCAAAACGCCATCAACAAGTACCCGGAAACCGCCATCCCCGGGATTAGGCTCACGGACCATTTGGCGATGAGCGGGGAATTTTTCGACAGAATCGCCAACTGCTCCTCCTGCATTCCCGCCTTTTTGTACGCACTTATCATCTCCGCAATCACGGTCTGGGCCGATTTGACCAGCTCGTCGTAATACCCGCCGCCCCCCGACGCCATGCCCAGGGCGAAGTAAAGGAAGACCGCCGTCGCCGCCATCGAAACCCCTGCGCCGTAGCCCGCCGCCGCGTTCAGGCCGGATTGGCGGGACATCAGGCGGGACATGACCAGCGCCATCAGCGCGTAGGAGAGGAAGTAAAAGGCCGCCGTGCGCGGGTCCGAACCGGCCGCGACGACGAGCGCGGAAAACAAGGCGGCGCCGGCGCCCGCCCCCTCGCCGAACCTCAGGGAAGAGTAGATCAGGGGCAGGGGGGCGAACAGGTTGAGCACGACGCCCAGCACCGGCACGTAAAAAATGGAGAGGAAGAGGACGGCGCTGAGCAGGGGGGCGGCCAGCCTTCCCAACTCGACGCGTCGTCGTTGCGGCTCCTCGGCCGGCGATTCCGCCATAAGCGTCCTTTGGTTATGACGGGCTCGCGCCGGTCAGCTCTCCAGCGTGAAGGGCAACAGCGCTATGTTGCGGGCCACCTTGATGGCGGCGGTGACGGCGCGCTGATGTTTGGCGCAGTTTCCCGACACTCTGCTGGGGATTATCTTGCCCCTTTCGGTCGTCAGGGACCGCAGGGTCTTAAGGTCCTTGTAGTCGATGTACTTGACGTTGTCCATGCAGAACCTGCAGATCTTCTTCTGCATGTAGGTCCTTTTCCTTTTTTTCTTTACGTCTCTTGCGGGTCTCATTCTTCAAGCTCCTTTGATTTTTTTATGGCGGCACGGGCCGCCGGTTACAATTAAAAAACTCTTCCTAGGTTCAAAACGGAACCTCGTCGTCGCCGGGCGGAGCGTCCTGCGGGGGTTCGTCCTCCGATTGTTGTCTCGGCTGTCCCCCTCCGCCGGCCCCGCCGGTCGGCATGAATTGGACCGATATGGCGGTGACGTCGATCTTTGACTTTTTCTGCCCGTCCTTCTCCCATTGGCGCCACTTAAGCCGACCCTCGACGAAAACCAGCCGCCCTTTCTTTAGGTATTCGGCGCAGTTCTCGGCGGATTTGCCCCAGACGTTGACGTCAATGAAAAGAACCTCCTCCTTCTTGTCGTCGCCGGAGCCGTATTTGTTGTTCACGGCAAGCCCGAGGGCGCAAACCGCCTGGCCCGACGGGATGTACCGCAATTCCGGATCCCTCGTGAGGTTCCCCATTAAAAAGACCCTGTTCAGGCTCGCCATGCCGTCGCCCGCCGCCTAGTAGCGGCCGCCTTCCCTGGGGGCGTACGACGTCGGCATCTCGGACGAAGGGCGCAACATCGTCTGTGCATGGTGTGAAAGGGTGACGTATTTTACCACCGACTCGTTCAGTTTCAGGTTGCGTTCGACCTTGGCCACCGTCGGGCCGGAAATAGTGTAGTGGAACATCGTGTAGTAACCGTATCGGTGCTTTCCCACGGAGTATGCGAGCTTCTTTTTTCCCCACTGCTCGATGTGTTCGACCACGCCCCCTTCCTTCTCGATGAAGGCCTTGAGGTCCTCGGCGAGCTTGACTACCTGGTCCTCTGTTTTGTCGGGTTCAACTATGAAAACGGCCTCGTACTTTGGCAATTTGTCCTCCTTTTGGTTTATAGCCCGTGCGACGCGCGCACGAGCAAGGGTTTTTCCCGCCCGTCTTGTCTGCCGAACAACGCGGAGCAGGGTTGTAATTCTAACCCCATGGCCGTTTGAAAAGCAAATTTTGGCGCGGCATGAAGTCGAGATGCGGGAAGTAATCTTAATACGCGGCGGTTGTTTAAAATGTGTGGATAACTAAAAAAATCGTTTGGGAGGTCAACACAAACCGGGGTTTTTTAAAATTAGGCTAACGATCAACAGCCTCCAACCTAATGTGAATACAAGGACTTCCACCAAAGCCCCGAAAAATAAATGGGTTGAGGAATCATAAAGTTTAAGTACCGAAAGTTATCAACATATTTTTCGCGGCGTTCACAATACGGCCTTCAAAACCATGGATTTATTGGCTTGAATCTCGCCTGTTTTGTGGAAGGGTTCCACGTGACGCCCGAAGGCGGCTCACCTAAGCTGGAACGGGACGCTTGTGGTGACGACGCCTTTTTTAAAAAGGAGCACCCCTTTAAGCAACCATGCCGTTTGGTTGTGCAGGATGTGCTCCCACCAACGGGACGGGACGAATTCGGGAAGGATGACTGTTATGACTCCGTTAGTGTAAACGTGGCGGACGCCGTCGATGTAATCCACCACCGGTTCGACTATTGAGCGGTACGGAGAGTCCAGAACCAGAAGCGGCACGTTCATCCCGTATTTGTCCCAAAGCTCCTTGGTAATGGTCGCCTTGGAAACGTCTAGGCAGACATAAATGGCGTGGACGTCGTCGGATATGGCCTTGGCATACTTGATGGTGTTTATGACCGCCATGTTCACGCCGCTGACGGGGATTATCACGGAATGGTGGGCGTATTCGGTTTCGGTCGTTGGTCCCGTCGGGACGAGTTGTTCGTTTATTGACAGGTAATGGCTTCGAATTTTGTACATGAAGTAGATGATTACCGGCAGGGCCGCCAACACCATCCACGCGCCGTGGGCGAACTTGGCGTACGAGACGTCAAGCAGAACCAGCGCCGTCGCCACCGCGCCGAACCCGTTCATCAGCATGGAAGGCATCCACCATCCCTCCCGGTTCTTGAACCAATGCACCACCATGCCGGCCTGCGACAGAGTGAAGGCGATGAAGACGCCCACCGTGTACAGCGGTATCATGGAGTGGACGTCCCCGCCGAACATAAATATCAGCGCCGCCGAAAAGACCCCGAGCAGGATGATGCCGTTGGAGAAGACCAGCTTGTCCCCCTGGCTGGACAACTGGCGCGGCATGAATCCGTCCAGCGAGAGGATGGAGCTTAGCCGAGGGAAGTCGGCGAAGGAGGTGTTGGCGGCGAGCACCAATATGGCAAACGTCGAAAACTGGATGACGTAATAGACCGGCCCGACTCCGAAGACCGAGGAGGCGAGCTGTGAGAGGATGGTTTCGTCCTCCTTTGGCAGTATTCCGTATGAATAGGCGTCGTAAGTTATTCCTATGAAAAGCGTCCCCAGAATAAGCGCCATCCACATGAGCGTTAAGGACGCGTTCCTAGCCTCCGGCTCACGGAACGCCTTCACGCCGTTGGCCACCGCCTCGATGCCTGTGAGCGCTGTGCAACCGGAGGCGAACGCCCGCATAATCAGGAGAAAGGGCAACGCCTGGAAGGCCGCCGCCGCTGTGAGGACGTTTCTCGGCTGGACCCCGCCGGCGTGATATTTATACGCGCCCACGGCCGCCAGTAGCAACAGGCCCCCGACGAACAAGTAAACCGGCCCGGCGAATATTGCCCCGGATTCCCTAAGCCCCCTTAAGTTCACCATGACTATGACCATAAGCGACAGCAGGCAAAGTAGCACCACGTGGTTGTGGAGGGACGGGAAGGCGGAGGTTATGGCGGCAACGCCAGCGGATATGGAGACCACCACCGTGAGAACGTAGTCTATCAAAAGCGCGGCGGCGGCCGTTAGCCCGGCCCGCAGTCCCAGGTTTTCCTTTGCGACGATGTAGGCTCCGCCCCCCGTCGGGTATGCGCGTATCGTCTGGATGTAGGAGATGGCCACGACCGCTATGAGCACGATGATGCCGACGGATATCGGCATGGAATAATGCACCATCGTCATGCCGGCGAGCGTCAGGGGGATAAGCATCTCCTCGGTCGCATAGGCGACGGACGAAAGCGCGTCGGATGAAAAGACCGCAAGCCCCAGAGTTTTGTTGAGACGCTCGTGTATTTCCTTAACCGAATCTATCGGCCGGCCTATCAGGAAAGTTTTTAGCGACATGCCCCCCCCTTAAATAGCCAGTCCGCGTCCGGCGAGCGCGCCCGTGCTTTTTCCTGCGTCGAGCGTCAACTCCCCGTTGACCCAGACGTAATCAATACCCTCGGGGTAGGAGAGCGGCTTCTCGTAGGTAGAGGTGTCCGCCACCCTTGACGGGTCCATCATGACCACGTCGGCGTAAAAACCCTCCTTGAGCGACCCCCTCCCCGGGATTCCGAACCGCTCGCAGGCGGCGGTCGAGCTCTTCCGCACCGCCTCCGGCATGGCGACGAGTTTTCTTTTGAAGACGTATTCGCCGAAGAACCGCGGAAACGAGCCGAACGTGCGCGGATGGGGCTTTCCTATTCCAAGCGGGCCGGCAACGGCCCTCGCCCCGGCGTCGGAGCCTATCATGACGTAGTCCTTGAGGATTATCCTGTCCATGTTCTCCGCGCTCATGCAGAAATAAATGGCCTCCACCTCGGTTTTTTCCTCCAACAGCAGGTCGAATATGAAGTCCAACGAGTCCTTGCGGGACGCGTTCGCGCCCATGCTTACCGTCATCCCCTCGAATCGGGCGTTCGCGGCGGTGGCGACCTGCGACACCATGACCGTGTCCCAATACTCCCTCTCGGGATGGTTTGCCAGTATTTCTTCGCGAAGCTTCTTGCGCGTCTCCCTAGATTGGAGCCTTTCGATGACCGCGTTTCGCCCGCCGTCGAACGCCCAGTCCGGCAGGACGACCTGAAGTCCGGTGTTTGAGGCGGTGTAGGGATACCTGTCGCACTGCACGTCCATCCCGCGCGAGCGGGCGTCCTCTATCAGCGCGAAGACCTTGTCCAGTTTGCCCCAGTTCTCCCTGCCGGCGGTCTTGAGGTGCGATATCTGCAACTTCACGTCCGTCCGCCTCGCCAGTTCCAGGACCTCCTCGATGGATTCCACGAGGCGGGGCCCCTCCGAACGGATGTGCGTGGTGAAGATTTTGCCGGCCTTCGCGGCCACGGCCACCACCTCGGTCATTTCGTCCAGCTTCGCGAAGCACGCGGGGGGATACACCAGGCCGACGCTCAGGCCCGCGGCCCCCTGCGCGAGGTTTTCGGCTATCGCGGTTTTAATCGCCTCCCTTTCCCTGCCTTGGAACGGGACGTCCCGCGTGCCGAGAATCGAGGCGCGCACGGTGTTGTATCCCACGAGTCCCGCGAAGTTTACCGCGCTCCCCCTTTTTTTAAGCCGCCCCCAGAACTGCGAAAAATCCTTCCAGTCGGGGTCGAGTCCGAACTGCGATTTGTACGCTTCGCGCCGCGTCTCAAATATCTCCCCGCCGATGGGAGCCGAGGAATAACCGCAGTTGCCGCCGATTTCGGTGGTCACCCCCTGTCTTATCTTCCCTTCCGCGGACGGGTCTATTAAAAGGTAGTAGTCCGAGTGCGAGTGGGGATCCACGAAGCCGGGAAGGGCGTAGTAGCCGGTTCCGTCAACCACCCTCCGGGCCGCGGCTCCTCCGGTTTTCTCGTCAATGGGGCCTATTCTCGCTATCTTGCCGTCCTTAATCCCGACGTCTGTGGCGGCCGATTTGCCACCGTCTAGGCCGAACAACGTGGAGTTCTTTATCACCGTGTCGAACATAATCCGCCACATTATATATGCCATTGTCGCCCGGCTCCCGAAAGAATATGCGCTCAAGGAAACGTTGGCGGGGGAGGCAATCCCGCCTCCCCGCGCGGGAGAACTGCCGTGACCACCGCCCCCTGATTGGCAAAGGGGAACGCTTGACTGCCTCCGCCGGGGGGCATAGCATTTCAATTGTGGAGGGTCCCCGGGACATGCGCCAAAAGGGAAGCGGCTTCGACGCCATCGTAATCGGCTCCTGCATGGGCGGGCTTACCGCCGCCGCGTTGCTGGCCCGGCTGAAGGACAAACGGGCGTTGGTCTTGGAGCGGCACTTCCAGCCCGGCGGGCAGACGCATTCGTTCGTTAGGAAGGGGAGGTTTCGTTTCGACGTCGGCCTTCACTACGTGGGGCAGATGGGGCCGGGCGGCATGCCACGCGCAATCATGGATTTCATCTCCGGGGGAGCGCTTGAATGGAAACAAATGCCCCGGTCAATCGAACACTTCGTCTACCCCGGCCTCGAATTCACCGTCCAGGCCGACCCAAAGAGCTATCTTAAGAATCTCGTGGCCCTGTTTCCCGCCGAGGAGAACGCGTTGCGACGGTATTTTTCCGACGCGAAAAGGGCGGCTTTTTGGTTCGGCTTTCGGCATTTCGTGGATTCGCTCCCCCGGCCTTTGCGCCCGCCGGCCCGCGGGGCGTTCAACGTTTTAGGCTCGCTGGCGCGCATGACGACGAAGGAATACCTCGACGGCCGTTTTAAGGACGGGCGGCTTAAGGCGCTTCTGGCCTCGCAATGGCCGGATCACGGGGTTCCGCCTTCGAAAAGTTCCTTCGGAATGCAGTCTCTTGTAGCGAGGGCTTATTTAAGGGGCGGGTGGTACCCCGTCGGCGGGGCGGGAAAAATCGCCCAAACCATAATCCCGCAAATCGAGCGGACGGGGGGCGAGGTGCGCGTCCGCGCGAATGTAAAACGGATAATTGTCAAAAACGGCGCCGCCGCGGGCGTGGCGGTGGAGGGCGAAGGAGGGGAGGAGCCCCTGTACGCGCCCATAATCATTTCCGACGCGGGGGCCGCGAACACGTATCTATCCCTGCTTCCCCCCGACACCCCGGTGCCGTTCCGAAAGGAGCTCGAGTCCTTCCCGGCGAGCGACAGCATGTTCGTTCTTTATATATGCTTCAAAAAGTCCCCAGCCGTGCTGGGTTTCGACGGCGGCAACTTCTGGGTTTATGATTCTCTCGACCACGACAACCAACCGCCGCTTTCCCCGTATTTCCTCTCCTTCCCGTCCCTAAAAGACCCTTCCGCGAAGGCGCACACGGCGGAGGTCGCCGTCATGTCGTGTTACGAGGATTGGGCGAAATGGGCGGGCAAAGGCTGGCGGAAACGGGACAAGGAGTACTACGAGCTTAAGGAGAGGCTTGCGGTAAAACTTCTCGAAAAGCTGGAGTCGCGCTGGCCCGGGTTCAAGGATTTGGTGGAGTTTTACGACGTCTCGACCCCGCTTACGATGGAATATTTCCAGCGGAATCCGCGCGGGGGTTTTTACGGGGTCCCCTGCGTGCCGGCGCGGTTGGGCGCGCCGTTCTGCCGCGTCGAGACCCCGGTGCGCAACCTATTCTTGTCCGGCTCCGACGTGATGAGCCCGGGAATCGTGGGGGCGATGATGGGCGGAGTGGCGGCAATGTCCGCCGCGGAAGGCGTCTCGATGCCTAAAATATTTCGGAAAGTCATGGGCGAGGCCGCCGGCCGCCGTTGATTGCGGAACCTGCTCCATCAAAATCTCCAATTAGTCCGTAAGCTGGCGTTTTTTACGCCCCCTCAAAATTGTCGCCTCAAAACACCGTGGCAACCATTATTTGCATATTTGGGCCGGGCGAAAATGTCCGGGGCATGACAAATCATGCAATAACAGCCGGTTGACCATCCAAAAAATTTGGCACGCAACTTGATGTATTCAGTTTCATTAAGAGGAATATTGTGGAAAAAAAAGTATTGATTGTTGACGACAATCCTAACAATCGGCAGTCGCTTAAGTCCGAAATCGAAAAAATGCTTGGTTATGCCTGTTACGGCGCGGTAAACGGAATGGTCGCGATGAACATCGTGAGAAAGTACAAGTTTCAGGTGATTCTGCTGGATTCGGAAATGCCGGTTCTGGACGGGTTCGGTTTTTTGAAGGCTTATCGCGAGGCCCGCGGCTTCGACACGGGCGCGAACATAATAATGGTCACGCCGCGGCACGACCGGGAGTCGGTGGAAAAGGCCATGCGATACGGCGTCTGCGATTTCTTGGTCGAACCGTTCCCAAAGGCGGACATGGTGGAGAAGGTCTCCCGTTGGATAAACGCGGAGGTGGAGTCCTCATGGAGCGACCTCGACCCGGAGCAGGAACAGATTTTGCGGTTCACCATGCAAACGCTCAATCGCGCAAAGAGCCGCGCGGGCGGCGTCGGAGCCGGGGACGACTATTCAGATTTCGTCGGCGTGGGCAAACTGATAGTGGATGCGGCGGGAGACAGCTCCACGCACAAGTTGCTTGACGCCATGAAGGAGCACGACGACTACACGTTCGTGCACAGCCTGCGCACCGGGATATATCTCTCGCTTTTTGCGTTGTCCTCAGGCTTCACGCGGGACGAGGCCGAGACGATGACCCTCGGGGGCGTGTTTCACGACATAGGAAAGGCGAGGATTCCGCTGGAGGTCCTTAACAAGGGGGGCGGGTTCGAGCCGGACGAATGGCTGGTCATGAAGGAACACGTAAAACATTCCGTGGACGTGCTGGCCTCGAGCAAGAACATCGCCAAGTCGGTCATAGACATAGCCTGGTGTCATCACGAAAGGCTCGACGGCACGGGTTACCCGCGCGGCTTAAAAGGGTCGGAGATAGGGACGCTACCGCGCATGGCGTCAATCGTGGACGCCTACGTGGCGCTCACGGACAGGCGCGTTTACAAGCGCTCCTTCTCGCAGGAGATGTCCTTCAGGATGCTTGAGGCCGAGCCGGACCACTTCGACCAGGAACTCGTGGCGGAGTTCAAGAGGGCGGTTTGTGGATGACGCGTCCGCCCTCATCGTCTTTCCAGGGCGGTTTGGGGCGCGGGGGCGAAACCCCCGTAAATCTTCCTGTAGATTGCGTAGTTGCGCAGGACCTTCTTGACGTAGTCCCTCGTTTCCTGATACGGAATCTGCTCTATGAAAACCTCCATGTCGTCCGTCGGCACGCGCTGTTTCAGCCTTTCCATGAATTTGGGCCCTGCGTTGTACGTTCCAAGGGCGAGGGGAAGCGAGCCGTTTTGCTCCCTTATCAAATCCGCGAGATAACGCGTGCCGAGTCTGATGTTCACGTCGGGGTCGTGCAGGAGTTCCACGGTCGTTCCCTTCAGGCCCAACTTCGCCGCGATGCGCTCCGCCGTGGAGGGTATCAACTGCATAAGGCCGTGCGCGTTGGCCGACGAGGAGGCGTCCGGGTCGAACCTGCTTTCCTGCCTTATCACCGAAAGCACGAGGAACGGGTCCAGGCCGTTGGCTTTTGATTCCGAAAACAGCGAGACCCAGTGGGCGACGGGAAAGCTCAGGAACGCCGACAACTCCGCCTCCTCGGGGGTCGCGTTGTCCAGTTTAAACCCCTCGACGGTGCGCGACGCGCACGCACGGCATCCGGCCTTGTAATACCGCCAGGCAAGCCATAAGGACGCGTCCGGCGTAGGGGGGAGCGCCACGGCGACCCCGTTGAGGAGCGTCCTTGCCGCGTCGTCGAACCCCGTCGAGCCCCAGGCCGCGGCGCTTTTCAACATCCACGAATGTCCGTCGTCCAAGCGCGGCTCTTTTACGACCCTTTCGGCGAGGGCTTCCATCCGCGCGAAGGCCGCGTTCCCAAGCCCGGCGTCGGCGCCCGTAGGGACGGCGAGCCGGCGAAAAATATCCGGGTTCGCCGCAAGTATTCCGTAATAGGACGCCGGATACTTGGCGGCCAGAAGGCCCGGCAGGTCCTCGACTCTTTTTCCCTGGGCCTTAAGGGAATTGATGTGCCAATATTCCGCCATCGGGTACGTCGAGTTCCCGTTGCGGGCCTTCTCGCGAAGCCGGACGAACCGTATTTCCGCCCCGGAGAAGTCGCCGGTTAGGTACGAAAGAAATCCGGCGCGCCACAGACTTTCGTCCGCCACCCCCGCAGAAGGGTGGTTCGTCGATATCTTGTCGTACGACTCCACGGCCTCCTTGACGAGCCCCTTCGCCTCCGCCAATCGCGCCAGGATGTATTGCGACTTGGCCGCAAGTTCGGACGTCGGGGATTCCTTTGATATCTGCAGGCATGTATTCGTCGTTTTCTCCTGGTCGTCCTTGTTCCAGTAAATTTTCGCAAGATGATACAGCGCGTCCGGCCTAGTCCCCGCGTCGCGCAGTGCGGCGGCCTCCGAAAGGGCGGCCGCCGCCTTGTCCGTTTGGCCGAGCCTTTCCTGCGCCGTCGCAAGGCCCATTAGAAGCGTCGCCTTGTCCTTACGGGGAAGGCCGCGCCTTGTAATGCCGCCAAAGCTCGCCTCCGCCTCCTTGTACATCCTGTTTGCGACCAACAATTTGGCCCGGTTTATTTGCTCCTGCGGCGAAACGGGGGGGAAAAACACCGCCTTATTTTCCCTCTTAATCCTCTCCATCTCGGCCCACGCATTGTCCGCCGACGGCGTCTGCGGGTGTTCGAAATAAATGGTTCGGTACGCCAGATAGCCCTCCCGGACGTCGCCGGCGGCCTCCCTGGCGCGCGCCAGCAACCAAAGAACCTTGTCCGGCGCGGCCCGGCCGTTTGCGAGCATTTCCCTTAGCATGCCCCCGGCCTTTAGGTACAGGCCGGTTTCCAAAAAGGATTTTGCCCTTAGCAAAAGGACCTCCTGCAAATGGGGCGAATAGGGGAACCGGTCCAGAAAACTCCCGGTAAGCCGAAGCAACCGGCCGTGCTCGCCGCGCGCGTCGCAAGCAAGCATCAGTTGAAGGAGGGCGGCGTCGCCGACCAGCGGGTTGGCCGACGATTTTTCAAAATACACACCGGCCTCGTTTGTTTGGCCGAGTTGCAGGAGCGAATAGCCGGCCATGTAGAAAAATTTCCCGCTTTGGTCGGGGTCAATCGCCTTGAAGGCCTTCAACGCCCCCGCGTAATCCTTCTTTCTGAACAGCCTCGGCGCGTCGTTCACCGCGTCGAGGGCGGGAGGACCGGCCTGCGCCGTAGCCGTCGGGCAAAACGCGAGGGATAAAAGAAGGACGGGGATTAAAAAACGCCTCATCTGCCCGTGGTCATTATTCGAATTATTTGTCCCGCCGGATCCTCCGCCGCCTCCAGCCTTATGGAGTCCTTGACGGCGTGGAACCACGTCATCTGGCGCTTGGCGTAGTTTCTGGAGGATTTTTTCACCTCGTCCGCCAGCTTTTCGGGCGGCGTTTCTCCGGCCAAAAATTTCATGATCTGCCAGTACCCGACGCTCTTGAAGGGCTTGCAGTCCGGCGAGTATCCCCGGCCGAGCAGGTTTCGAACCTCCTCGACCCAGCCCGATTCAAACATCTTGTCGACACGCGCCCCTATTCTCTCATAAACGGCGCTTTTGGCAGAGGAAAGGACGAAATAGGCCGCGTCGTACTCGGATTTCCAGTTCCGGCTCCCCGTCGGGGGCAGGAGGGAGTTTTCAATCCCTCGAATCAGCCGGTAGGTGTCGTTCGGGTGGATTTTTCGCGCCGCCTCCGGGTTCAGGCCGGCCAGACGCCCATGCAACTCGTCATTAGTCAGTTTTGAAAGCTCCGTTCTTAGATCGTCGTTCCCCTTGACACCGCCGTCGAGGTTTTCGAGGACCGCCTTGATGTAAAGCCCCGTGCCGCCGCAAATTATCGGAAGTTTGCCCCTCGACGCGACGTCCCGGATCGCCTCCCTCGCCGCGCCGTTGTAGTCCCACAACGAAAAGCGCTCGTCGGGCGACAATATGTCGATTAGATGGTGTGGGACCAAGGCTCGCGCCTCGGCGGAGGGCTTTGCGGAGCCGACGTCGAAATGCCGGTACAACTGGATTGAGTCGGCGTTTATAATCTCCCCTTCCAGCGCCAGCGCGACCTTTAGCGCGGCGTCGCTCTTTCCCACCGCGGTGGGGCCGGCGATTACGACGAGTTTTACCAACGCGCGGGAAAAAACTTATTCGGCCTTTTGGTGGGAGCCGTCGCACCACGGCGGCGTGCCCGTCTGCTTGCACCCGCACCAGGACTTGTACCCGTCCTTCTCCACCTCGACGGGGAAGGCGACGAACTTGGACCCCTCGTACTCCGTCCCCTTGTGCGAGCCGTCGCAAAACGGCTGGTTTTTTGAGAGGCCGCAACCGCACCATGCGTACATTCCGGCCTCCGTGAAAATGACGTACGCCCCCTTTTGGGCGATTTTCGGCTTCGGCATAATTTTCCTCCATGCAACACAGCGGATTCACGTTAAAAAATCCCAATTATTCTACCACAGCGGCGTTGCGGCAAAATATTGACGGCGTTCCCTCGGCGCATTTGAGCTTCCGGGCCGGAGAAAAGGCAGGACTTTGCGCGGGACTTCCCCGTATTTTGGGAATTGACTGTTGCGGCCCGAACGCATAGAATTTCGTGGCTTGCGTCCGTAAAGAGGGGTAATCATCAGGTTAAAAAATGACGAATATTTTAGGAGTGCGAACCTTATGTCAACAAACAATCCGAAAATAATGTGGACAATGACCGACGAGGCCCCGGCGCTCGCGACGTACTCCTTGCTTCCGATTGTTCGCGCGTTCACCAAAGGGGCCGGCTTCACGATTGAAACGAAGGACATATCCCTTGCGGGTAGGATAATCGCCAACTTCCCGGAATTCCTGACGGACGCCCAGAGGATTCCGGACGACCTGGCGGAATTGGGAGAGCTCGCGAAGAAACCGGAAGCCAACATCATAAAATTGCCCAACGTGAGCGCGTCCGTCCCGCAATTGAAGGCCGCGATAAGGGAGTTGCAGGGGAAGGGGTACAAACTCCCCGATTATCCCGAACAGCCGAAAAACGACGAGGAAAAGGCGATCAAGGCGAAATACGCAAAAGTTTCGGGTAGCGCGGTGAACCCCGTCATAAGGGAGGGGAACTCCGACCGAAGGCTTGCCGGCGCGGTGAAGGAATACGCGCAAAAGCACCCGCACAAGATGGGCAAGTGGAGCAAGGACTCAAAAACCCACGTTTCGACCATGAGCGCGGGCGACTTTATAAGCAACGAAAAATCCGCGACCATCCCGGCCGCGACGACCGCCAGGATAGAGTTCGCGGGCAGGGACGGCAAGACGGTCGTCCTCAAGGAAAAGCTGAGCTATCAGGCGGGCGAGGTTGTTGACGGCACGTTTATGAGCAAAAAGGCGCTGGAGAAATTTTTCGGCGAACAGATGGAGGACGCCAAGGCGAAGGGGGTTCTCTTCTCCATGCATTTGAAGGCGACCATGATGAAGGTGTCGGATCCGATCATGTTCGGCGTCGCAGTGAGGGTGTTTTACAAGGACGTCTTCGACAAGCACGCCGCGGTCATATCGGAGCTTGGCGTCAACCCCAACAACGGAATCGGCGACCTTTACGCCAAGATGAAGAGCCTTCCGAAGGAAAAACAGGCCGAGATAGAGGCCGACATCAACGCCTGCTATCAAAAGCGGCCCCGGATCGCGATGGTGAATTCCGAAAAGGGGATCACGAACCTGCACGTGCCGAGCGACGTCATAATTGACGCCTCGATGCCGGCCATGATCCGCGAGTCCGGCCAGATGTGGGGTCCCGACGGCAAGCTCCATGACGCCAAGGCGGTCATCCCCGACCACAGCTACGCTCCCCTTTATCAAGAGGCGATAGACAACTGCAAAAAACACGGGGCGTTCGACCCGAGGACGATGGGAAGCGTGCCCAACGTGGGTCTTATGGCCCAGGCGGCGGAGGAATACGGCTCCCACGACAAGACCTTCCAAGCCGCGGGAGCGGGGACGATTCGGATCGTCGACTCGTCGGGCAAGACCATCCTCGAGCACTCCGTAGAGGAAGGGGACGTTTGGCGCAGTTGCCAGGTCAAGGACGCCCCGATACAGGACTGGGTGAAGCTGACCGTGAAAAGAGCAAGGCTCTCCGGCATGCCGGCGATATTTTGGCTCGACAAGGACAGGCCGCATGACGCCCAGCTGATAGAGAAGGTGAACAAATACCTAAAGGACCACGACACCAAGGGGCTGGACATCAGGATCATGACGGTGGCGGAGGCCGCGAAGTTCTCCCTCGACAGGATGAGGGAGGGGAAGGACACCATTTCGGTCACCGGGAACGTCCTGCGCGACTACAACACGGACTTGTTCCCTATCCTTGAGGTCGGCACCAGCGCAAAAATGCTTTCCATCGTTCCGCTTATGCAGGGGGGCGGGCTATTTGAAACGGGCGCGGGCGGCTCCGCGCCGAAACACGTCCAGCAGTTCGTCGAGGAGGGGCACTTAAGATGGGATTCGCTCGGCGAATTTTTGGCGCTTGCGGAGTCGCTGGACCACCTGGCGCTGTCGGAGAAAAACGCGAAGGCGAAATTGTTCGCCACCACGCTGGGGCGGGCCAACGCGAAGTTTTTGGAAAGCGACAAGTCCCCCTCCAAAAACACCGGCGAGCTGGACAACGCGGGAAGCCATTTTTACCTCGCCATGTACTGGGCCGAGGCGCTTGCCGAGCAGACGGATGACAAGGAGCTTCAGGCGCGATTCGGCAAGGTGGCAAAGGCCATGAGGGCCGGCGAGGCAAAGATAACGGGAGAGCTCAACGGCGGCCAGGGGAAACCGGTCGACCTCGGCGGCTATTACAGGCCCGATTCGGCGAAGGCCTCGAGGGCGATGCGCCCCAGCCCGACGTTGAATTCAATAATAGACTCCATCTAATCGGGACGGGTAGGGTCGAACGTCGGCGAAACCTGCGGCCCCGGTTTCGCGGACGCCGCCCCTTGAGTCATATGCTCATCGCAAGTGGTAAAGCATTATGTGGACCGCCACGCCGGTGATCGAAACGTAAAGCCACGCCGGTAGCGTCCACCTAGCCGCCTTTTTGTGGGCCTCAAAATCCCTTTTGACGACGCGGGACAGGACGTAAAAAATCATCGGCAACGTCGCGGTCGCCAAGACCGTATGGCTGGTCAGCAGGAAAAAATAAACCGTCCTAACGCCCCCCGTCCCCCCGTATCTCACGGATCCGGCCAAATAATGGAACGCCAGGTACGCGATAAGGAACAAGGTCGAGGCGAACAGGGCGGAAAGCATGAAGGCGGCGTGCGCCCTCTTGTTTTTCTTGCGGATTGAATAATAGCCGAAGACCATCAGGACCGCCGCCGTGCCGTTGCACCAGGCCTGGAAGTGCGGCAGGATTTGGACGTCAAACGTCATGCACAAGCGTCCCGAAACAGATATGCGCGTTCATCATTTTTCGTCCTTGAGGATGTCTCCGCCGATTAGGAAGGATTTCCCGTCGAAGTATATCACCACGAGCCTTCCCGGTTCAAAGCTGATCGTTTCGCCGAAACGGAAGGCGAGGCCGCCCCCGCCGCCGCCCGAGTCGTTCACGGAAATCTCGACGAGGTGTCGGCCGGGGGAGACGTAAAACTTCTCAAATATGAAGACGGCGCTGTCCCTCTTCCATCCCGAGGGTTTTTTTTCTTTCCTTAACGCCTCGTTTCCGTCAATCGCCACCCTAATCTCCAGCGGGAAACGCTCCCTGCTTCCGCATTGAACGCCCGCGTTTTGGGAGTGCTTTAAGTTACTCATGCCTGCCACGAATCCGGCGCTTTCCTCATCCCCGCACTCGCGGATTCTTCTGGTCGCGTGCTTGAAGGAAAGCACCAGCGCCGACTGGGCGGAATGGCGAAACGTGTAGCGAGGCGAGGTGGAGAAATACCAGACGGCGGCCGTCGGAGCCAAAAGCACGGCTAGGGCCCAAAACGAAACCTTATCCCTCATTCCCGTTTGAACCCCTCGTGCGCCTTCCTTATCTCGTCCAGGGTCTTGTCGGGTGAGAACCTGGAAACTGCGACCGTTTTTACACGTTTTATACGGCCGATTTCGAGCCTGGTGATGTCCAGCCTTCTCTGCGAAAGCCGGTAATGGCAGTCTTCCTCGACGCATCCGGCCACCACAACCCCGTCCGCCCCGCCGTCCAGGCAGGCGGTTACGGCCCTTGCGCCCAGTATCCCCGCGCAGGGTACGACCATCTTTGCGGTGTTTTCAAGAGTGTTGAAAACGTCCGGGTCGCCCGCGCGCTCGCAAACGAAAAGCATTATCCTGCCCTTGAGGCCGCCGGGAAAAAGCTCGGCTATCCGTTTGTCGAAAAATTCGTGCGTCCAATAACCGACGGAAATGGCCGGGAACGGGCACGCGGGCAGGCATAATCCGCACGAGGCGCACCTTTCCTCCAGTATCTCGACCTCGAGCTCGTAATCCCTTCCGTCCGAACGAGGGAGTATGTTTATCGCCTCAAAAGGGCAGGCCTTGTGGCACTGCTCGCAACCCGTGCAGTACTCGAGGTCAACCTTGGCGGGGACCGCCTTCGCCGCGGCCCGGGGCTCCCTGACGATCCACGGCATGGCCGACAGCGTCAGCAACGCCCCCGCGGAGACGAGCCATATTGTGGAAGGGGCCGCCGCGAAGGCGTCGGCCAGGGGGAAGGGGAAGAGATAAAACCAGTCCTCGTCCGGGTTTGAGGCCAGTGCGGCAAGGTCCGCCGGCGGGCCGCTTACCGCGGGCTTGACGATGGACAGCAACAACAACATCAGCCCGACGTAGAGGGCGAGCCGCGGCGGGGGGTTGATTACCGGCCGGGATATTCTCATGCAATGTATCCAAAGGATCAACAGCATCAGGGACGCCAGGGTTATGTGGAGGAAGGTGAGGACTAAAAAGAAAAGCGAGTTCATCGTTCCGGACGGAATGAAGTTGCGAGAGAACGGCTCCAGGGCGGACGGTATGGCGTCCAGCCAGCCCGCGAGTTGTATCGCGGCCATTTTACCCTTTTCGTCAAACACCATGGCGTATCCCGTCACCCCTTCGAACCAAACCACGGGAAGTATCACGACGCCCGAAACCCAGGCCAGCCACCTGTATTTGCGGAACCTGTCCGAAAAAAGCGTTTGCAGGAGGTGGAGCGCGACCACCAGGGCCAATCCGTCGGAGGCGTAACGGTGAATCGAGCGGATTACCCCCCCGTAATATTTTTGCCCGACCGTGAGGCGTTGGACGGAATTATAGGCGCCGTCCAAGTGCAGGTCGTAAAAAATGAAAAGGTAAACGCCGGATATGAGAATCGTCCAGATGAAGAAGTACCCCAGCGCGCCCAAGTTGTACATCGGGTTTAGTCTAGGGGGGGAAATCGCGTTTAGGCGTTCCTGTAAATAGGCCAGCAGGGCGTTTCCGGCCTTTAACGGCGGGGGAATGAGTGGATTCAGACGCGCCCCTTACCGCACACGGCTCGCGTCTCCGGGGCCGGAACCAATGACGTCGGGGCTAAAAGGAACAACCATCAGGCCGTTACGGGCCCTAAAAGGCTCCGGTTCTCTTTATCAAAATCAATATCCTGATGGTTACGAACGCCAACAAGGAAACAACCAACAATCCTATGATCCACTTTTCCTTCGAATACTTTCTTTCTCCGCCGTCGTTTTGAGCCATCTTTTTTCATCCCTCAAAAATCGGTTTCATTTCAGCGCTACGCAAATAGCCCCAACCCGGCTAAACGGGCCGATTTGACGGGCCAACCGCATTATAGTACAGACCGCCGCCACGGAGATTAAACCGGGCTTAGAAGTGCGCCTTGAATTCCGACCCGTTGAAATCAACCACTATTTGTTTGCCGGGTTCAAACTGGAGCTCCCCTTCAAAGGCGTAGGGGGGAGAGTCCGGGCCGGCGTCGCGCATGGTCACGGCGACCCGGTGCGCGGCGGGGGGCAGATAAAATCTCTGGAACACGAAGGCCGCGGTGTCCCCCTGCCATCCGGAGGGTTCGATCTTTTTTGAAAGCATGGGGACTCCGTCAATAGCCGCCGTCACGTCCACCGAATGTCGCTGTCTGCTTCCGCATTGGATGCCGGCGTTCGTGGAATGCCGCAAGTTTTTTATTTTTTTCACGTATTCTTTGACCTCTTCCTCGGAGCAGACGTGAATCCTTTTGCCGGTTTGCTTGAAGGAAATCACGAGGGCGGATTCGTCCCCATGGCGGAAGGTGTAGCTAGGCTCCGTCGCAAAATAAGGGATGGGCGCGGCCGCCACCACCAATACGAGAATCGCCGGAATGGAAAGCCCCAGAATCTTCACTTTTTCATCCCCGCAAATTCGGCCTGGGCCTCGCTGATTTCGTCGAGTATCTTCCGGGGGCGGGACGCCAAGGCCGCGACCATCCTGACTCCCTCCAAGTGGGAAATCTCGAGGCGCGTCAGGTCCATCTTTCTCTTGGCGAGGCGGTAGTGTCCGTCCTCCGGGACGCACGAGACCACCACGATGCCGTCCAACCCCAGCTTCATCCCTTCCTTTATGGTTTTCGTTCCGATGATCCCGGCGCAGGGGAGCGACAGGAGGACGGCGTTCTCGGCCTCTTTGTAAATTTCGTCCTTTACGCCGGCCCTCTCGCAGGAGAGAACGAGCGTCTTGCCGGCGCCCCCGTTCGGGAACAGGTCGTCGACGCGCTTCATTAAATACTCATTGCTCCAACTGCCCATCGAAAGGGCGGGGAACGGACAGGCCGGAAGACACAATCCGCACTTTGCACAGCGTTCCTTATATATCTCGACCTCCACCTCGTAATCCCTCCCGTCGGAGCGGGGTTTTATGTGTATCGCCTCAAAGGGACAAGCCTTGACGCATTGCGTGCAACCGGTGCATGCCGACAAATCCACCTTTGTGACGTCGACGACCGCCCCGAGCGAGTCCGGCTTTGGGGAGGGGCCGGGTATGAGCCACGGGACCGAGACGAAAAGTAAAAAACCTCCGGTCGCCGTCATGAAAACGGTCGAAGCACTCAAGGAATAGGCGTCCGTCAGCGGGAACGGCCAAAGGAAAAACCAGTCCATCGGGGATTTGCCGACCAAGGCGGTCAGGTCCGCCGGCGGGGTGCTCACCGCCGGCTTGTAAATTGAAATCGCCAGCAGGATGATTCCGAACCATATCGCGAGCTCCTTCGGGGCGTGTATGAGGGGCCTGGATATCCTCATGTTGTGCAACCAAAGAAACACCAGCACCGCGGCGACGAGCCCGACGTGCACGAACGTGCCTATGAAGAAAACAAGGGAGCTCAGCGGCCCGCCTTGTATGAA
>JACQBU010000069.1 GCA_016194375.1 Nitrospinota bacterium
GATGGAGCGATATTTGAACGGCGACTTAAAATTCACCGAGGAAGAAATTAGGACCGCCATCCGGAAGGGCGTTATAGGCTTCAAATTCGTGCCGGTCATCTGCGGCGCGGCGTTCAAGAACAAGGGCGTCCAGGCCCTGCTTGACTGCGTGGTGGACTACCTCCCTTCGCCGCTGGACATCCCGCCGGTTCAGGGGCACGATCCTGACGACGACGCGCCGGTTGTTTGCAAGGCCAGCGACGACGAGCCGTTTGCGGCGCTCGCGTTTAAGATAATGACCGACCCGTTCGTCGGCACGCTCACGTTCATAAGGGCATACTCCGGGGTGCTCACCTCCGGCTCGTACGTGGTCAACTCCACAAAAGGGAGCAAGGAGCGCATCGGCCGCATCCTTCAGATGCACGCCAACAAAAGGGAGGAGATAAAGGAGGTCCGCGCGGGGGACATAGCGGCCGTCGTCGGCCTTAAGAGCACCCTCACCGGCGACACCCTTTGCGACGACAGCCGCCACGTTTATCTCGAGAGGATGATTTTCCCCGAGCCGGTCATATCCATAGCCATCGAGCCGAAAACCAAGGCGGAGCACGACAAGCTCGGCGAGGGGCTCAGCAAGCTGGCGCAGGAGGACCCGACTTTCCACGTGAAGGTGGACCACGAGACGGGCCAGACCATCATTTCAGGAATGGGCGAGCTTCACCTTGACATCATCGTGGACAGGCTTCGCAGGGAGTTCGGCATCAACGCGAACGTCTCGAAACCGCAGGTCGCCTACAGGGAGACCATCCGCACCAAGGTACAGCAGGAGGGGAAGTTCGTGCGGCAGACCGGCGGGCGCGGCCAGTACGGCCACGTTTGGATAGAGGTCGAGCCGTTGCCCCCGGGTAGTGGATACAAGTTCGTAAACAAGATAGTCGGCGGCGTGGTCCCCAGGGAGTACATCTCGCCGGTGGACAGGGGGATGCAGGAGGCGCTCGAAGGGGGCGTGCTCTCGGGCTTCCCACTGATAGACATACAATGCTCGCTTTTCGACGGCTCCTACCACGAGGTGGACTCCTCCGAAATGGCGTTTAAGATCGCCGGCTCCATGGCCGTCAAGGAGGCGGCCAGAAAGGCCGGCGCGTTCATTCTGGAGCCGATAATGGACGTCGAGGTCGTCGTTCCCGAGCAGTTCATGGGGGACATCATGGGCAACCTTTCGTCGCGCCGGGGAAGGATCATGGACATGTCCCAGCGCACGAACGCGCGCGTGATACGCGCGGAAGTGCCGCTGGCCGAGATGTTCGGCTACGCCACCGACCTTCGGTCCATGTCCCAGGGTCGCGCGAACTTTACTATGCAGTTCAAAAAATACCTTGAGGTGCCCAAGTCGGTCGGCGAAGAGATAATCGCCAAGCACGGCGGCACCGGCAAGGCTGTGGGCGTCTAACGGTACTTCAGGGAGGATTTGAACGATGGCGAAAGAGAAGTTTGACCGAAGCAAGCCCCACGTCAACGTGGGGACGATAGGGCACGTGGACCACGGCAAGACGACGCTGACGGCGGCGATAACCGAGGTGTTGTCGAAGAAGGGTTTCGCGGAGTACGTGCCGTACGACCAGATAGACAAGGCGCCCGAGGAGCGCGCGCGCGGGATAACGATAGCCACCGCGCACGTGGAGTACAGCACGACGAAGCGGCACTACGCGCACGTGGACTGCCCCGGGCACGCGGACTACGTCAAGAACATGATAACGGGCGCGGCGCAGATGGACGGCGCGATACTGGTGGTGAGCGCGGCGGACGGGCCGATGCCGCAGACGCGCGAGCACATACTGCTGGCGCGGCAGGTCGGCGTTCCGTACATAGTGGTCTTCATGAACAAGGTGGACCAGGTGGACGACCCGGAGCTTTTGGACCTCGTGGAGCTCGAGATACGCGAGCTGTTGTCGAAGTACCAGTTCCCGGGGGACGTTATACCGATAGTGAAGGGGAGCGCGCTCCAGGCGCTCAACAACCCGGAGGACGCCGAGAAGAGCAAGTGCATATGGGACCTGATGGCGGCGATAGACAGCTACATACCGGAGCCCAAGCGGGACGTGGACAAGCCGTTTTTGATGCCGATAGAGGACGTGTTCTCGATAGCGGGTCGCGGCACGGTCGTGACCGGCAGGGTGGACCGCGGGATAGTGAAGGTCGGCGAGGAGGTCGAGATAGTGGGGCTGAGGCCGACGCAGAAGACGGTCATCACGGGCGTGGAGATGTTCCGCAAGCTCCTGGACGAGGGTCGCGCGGGCGACAACGTGGGGCTGTTGCTCCGCGGGACGAAGCGCGAGGAGGTGGAGCGCGGGCAGGTGGTCGTGAAGCCCGGGACGATAACCCCGCACAAGAAGTTCAAGGCGGAGGCGTACATCCTGACGAAGGAGGAGGGGGGCCGGCACACCCCGTTCTTCAAGGGTTACAAGCCGCAGTTTTACTTTAGGACGACGGACGTGACCGGCTCGGTGACGCTTCCGGACGGGGTCGAGATGGTGATGCCCGGCGACAACATATCCATGGTGGTCGAGCTGATAACGCCGATAGCGGTCCGCTTCGCGATACGCGAGGGGGGCCGGACGGTCGGCGCGGGCGTCGTAACGGAAATAATAGAATAACAAGGATCGGAGCCCTCCAATGACAACGGCGCAAGGACAGAAGATAAGGATAAGGCTTAAGGCCTACGACCATCGCGTGCTCGACAAGGCGGTCAGGGACATAGTGACCACCGCCAGGAACACCGGCGCGCGGGTAGTGGGGCCGATACCCATGCCAACCGAGATAAACAAGTGGACCGTGAACGTCTCTCCGCACGTGGACAAAAAGTCGCGCGAGCAGTTCGAGATAAGGACCCACAAGCGGATAATCGACATAATGAGCCCGTCGACCTCGACGGTCGACGCCCTCATGGAGCTCGACCTGTCCTCCGGCGTCGACATTGAGATAAAGCTGTAGGCCATGTTGGGATTATTGGGCAAGAAGGTCGGAATGACCATGGTGTTTGACGACAAGGGGGATCGTGTGCCGGTGACCGTCCTGCAGATGGGTGAATGCCGGACGGTTCAGGTGAAGAACGCCGCGAAGGACGGCTACGACGCGATTCAGCTCGGCTTCGACCCGCTCGTCAAGAAGGACATAAAAAAGGTTCCCAAGCCGATAATGGGCCACTTCAAGAAGGCCGACCTGAAGCCGATGCGGTTCATAAGGGAGTTCCGGCTCGACGACGTTTCGGACTACAACCCCGGCAAGAAGGTCACGGTGGAGGTGTTCGAGGACGGCGAGATAGTGGACATCAGCGGCACGTCGAAGGGGCGCGGGTTCGCCGGCGTCGTGAAACGGCACGGGTTCCACGGCTTCCCGATGACGCGCGGCACCCACGAGTGCAGGCGGCACAGCGGCTCCATCGGCAACCACACCTGGCCCGCCCGCGTAATCAAGGGGCGCAGGATGGCCGGGCACATGGGTAGCGAGCGCGTGACGCTCCTGGGCCAGCGGATTTTCAAGGTGATGAAGGAGGACAACGTCCTCCTCATCAAGGGGGGCGTGCCAGGCCCCAACGGCGGATTCGTCGAGATAAAGAAAAGCAAGAGAAATAGGAAGAAAAAATAGGTCATGCCCAAGATTGAAGTACTGGACAAGGCAAAAAAGGTGGTGGGCGAGCTCTTCCTCTCCGACAAGGTCTTCGGCGCCGACGTGAACGCGCCCGTGATGCACCAGGTCGTCGTCGCGCAAATGGCGAACCGAAGGCGCGGCACGCAGTCCACCAAGACAAAGGCGGAGGTTCGCGGCGGCGGCAAGAAGCCCTGGAAGCAGAAGGGGACGGGTCGCGCGAGGTCCGGCTCCACCAGGTCGCCGTTGTGGAGGGGGGGCGGGGTTTCGCACGGCCCGAAGCCGCGCGACTATTCCCAGTCCGTCCCGAAGAAGGTGCGCAAAATCGCGATGGCCTCGGCCCTCTCGGGCATCGTGGCCGAGGGGCGGCTCAGGGTCGTGGACTCGCTCGACATGGCGGAGATAAAGACCAAGACGGCGCTGGAAATGTTGAAAAACATCGGCGCGACCTTCCCCGTCCTCGTCGTGCACGGGGCGGGTTGCGAAAAATTTACGAGAAGCGCTCGGAACGTCCCCGACGTGAGGACGCTTCCGGTGGAGGGCGTCAACGTGTACGACCTGTTGAACTGCCAAATGCTGGTCTGCACGAAGGCCGCAGTGGAAGGGATTGAGAAAAGGCTGGAAAAATGAAAAACGAACATTTTGACGTCATACGCTCCCCGCTTCTGACCGAGAAGGCCACGGATTTGCGGGAGAAATTCAACCAGATCTGCTTCGAGGTGGACCCGAGGGCCAACAAAAAGCAGGTTTCGGACGCCGTGGAGAAGATTTTCAACGTGAAGGTGGCCGCCGTTAAGATCGTGAACACCAAGCCGAAGCCGAAACGGCTCGGAAAGTATTCCGGCTCCAGCACGGGCTACAAAAAGGCGGTCGTCTCCCTGAAAGAGGGAAGCAGAATCGAGATTTTTGAGAGGGTCAGCTGATGCCGATTAAGACAGTAAAACCGACGTCGCCGGGAAGGCGTTTTTACACCGTCTCGACCTTCGACGAGATAACCAAGGACAGGCCCGAAAAATCCCTCACAAAGGGGAAAAAAAGGATAAGCGCCCGAAACAACAACGGGCGCGTGACCGTCCGCTTCAGGGGCGGCGCCCACAAAAAAAGGCTCCGCACGATTGATTTCAGGCGCGACAAGGACGGCATACCGGCCGCCGTGGAGGCCATAGAGTACGACCCGAACAGGTCGGCCCGGATAGCCCTTCTCGCATACGCGGACGGCGAGAAACGGTACATCGTGGCGCCCAAGGACTTGAAGCCCGGCATGACCATATCCTCCGGCGAAAACGCCGAGATAAACCCCGGTTGCTGTCTTCCGATACGGAAGATTCCGGTCGGCACGTTCATCCACAACATAGAGCTCAGGCCCGGCAAGGGCGGACAGGTCGCCAGAAGCGCCGGAGTCGGCGCGCAACTGGTGGCCAAAGAGGGGGAGAAGGCCCACGTCAGGCTCTCCTCCGGCGAGGTCAGGTACATCCCGGTCGTCTGCCGCGCCACCATAGGAAGCGTGGGCAACGAGGAACACAACACGATGTCCATCGGCAAGGCCGGCAGGAAGCGCTGGATGGGCAGGATGCCCCACAACCGCGGCGTGACCATGAACCCGGTCGACCATCCGCACGGCGGCGGCGAGGGAAGAACGTCCGGCGGCCGCCATCCCGTGTCGCCATGGGGACTGCCTACGAAGGGATACAAGACGAGGCACAACAAGAGGACCTACAAGTCTATAATCAAGAGGAGAAAATAGAGAATGTCCCGTTCCCTGAAAAAAGGACCGTATATAGACCCGGGTTTGGAGGCCAAAATATCCGCCATGAATTCCAAGGGGGATCGCAAGGTCATCAAGACCTGGTCGCGCCGTAGCACCATCTCCCCCGATTTTGTCGGGCACACGTTGCAGGTCCACAACGGCAACAAGTTTCTCCCCATTTACGTGACCGAGAACATGGTCGGCCACAAGCTGGGCGAGTTCGCCCCCAGCAGGACCTTCAAGGTTCATTCCGGCCAGAAAAAGGCCGCCGTAACCCCAGGGGGCAAGTAGGCGGAAGCCCGGCCGCCCCGCGCCTAACTCTTTCCGTAAGGCCCGTCGCTCCGGGCCTTGCCCTCGGGAGTTTATTTATATTTGTGTAACGCGTTTTTTGCGTGTAGAATCAAGACCTTAAGGAGACGGGCAATTTCACCAATTGGGGGGACGGTATTTGTATGGAATATGAAAGCATAAAGAGGATTTACCACAACTATTCCAACTTCTACGATTACCTTTTCAAGTTCGTTTTTCTCCCTCGCCAACGCCACGCCATTTCCTCCCTGGAAATCCGCCCCGACGACAAGATATTGGACGTGGGGGTAGGAACGGGGCTTTCGCTTCCGTTTTACCCCAGCCATTGCCAGGTAACGGGCATAGACCTGTCCAAATCCATGCTCAAGAAAGCCCATGAGAAAAAGGAAAAGCACTCCCTGCACCACGTTTCGCTCATGGAGATGGACGCGTGCAACCTCGAGTTCGAGGACAACACCTTCGACCACGTGGTCGCCACGTTCGTCGTGAGCGTCGTTCCCGACCCCGTCAAGGCGGTTCGGGAGATGAAACGGGTGTGCAAGCCGGGCAGACCGATAACGCTGGTGAACCACTTCAAAAGCCGGAGCAAATACATAGCGTTTGGGGAGCACGTTCTGGATCGCTTTTGTTCGTAGCGAAATGGTGGTTTTTTGACGCGGGGATGGTGGAGACGTCCGTTCCGGAAATCGTCACGGAAAACGGGAGGCGGTACGCAAGGCTCTCCCTTCACACATGGTCCACGAACACGATCGCGCGCATCTACAAGATGGACGATTATTTCGAGACGATGTGGGACGTGGATTCTTTCGTCCCCAAATCCTTCGTCGCCAAGATTAGGGAGTCGCACGCCACAAGGGACAAAAGGATGTCCTTCGACCACGAGCGGGGCACGGTGGAGGTCGTCACCAACAACGAATCCCCCAAGGAGTTCCCAATAAAGCCGATGACGCAGGACTTCTTTAGCGCGAGCTTTCTGACCCGGATGGAGCCGCTGGCGCCAAAGACGACCTTTTTGGCCCCGTTGTTCGAGGACAATAAAAATTACGACGCGAGGATATACTCAATAAAAAAGGAGCGCATACCGGTCCTTGACGGGCAGTTGGACACCGTCATGATCATAGGCAGGCTCGGGTTCGAGGGGGCGTTCGACAACGGCCACAACCTGTACATCTGGCTTTCGGACGACGCCCAACACGTCCCCGTCAAGCTGGAGATGGGGTTCGCCTGGGGGAGCGTGGTGCTTCACCTCGCCAAGGCCGAGGGCGTCGACCTGAAAATCGTCAGGCCGGAAAAAAAGGCCGAATGATTCGAATCGCGCTGGCGCAAATAAACCCGGCGTTGGGGGACTTCGACGAAAACCGGGGGAAAATCGTCCGCTACATCCAAAAGGCGGAGGAGGGCGGGGCGGACCTGGTTTTGTTTCCCGAACTGGCCGTGACCGGCTATCCCCCCGAGGACCTGCTTTATAGAAAAAAATTCATCAGTCGCGCCTACGAAGAAATACAAAAAATATCCGCCTCCGTCCGGACGACCTGCGCCGTTGTCGGGTTTCCGCACGAGAAGGACGGCAGGCTCTACAACGCCGCCGCGATTATCAGGGACGGCAGGCTGGCCGGCGTCGTCCACAAGTCCGAACTGCCCAATTACGGGGTGTTCGACGAGAAGCGTTATTTCGTCCCGGCGGAAAAAACGGAGCCGATTGTGGTGGCCGGCGTCGGCGTGGCCGTGACCATCTGCGAGGACATCTGGGTCCGCGAGGGAAAGGCGGCGGACCTCTGCGCGAGGCCCGACGCGGGGCTCGTCGTGAACATATCGTCCTCCCCCTATCACCTGGGAAAGACGGAGTTGCGCCGGGCGACGGCCGGGGCGTGGGCGGCGCGGTTCGGAAAGCCGCTCGCGTACTGCAACCTTGTCGGCGGCCAGGACGAGCTGGTTTTTGACGGCGGTTCGTTCGTGTGCGACAAGTCGGGAAATGTCTTGTCCAGCGCGGGGGAGTTTTGCGAGGACCTTTTGATGGCGGACCTCGACCTGGGTCCCGGCAAAAAAAACGGGGCCTCCGTTCCGCCGCGCATAACCCCCCCTTTTGCATACCCCGAAAACGCCTACGAGGCGCTTAAGCTGGGGCTGAGGGACTACATGGGTAAAAACGGCTTTAAGGGCGCGCTTGTGGCCGTTTCGGGCGGGGTGGACAGCGCGTTGACCGCCTACATAGCGGTCGGGGCGCTCGGCGCCGAAAAAGTGCGCGGGGTCGCCATGCCATCCCCCTTCTCTTCGGAGGGGAGCCTTGCCGACGCGAGGGAGCTTTCCGGCAACCTTGGCATGAGGCTCGACGTCATCCCCATCGCCGGGCTTATGGACGGTTTTGCCGGCGCGCTTAAGGGGATGTTCGAGGGGACGCCCCGCGGGATTGCCGAGGAAAACATACAGGCCCGCATAAGGGGGAGCCTGATAATGGCCCTGAGCAACAAGTTCGGGGACCTCGTCATCACGACCGGGAACAAGAGCGAGATGAGCGTCGGCTACTGCACCCTTTACGGCGACACGGCCGGCGGGTTCGCGCTGATAAAGGACCTGCCCAAGACGAAGGTGTACGACCTTTGCCGGTGGATAAACGGAAGGCCGGGTTGGCCGAAAATCCCCGACGCGATCGTCACAAAGGAGCCGTCGGCGGAGCTTAGGCCGGACCAACGGGACTCGGATTCGCTTCCCGAGTACGGCCTGCTCGACGCGATATTAAAATGTTACGTCGAGGACGAAAAAAGTATTGAAGAGATAGTCGCGCTCGGCTATAGTGGGCGCGAAGTTAAGCGGGTGGCGGAGCTCGTCGACAAAAGCGAGTACAAACGGCGCCAGACGGCTCCTGGCGTGAAGATTACGCCGAAGGCCTTCGGGAAGGATCGCCGAATGCCGATAACAAACAAATTTAGGGATTGGGGAGTGCGATAAGTGAGCATTTGGGTTCCAAAAAAGGTGTTTTTCACGCGCGGCGTCGGGGTCCACAAAGAGGAGCTTCGGTCCTACGAGCTCGCGTTGCGCGACGCCGGGGTGGAGGTCTGCAACCTCGTCATGGTCTCCTCCATTTTGCCGCCCCGGTGCCAGATACTCGGCAGGAACGAGGGGC
>JACQBU010000022.1 GCA_016194375.1 Nitrospinota bacterium
CCGAGTTCGGACGATTCCTTTCGTTCCTGACGGTCGTCGTCTTGTGCGTCCTCGGTTGGGCGCACATGACGAAGCTGGGGTTCGGATTTTCCCAGTTCAAGGAAAATTTTCGGGAGCACGCGCTTCTGTGCGCCGCGGGCCTCCTGTTCGGATGGCTTTTGCTCGACGCCGCAAGCGGATACAAGGAAAAACTGTTTTTCTCGGCTCGTCCCGGGCTTTTCCCGCGAATGGAACTGCTCGCGGCTTTGGCGGGGCCGGTTTTTCTGGTCGTCCTCCACCAATTCAGGTATTTTCTCAACGACGGGCCGGCAAACGTTGCCATGGCGTTCGGCCTTCTTGCCAACCTCCTGTTTGGGGGGGCAACCAACGCCGACGTCCAACTCCAAGGGGACGCCGAGGCGTCTTCGCTCGCGGCCGCCAGGATAAAATTCGCCAAGGAGGGATGGTCGTCCCAGTCGCTTGGACAACTGGCGTCCATCCATGAAAGACTTGGCAATCTTCGCAAGGTTAAACTCATAAACAACCTCAAGAAAAGTCTTAACGAGGGGCGGCAACCACAATGAAATACAATGATAAAACCTGGCCGGTCGTGCTCGGGATTTCCGGTGCGTCCGGCGCTATTTACGGCAGGGAGATATTCGACAGGCTTCTTGGCGCGGGGGTGCCGCTTCACGTGGTGATAACCCCCACCGGAAAAGGCATTCTAAAGGCGGAACTGGGGCTTGAGACCGAATATTTCCATAAGCCCGGGGTCGTGGTCCACGACAACTCGAGGTACGACTCCCCAATCGCGAGCGGCTCCTTTCCGACCTCCGGAATGGTGGTCGCCCCCTGTAGCATGGGTTGCCTCGCCAGAATCGCCGCCGGCGCCTCCACGGACCTGTTGGAGAGGGCGGCGGACGTCCACATAAAGGAGCGAAGGCCGCTCGTTCTTGTGCCGCGCGAAACGCCGCTTTCAGACATACATCTTGAGAACATGCTCCGGCTTTCGCGCGCGGGCGTCGTCATTCTTCCCGCCATGCCGGGTTTCACGCACTCCCCCGGGACCTTTGACGACCTCGCCGCGTTCATAGCCGGGCGCGTTCTGGACCAGCTGAAAATCCCCCAGGACTTCGCCCCGCGCTACGGCGGCGGGTGAAAAGGCGTCGGTGACCCCGTTGATTCGGGTGCTGTTCCTCGGCACCGGAACCTCCACCGGCGTTCCCACCATCGGGTGCGACTGCAGAACCTGCCTCTCCGCCGACGAGAAGGACAAGAGAACAAGGTCGTCGGTACTTGTAAGCTGGGAGGAGGGGGGCGAGCCGAGGAGCGTTCTCGTTGACGCGTGCACCGACCTTCGTTTTCAGGCGTTGCGCTTTCACCTAAAGAGGGTGGACGCGGTGTTGTTCACGCACTCCCACGCCGACCACATGCACGGCATCGACGATTTAAGGAGCTTCAACTTCATACAGCGCCGGAGCATCCCGTGTTACGGCTCCGCCGACACGATGAACGCCGTAAAGAAAAGGTTCGACTACATTTTCAACCCCGAATTTTCCAACGTCGGGGGCGGAACGCCCCGTTTGACCTTAAACCCCGTCGGGGACGATTTTGAATTGTTCGGCCTAAAAATATCGGTCCTTCCCGTCAAGCACGGCGATTCCGACGTATTCGGCTACCGGTTCGGCCCCGTCGCCTACATAACGGACGTCAACCGCGTGCCGGACGCGACCATGGATAAGGTCAGGGGCTCCGAAATAGTCGTCGTCGGGGCTATTCAGAGAAAACCCCACGCGACCCATTTCGGGCTTTCCGAGGCGTTGGAATTTTTAAAAAAATCGGGGGCGCGAAAGGGGTACATCACGCACATGAACCACGACCTGATGCACGGCGAGGTTTCCGCCGAACTTCCCGCCGACGTCTTCCTGGCCTATGACGGCCTTTCGCTGACGGCGGGAGCCGAATAGGCGACGCCGGTGCTTCCGAATCTAATCGTCCTGGCGGCCTTCCTGGCACTAAAACGGCTCCCATACGCGCCCTTCCTTTATTCCTCCGGAACGGCGGCGATTTTATTTGGCGTCCGGCTGGTCGCGGAGAGAAGCCCGACCGGCGCCGCCATGCGTCGCTTTTCTCTGGCCGTTTCGTTCTTCGTGCTCGTCGTCGTGTGGCGCGGCCATCCGGGGATATCCTCCGCAGTCGCCGCCGGCTGGGCCTTCCGGGGGTTGGCGGGGCGCCGGAGCTTTTTGGTCGAATCCCCGGTAAAGAGTTTTTTGCTGGAGCTGTTTTTTTCGTCCCTCGTTTTTGCGTGGACGGCGGGGATGGTCTTGCCGGACGCCTTCGTCAGGGGCATTCCCGTCGTTTTGTTGCTCCTTATTTTCTCGCGTGGAATCTCGGCCAGGTTGCAGTCCGGGCGGACGGACATGGCGGGGGAGGCGGTGACAGCCGTGCTGGCGGCCGCGCCGTGGGGGATGGACGCCTCCAACCTAATTTTCGCCCTCAACCCGGTGCACACGGCGCTTATTGCCGCCATATTGGGATACGTGCTGAACGGCGCGGGGGTTTTGGGAAAGCTCTCGGCGTTCATATTTTTCCTGTCGGGAGGCATAATCTTCACGTTTGCCGGACGGGAGGCGTTCTTATTCTTCTTCATGTTCGCGCTCATCCTGACCGCGAGCGAAAGGTTCTGGCCGGGGCAAAGGGTTGATTCGTTGTTCAACCTTTTTTCAATCCTTGCGGCGGCCGCGTCCGTTTATTCCATCGGAAGGGAGGACCCGTTCCCGGCGTTTTTGGCGGTTTCGGGCCTGTTTTCGGCCGGGGCGTTCTACGCGTGGTCCGGGATGGGCTCCGTAGGCGGCCTTAAGGGATTCACGGGCGGCGCCGCGGGGGCGGCCCTTGTGTCGTCCTCGGCATGGTTGTCTTCCTTTCTTCCCCACAGGTCGGTCCCGCTCGTCTTTGTCGCGGGTGGCTTCGCCATGTTGGCGCCCTCGTGCTCCGTATTGCTGGAGAACCCCGAAGAGGGTCATAAATGGGCGTTGGCGGCGTTGGGCGCGTTTTCGGCCGTGTTTTTGTTCAGGCTTACGCTAATTTTCGGCTACGGCTGAAAAAATCCGGCCTTAATGCGCGCCGGTTCGCAATGGCGGCCGGAACGAGGCGGTTCCGCCGTTTTATCGCTTCAGCCAGGGAGGGTGGCCGTTGGCGCAGAGGCCCTCCAGATAATTTTTGTCGCGCATCGTGTCCATCGGTTGCCAAAACCCCTCGTGGCGGAACGCCATCAACTGCCCGTTTTTCGCGAGGCTCTCCAGCGGCTTCCCCTCCAAAACCGTCCGTTCGTCGTCAAGATAGTCAAAAACCCCCTGCTCGAAAACCATGTAGCCGCCGTTTATCCAGCCCTCGCCAAGCTGGGGTTTTTCCTTGAAGCTCTTCACGAGTCCGTTTCGAACCTCCATCGTGCCGAAGCGCGAGGGGGGGCGGACGGAGGTGACGGTGGCGATTTTCCCATGTTTTTTATGGAACTTTAAAAGGGCGCGCACGTCCACGTCGGCGACGCCGTCCCCGTAGGTGAGCATGAACGTCCCCGCTCCCTTGAGGAGTTTTTTTAGGCGGAAAAGCCTGCCGCCGGTGAGCGATTCGAGGCCGGTGTCGTACATTGACACGGTCCAGTCCTCGGCGGTGGCGTTGGCGTAGCTCGCCCTGCCGGACCTAAGGCGCACCGTCACGTCGCTCGTCAGCCGGTGGTAGTTCAGGAAGTAGTCCTTTATCATGCTCCCCTTGTATCCGAGGGCGAGGACGAAATCCTTGAAGCCGTGTCTTTCGTAGGTCTTCATCACGTGCCACAGGATAGGCCTGCCGCCGATCTCCACCATCGGCTTAGGGCGGACGGACGTTTCCTCGCTGAGGCGCGTCCCCATGCCTCCGCACAAAATGACCGTTTTCATCCGCGATAGATTAACACACGGCGGGGATGATAGTATGCGTGAAAAGCGGCGGCGCATCGGACGCCGACGCGGGACGAACACCAAAGGGAGCGAACAAATGTACCGTTTGAAATGCGGACTCCGGTCGAGAAATGGGCGACGATAAAAGACCGACCATCCGCCTCTCGCGCTCGATAGTCGGCAAGGCCGAGGCGGACGCGGTCTCTTCCGTAATAATCGACGACGGCTACCTCGGGATGGGGAGGCAGGTGCGGGCGTTCGAGGCGGAAATAGCCGCATATCTGGGAGTGCCGGCCGAATCCGTCTGTTGCGTGAACTCCGGCACCGCCGCCCTGCACCTTGCGGCGCAGGCTTTGTTGAAGCCGGGGGACGAGGTCCTCGTGCAGTCGCTCACGTTCGTCGCCACGTTCCAGGCGATAAGCGCCGCCGGAGCAAGGCCGGTGGCGTGCGAGGTCCTGCACGGGTCGGCCACGATCGACCTGGCGGACGCGGAGAAGAGGCTTACGGCAAAGACAAAGGCGATAATGCCGGTACACTACGCCGGTTATCCCGGCGACCTCGACGCCGTACACGCCTTCGCAAAGCGGCGCGGACTGCGCGTAATCGAGGACGCCGCGCACGCCTTCGGCGGCGACTACAAGGGGAAAAAGATAGGCTCGTTCGGCGACGTCGCCTGCTTCAGCTTCGACGGGATAAAGAACATCACCAGCGGGGAGGGGGGCGCGATCGTGACCGGGGACCCGGCCGTGTTGTCGGCGGCTAAGGACGCGAGGCTTTTGGGGGTGGAGAAGGACACGGAAAACCGCTTCAAGGGGGCGAGGAGCTGGGAGTTCGACGTGAAGCGCCAGGGATACAGGTTCCACATGAGCGACATGTTCGCCGCGGTAGGCCGCGTACAGTTAAGGAGGCTGGATTCCGAGTTCGCCCCCGCGCGAAGGAAGCTGGCGGGACTTTATAGGAGTTCGCTCTCCGGGGTCTCGGCGCTAAAAATGTTCGAGACGAATCCTGAGTCGGTGGTTCCCCACATCTTTCCGGTGCGCGTTTTGGACGGCAAACGGGACGCGCTCCGCGAGTCGCTTAAAAACGCGGGCGTCGAAACCGGCTTCCATTACAAGCCCGCCCATCTGCTTAGTTTTTACGGCGGCGGGTCGCCGAAACTGCCGGTCACCGAAAAGCTTTGGGCCGAGCTGTTGACGTTGCCCCTCCACCCGGGCCTCACGCCGGAAGACGTAGACTATGTCTGCGACGCCGTGAAAAAATTCTTCAAATAATCACGCCCAAGAGGCAGGATAGGGGACTTGCGCGCGCCCCGGAGTTTTTGGGTTGACACTCGTCCGACCCTTGCCGATAATGGTTTCAAGCCAGACGCCCGAAATTATCGGGCTTTGACAGGGAAGGCGGTTAAAATCCGCCGCGGACCCGCCGCTGTGACCGGGGACGAACGCCGCAGTACGCCACTAGCCCGTAAGGGCCGGGAAGGCGCGGCAAGTAGGACGATCCGGAAGCCAGAATACCTGCTGGTTGCGACAACGCCCGTGGATTGACGGCGTGGTCGCGCCTTTCATGGGATGAAACACGGCTCCCCCTTTTTTTGGTGAGAAATAATGCCGTCCTGTCCCGTCGGCATAGGGGCCGGAACCAACAGCGGCGTCGGAAAAACCTCCGTAACCATCGCGCTCCTGCACGCCCTGCGCAGGAGGGGATTGAGGGCGCAACCGTTCAAGACCGGCCCTGATTTCCTCGACCCGACCCTTCTATCGGCGTCGGCCGGAAGGGACTGCCACAACCTCGACTCGTGGATGATGGGGAGGGAATACATTCAAGGCCTAGTCGAAAAAGGGACCGCCGACGCGGATTTTGCCGTCGTCGAAGGGGTGATGGGGCTCTACGACGGCGTCGGCAATTCAAAACCGGCGGCCGGAAGCACGGCCGAGCTGGCGATGATTCTTTCCGCGCCCGTGCTTCTCGTGCTCGACGCGTCCGGGATGGCGCAGAGCATTTCGGCTGTGGTGAAGGGGTACTGCGAACTGGTTCCCGGGCTGAAGGTGGCGGGGGTGATCGCAAACAGGGTCGGCTCCGCGAGGCACGCGCAAATCCTATCCTCCGCGCTCGAGTCGGGCGGACTGCCCCCGTTGATGGGGGCGATACCAAAGGGGGCGTTTCCCGAGCTTCCTCGAAGGCACCTCGGGCTCGTAAAGGCGGGGCCGGACAATTTGTCGGAGGAAATATTAAATAAGTTTTCGGACGCCATCGAAAAATACGTCTCGGTCGTCGCCGTCATGGCCTCGGTAATAAAAGATTCTTCCGCGCACGCACACGATCACGAAGCCGACCCGAGGCCCGCGCCGACCGACACGACCCGCCGCTCGCACAAACCGCGCATAGGCCTCGCGTGGGACGACGCGTTCAGCTTTTACTACAAGGACGCGCTCGACCTTTTGGAGGCGGGGGCGGAGCTGGTTAAGTTTTCGCCGATGAACGACCCGGGCCTGCCCCCGGGGCTTGACGCCGTATATTTTGGCGGCGGATATCCCGAGGAACACTCGGCAAAACTGGCCGGAAACGCCAAGATGCTCGGGGCCGTGCGGGTTTTTGCCGAAAGCGGCGGGAGGATATACGCCGAGTGCGGCGGCCTGATCTATCTGTCAAAAGGGGTAGAACTGGCCGACGGCGCGAGGCGCGAATTCGTCGGCATCGTCCCGTCTTGGACAAGGATGAACAAAAAGCTGAAGTCGCTCGGATACGTCGAGGTGATTTTGCGGGAGGACTCGATAGTCGGCTGACCCTGGAGGGGTACAAAAGGAAGAACGTGCTTGCGAGCTACGTCCACCTTCATCTGGCCGAAAACATAAACCATTTTTTACGCGGTTGCGCCGGGGGAATATGACAGACATGAAAAGGCCGTTGATTTACTCGTTTTTGGATAATCCGATGACGCCGGAGGAGATAGAACAGAAATCCTTCGACGCGATAGACCGCGAGGCGCCGCCCCACCGCTTCTCCAAGGAGCAGTGGGTCGTGGTGAGGCGCATGATACACACGACGTCCAGCTTCGACCTGGCGGATTCGACGAGGTTTTCCGACGACGCCATCGCCTCGGGGATAAGGGCCGTTCGGGATGGGAGGCCGATTTACGCGGACTCCAACATGATGCGTTCCGGCATTTCGCTCAAAAGGCTCAGGGCGGTTAATCCGGATTACGACCAAAAAAGCGTCGCCTGCCACGTGGCCGACCCAGACGTGGCGGCCGAGTCGAACAGGACGCGGCTTCCGCGTTCGCTGTTCGCCGTGCGAAAGGCCCGGAAAATTCTTGACGGCGGCATAGCGGTTTTCGGGAACGCCCCCGTGGCGCTTTTGGAGCTTAACCGGATGATTATGGAGGAGGGAATCAGGCCCGCGCTGGTGGTCGCCATGCCGGTGGGGTTCGTCCACGTTGTCGAAAGCAAGGAGGAGCTGATGCGGCTCGGGGTTCCGTTCATCGCGCTCGAGGGGCGGCGCGGGGGAAGCACGCTCGGGGTCAGCGTCATCCACTCCCTTTGCATCATGGCGGAGGGCGGCGGCCCAAAAGCGGCCCGGCCGGCGCCGGAAAAATCCGATCAGGCCGTCATTCTTTTCGGCCATGGAAGCAGGGTGCCGGGCGCGGGGGAGGGGATGGAGGCCATAGCGGGAAGGCTTTTCGAGACCGGCGAATATGTAACGGTGGAAAATTGTTACATGTCCCGTTTGGGGCCGCATTTGCCGGAGATTCTGAAGAAATGCGTCGAAGCCGGAGCCAAGAGGGTGTTGCTCCTGCCGTATTTTCTCCACGCGGGACTGCACATGAGGCACGACGTCCCCCGCATGATGCAGGAGGAGGCGAAAAAATACCCCGGCGTCAAAATCGTTTTTGGAAAACACCTGGGGTTCGACGAACGAATGGTCGAAATCGTCAAAAAAAGGATATCCGAATCAACGGATTTAAGCGACGTGCGCGACATGACGCTTGACCCGATTGAAAAATTTCCCCTTCCCCCCGGCGAGCTCGAATACGTCTCGATGACGCCCGAAAAGGCGCGCGAGATTAAGGAATCCGGCCACAGCCACCATGACCACTAGGGACCTCGGGGCGCTTAGGACGGGCCGCACCACCGGCGCCTGCGCGGCCGCGGCGGCCAAGGCGGCGGTCATGATGCTGACGGGGGCGGAGCCGGGTCCGAGCGTCGAAATTCCCCTGCCGGGCGGCGGGAGGATGTCCGTCCCCGTGGGGCGTGTGGCGGGGAAAAACAACGCCGCCATGGTGACCAAGGACGCCGGGGACGACCCCGACGTCACAAACGGCGCGAGCATCGTCACGGAGGTCTCGTGGTGCGACGCCGACGACATATTGTTCGAAGCCGGGGAGGGCGTCGGCGTCGTGACGAAAAAGGGGCTTTCAATCCCGCCGCCGGAGCCGGCCATCAACCCCGGCCCGCGCAAAATGATAAGGGACGCGGTGCGGGAGGTGACCTCAAAACCGGTTCGCGTAATCATTTCCATTCCGGGCGGGGAGGAGCTGGCTAGGAGGACGTTCAACCCCCGTCTGGGGATAACGGGGGGTCTTTCCATTCTCGGCACCACGGGCATCGTCCGTCCCTACAGCCATTCCGCGATTAGGGAGACGCTTAAATGTGCGATGGACGTCTGCCTAGCGGGGGGCGTCAACCGACCCGTCTTGGCGGCGGGGAACATCGGGGCCAAAGCGGCGTCCGCGCTGTTCCGCATAAACCCGGGAGACGTCATAGAGGTCGGGAATGAATGGGGGTTTTTGCTGAAAAACCTTTCCCGGCATGAAATTGAAGGGGCGCTTATAATCGGGCATCCCGGCAAGCTGGCGAAACTTGCAATGGGGGAGTGGGACACCCATTCCAGCCGTTCCAAATCCGCACTCCCGTTCGTGGCGGCGGCGGCCGGGGAGCTTTCAATCCCCCCGAGCGAGGAGCCGGGAACGGTGGAGGGTTTTTTTAACGGCCTTGACGACGAACAAAAAAAGCTACTGGCGCGCGAGCTTTCCGATAGGATACGTAGGTCGGTCCTTGAATTAATTACCCCCAAATTTTGGGTGGACGTGGCGCTGGTCAACATGGCCGGCGAACTGCTCGGACACGGTGATGGAGTGTTGGATAGATGGCGGAAATAACGATAGTCGGTTGCGGGCCGGGCTCGGCGGATTACCTTACCCCGATAGCCAGAAGGGCGGCGCTGGAGGCGGACGTGTTGCTGGGCTCCCCGAGGTTGATAAGCCTGTTTCCCGAGAGTAAGGCTCAACGCGTTGAAGTCACAAGATCATTGATTGCCGTTTCAGAAATTTCCAAATGGGCCCCGAAGGTGAAAAAAATCGCCGTTTTGGTCAGCGGAGACCCGGGGATATCCTCAATGGCAAAGCCGGTCATAAGGCATTTTGGGGCCGAAAACTGCCGGGTCATTCCGGGAATCAGCTCCGTCCAGCTCGCGTTCGCCAAGTTTGGTCTGGAATGGTCCTCGGCGCGGTTTATAACCGCCCACAAAAGCGACCCCACCGAGGATATCGCGACGCTCGCGAAGGAGAAGAAAATCGCGGTTCTGGCGGGGCGCGAGGGGGCCGTCGAGTGGATAGCGCGGCTTGCTGAGGCTATGGGGCCGGGGGTCGAGGCCAAAGTCTGTGAAAACCTCTCCATGCCCGACGAAAAGGTTTCCAGCATCCCGGGCTCCGCGCTCAAGGGGTATAAGGCTCCTTCAATGACCGTCGTCATCCTAGTAAAAAAATGACCGTGAAATTGGGGGTGTTGTACGGAATCGGCGTGGGGCCGGGGGATCCGGAGCTCATAACGGTGAAGGGGGCCAGGTTGCTTTCCAACTGCCGCCACCTGTTCGTGCCAAAGGCGCGGATAAAGGCGGAGAGCGTGGCATTGGACATCGTAAAATCCTACGTCAACGGGAACGCTAAAATTCACGAACTGGTTTTCCCGATGGTGACGGACAAAAAAGTGCTGTCTGAAAAATGGGAGGAGTCTGCCAAGGCGATTGCGGGGGCGCTGGCGACGGGGGCGGACGCCTGTTTTGTGACGCTTGGCGATTCATTGCTTTATTCGACCTACATTTATCTCCTGCGCGAACTAAAAAAAACGCTCCCGGGAGTCAAGATAGTGACAGTCCCGGGGGTAACTGCCTTTAGCGCGGTGGCGGCCATCACCAATTTTCCGTTGGGGGAGGGGAAGGAGCCGTTGACGGTTGTTCCGGCCTCGGACGACCTTTCGGCGGTGGAGAACGCGTTAAAGGGGGAGGGGACGGTGATATTGATGAAGGTGGGCAAAAGGTTGCCGGGGATTCTCGCCCTGCTGGACAAGGAAAACCTTTTGGATGACGCCGTTTTTGTCGCAAACGCGGGGATGAAGAACGAGAGGGTCGAGACGGACTTGCGGAGGCTTTTTTCCGAAAGCCCCGAAACCGGCTACCTCTCCACAATCCTCGTCCACAAGGGGAGGGGTTTTTGAAGGTCTATTTCGTCGGGGCCGGCCCGGGGGATCCGGAACTCCTAACAATAAAAGCCAAAAGACTGCTTGAAAACTGCAAATGTTGCATTTACGCGGGGTCGCTCATCAGCGACGAGGTGATGAGTCTCGTGTCAAAAGAAGCCAAGCTACACGATTCAAGTTCAATGACCTTGGGGCAAATCATTAAGGTTGTGGATGATTGTAAAAAGGGAGGGGTTGACCTCGTCCGGCTTCATTCCGGCGACCCCTCCATTTACGGGGCGATTTTGGAGCAGATGAACGAATTGGACAAGCTCTCCGTCCGGTACGAGGTCGTTCCGGGCGTGAGTTCCTTTCAGGCGGCGGCGGCCGCCCTGTCCCTGGAGCTTACCGTGCCGGAGAGGGCGCAGACGGTAATCCTCACCCGTGCTACGGGTCGGACGCCCGTTCCCCCCGAACAGGACCTGACGATACTTTCCAAGGCCCGAACCACGATGTGCATATTCCTTTCCGTCCAGATGATTGGGGAGGTGGTCAAAAAACTGCGCCCCGAATACGGGGCGGACTCCCCCGTGGCCGTGGTTTTTCACGCCTCGCGGCCCGACCAGATGATAATCACCGGCTTGTTGGGGGACATAGAGGAAAAGGTCGGGTCCGCGGGCGTTGACAAGACGGCCATGATAATCGTGGGTCCCGCGCTTTCACGGTCAGGCGCGGCGTCGAGGCTGTACGCCGCCGATTTTCCACACGGTTGCAGGTAGACGTGAAGATCGCGCTTATAACACTTTCGAACGAAGGGGCCCGGGTCGTCGGCGAGCTGAGGAAAACGTTCGGGGAGGCCGACGCTTTCTTTCACGAGCGCGTAACCGTCGGGGCGAACGGCGCGAGGTTTTCGAAGATGGGAGAGCTTACGGCCCGGATTTTTGGGGAATACGACGGGTTGGTTTACGTGGCCCCCTGCGGCGCCGTCGTCAGGGCGACGGCCGGAATGGTCGGCTCGAAGCTAAAAGATCCGGCGGTGGTCGTGTTGGACGCGGGGGGCAGGTACGCCATAAGCCTTTTGAGCGGGCACGAGGGGGGCGCGAACGACCTGGCCGTGACGATTGGGAACGCGACGGGCGCCGAGCCGGTGATAACCACCACCGCCGACGCCGTTAAAAACGTGGTCGTCGGCGTAGGGTGCCGGAAGGGGAAGGAGTCGGATAAGATAATGGAGGCCATAAGCAAGGCACTCTCCATGGCGGGGGTCGAGGTCGGGAAAGTTCGGTACATCGCATCGGCGGACGTGAAAAGGGACGAGCCGGGGTTGATTGAGGCGGCAAGACGGCTTAACGTGCCGCTAAGGTTCGTCTCCGGCGAGGAAATAAAAAATTCATCGAGGGATTTTGGAAAATCCGATTTCGTGGAGAAAAACGTTGATTTGCCGGCGGTGGCGGAGCCAGCCGCTCTGCTGGCCGGAAGGAGGACGACATTAATACTAAGAAAGACCGCGTTCGAGGGGATAACAGTGGCCCTGGCGCGGGAAAACTGTTCGTCGTTGGAATAGGGCCGGGCGGCCCGCTTGACCGCACGCGCCGCGCCGAGAACGCAATAAAGGCGTCCTCCACGGTGGTTGGGTATAAGAGGTATCTGGAGAACGTGGGGGACCTCACGCGGGGGAAAAAGATCGTCTCGTCCGGCATGACGCAGGAGGCCGACCGTTGCCGCGAGGCGCTAAGGCTGGCCCTCGCGGGGGAGACGGTGGCCGTTGTGTCGTCCGGCGACGCCGGCGTTTACGGCATGGCGGGGCTTGCGATGGAGCTAGCGGAGGAGGAAAAGGCGCGCGTCGAGATAGAGGTAGTCCCGGGCGTGTCGGCGGCCAACGCCGCCGCCGCCGTGCTCGGAGCCCCGCTGATGCTCGATTATGCGGTGATAAGCCTGAGCGACCTTCTGGTGCCGTGGGAAACGATCAAAAAACGGCTGGAGGCGGTCGCGGCGGCGGACCTGGTGGCGGCCATTTACAACCCCAAGAGCAAAAAACGGACCAAGCAGATTGCGGAGGCCGCCGGGATATTTTTAAAACACAGGCCGGCCTCGACCCCCGTCGGGGTCTGCACCAGCATCGGGTACGAGGGGGAGGAGAAAATCGTTTTTTCCGACCTCGGGCGGTTCCTTAAGGCGGACATCGGCATGATGAGCATCGTGATAATCGGCAACAAGGGGTCGAGGATGGTCGGGGGGCGGCTGGTGACGCCCCGCGGCTACAAGGGGAAAAGGTTTTGATACTTCTGCTGGGCGGCACTAGCGAGACGAGGGAGATCGCGCTGTCCCTCGCCGGGACGGGCGAAACGGTCCTCGTTTCCACTGCGACCGACAACGAGCTGGACGTCGGGGTGCACGAGAACATCACCCGGCGCGTGGGGCGGCTGGACGCCGAGGGGATGGCGGAGCTCATCCGCGTTAAGGGTGTTCGGCTGGTGGTGGACGCCACGCATCCATTCGCGGCCGAGGTCCAGGAGACGGCGCGCCGGGCCGCGGAAACGACCGGCGTCCGCCACATAAGGTTCCAGCGTCCGGCGTCCGACCACGCCGCCGACGGCGTCGTTTACGCGGAGGACCACGAGTCGGCCGCCCGGGCGGCGTTTTCATACGGCGGTACGGTTTTGCTCACCACGGGCTCCAGGACTCTCCTCCCGTACGTCAAAGAATCGGCCAGGACGGGCGTTCCGGTCATAGTCCGCGTTTTGCCGCACCCCGAGTCGCTGGAGGCGTGCAGGAAGGCCGGCATCCCGGATTCCTCCGTCATAACCGGAAGGGGGCCGTTCAGCGTGGGAGAGAATTTCGACGTCATTACAAACAGGGGCGTCGCGGTGTTGGTGACCAAGGACAGCGGCAGGGAGGGAGGCGTGCCGGAAAAAATAATCGCCGCAAAACGGGCCTCCTGCCGGGTGGTCGTCATAAGGCGTCCCGATACCCAGCGGTCGGACGTCGACAACGTCCAGAAGTTGATCGAGGAAATATCATCCGCGTCGGGGGTCAAAAGTGGCCGACGTTGAGAAATTTAGGGGGCTGACCGTTATTTTCACCGGGGACGGCAAGGGGAAGACTTCCGCGGCCATGGGCGTGGTTGCGCGCGCGCTCGGCCACGGCTTCAGGTGCAAGGTAATCCAGTTCATCAAGGCGGACACGGGCACCGGGGAGTACAATTTTTTAAGGAAGCTTTCCCCCGACGTGGAGATGGAACAGTTCGGGCGCGGGTTCACCTGGAAGAAAAAGCACTCCCGCGAGGAGCATTTAAAAGCGGCGAAGGATGGGATGGCGGCGGCCGTCGCCGACCTGGTCTCCGGCAAATACCGGCTGGTGGTGTTGGACGAGATTTTGTACGCAATCGGCAACGGTCTTGTGGAGCTTGGCGACGTCGTCCGGCTGGTCAAAAGCAAACCGCCCGAAATGCACCTGATATTGACCGGACGCGGCGCGCCCAAGGAGCTTGTGGACCTTGCCGACATGGTCACAGAGATGAGGCCGGTCAAGCACCCGATGGAGCAGGGCATACCGGCCCAGAAGGGGCTTGATTATTAGCATGGGCCTTTTATTTACAGCACGGAATTTTTGGCTTATCATTGCATTCGAGGCGGTTGGCGCCGACGGCTTGGAGCCGGGGGATGCTTGAATCTTTTATGATGGGAACGGCGGACGGCGGCTCGGGGGGGCGGAAATGAGCGTGGATTCAAATCAGTCCAATAAGGCCGGAAAGGCGCCCGTCATGGGATTCGGTTCCGGGACCGGCGTCTTACTCTTTCTGATAGGCATGCTGGCCATCGTAACGTATTGGGGCGTGCGAAGAACCTTCCCGATGAATAAAACCACAGCCGCAGTGATGAATGTCGTCGGCAAACAGCGAATGTTGATACAGCGCGTTTATATGCTTTGTAACGAGATAACCCTGAGGAAGGACGACAGCAACCTTAAGCCGTTGCGGGAAGAGCTTTTTGCAACCGCCCACCAAATCGAAGAGACGCACGGCTGGATCATAAACGGCAACATGGAGCTTGGGTTGCCCGGCGCGCCCCCTCCTTCAGTCGGCGTCATGCTGTACAAAGAGCCTCTGCTTTTGGACGGCCGGATGCGCCGGTTCGCGGCGGCGGCGAAGGAATTTTCCGCCAAGCCGAAAAACGAGCTCACGCGCGAAAACCCGCTGTATAAACTGATTGAAAAGGAGGGAAGCCTCGACGCCAGCCTCATTAGGGATTGGAACGCCGTTACGAGCCAATACCAGAAGGAGAGGGACGCGGAAGCCGAAAAAATGGAGCAATACGAGACCTCCCTGGCGGGCGGGATTCTGGTGCTTCTGTTGGCCTCCGGCCTCTTTGCTTTTCGGTCCATGGCGAACAGCCTTCGGATGGAAACTCAGCGGCAGATGGAGAGCGAGCGGTTATTCAGGTCGCTTACGGAATCGGCAAACGACGCAATAATTTCCGCCAACAAGTTCGGCGTCATCGTGTCTTGGAACGGAGGGGCCCAAAGGCTGTTCGGCTATTCGGAAGCCGAGGTCGTTGGCGGGCCGCTGACCGTCATCATTCCAGACCGATACAGGGAGGCGCACACCAAGGGCCTCGCGCTGGCGGCCATGTCGCAGGAGTTCCGCAAGATTGGAAAAACCGTCGTACTCCACGGCCTTAAGAAGGACGGTTCAGAATTCCCCGTGGAGATCTCGGTTGCTTCTTGGAATACGGACGGGGGCGTCTATTTCAGCGGAATCATACGGGATATAACGAAGAGGAGGGAGGCGGAACGCTAAAGTTCCCGCTTACGCCTTAGTCGGCAACCCCCTTGCCGTACGAATCGGCATGGGTCCCCGCTCTATCTTCTCGTCCTAGTCGCATCTTGGAGGCCGGGGCTTAGCAAGCAGCGCCGCCTTCATACGTCGCCGCCATCGAGCGCGCGACGCGTAAAAACGCCCCCTTAACGACGGGGCCGACGTCCTCCGGCCCCGGGAGGCGGAGATGGGCGTAGATTTAAAAAATTCCAAAAAGCCCGAAAGGGCGCCCGTTATAGGAGTAGGAGCGGGGGCGGGCGTAGCACTCTTTTTGATATGCATGCTGCCCGTAGTAGGGTACTGGGGCGTGCGAAGAAACGTCCCGATGATCAATACTTCCGCCGCCAAGCCGAAAAACGAACATGCGCGCGAAAATCCAATGTTTAAGTCGATAAAAAATGAGGGCCGCTTCGAGGCAAGCCTCATTAGGGATTGGAACGCCGTTACAAGCCGACACCGGATGGAGACGGACGAGGGGGCCGAAAAAAGGGAGCTGGTCGAGGCGTCCCTGTTAGGAGGGATTTTGGCGCTTCTATTGGCTTTCGGCCTTTTTGTCTTCAGCCGGAAAAAGGCGGGGGAAAAGCTTAAGGATTGTGAAAGAAGGTACCAGTCCCTGACAGAATCCGCTAATGATGCCATCATTTCCGCCGATAAGGCTGGAAACATAGTTTTTTTGAATAAAGGAGCCATGAAGCTTTTCGGCTACGAGGAAAATGAGGTGATGGGCATGGCCCTCACCATGCTCATGCCGGAAAGGTACAGGAAGGCCCACTCCGAAGGGATCGCCCGGGCGACCTCGACCGGCCAATTCAAGATGTTGGGAAAGACGATGGAGCTTTGCGGGTTGAAAAAGGACGGAGTCGAGTTTCCACTTGAAATATCCGTGGCCAGCTGGAACTCAGGCGAAGGGGTGTTTTTCAACGCCATCATACGGGACATAACCAAACGCAGGGAGGCGGAACTCGAGCTTAACATCTTAAGAAACGCCGTCGAACAAGCGGCTGAAATGGTCGTCATCACCGATCACAACGGGGCGATTGAATACGTCAACCCCGCTTTCGAGCGCTTGACGGGATATAGCACCAGGGAGGCGATCGGCTCAAATCCGCGCATGCTGACGTCCGGCAGGCAACCGAGGGAATTTTACGAGGAACTTTGGGGGAACATCAAAGCCGGGCGCATCTGGTTCGGCCAGCTTATCAACAGGAAAAAGTCCGGCGAGGAATATCATGAGGAAATGACCATCTCCCCCATCAAGGGGGAGGACGGGAAAATAAGCCACTTCATGGCGATTACACGGGACATCAGCGAGAACATGGCTATTCGGAACCAGCTAATTCAGGCCGAGAAGCTCTCCTCCATCGGCACGCTGGTGTCCGGAGTGGCGCACGAGATGAACAACCCCCTAACAGCCATACTGGGTTATTCGGAAATGTTGCTTTCCAAAGGCGGCGATTTGCCCGACGACGTCGCCAAGGGGCTCGGGGTGATACATCAGCAGGCCGAACGAACCTCGAAAATAGTGAGGGACCTCCTGAGGTTTTCCAGAAAACAGGACGTCGAAAAAACGTCGCTGGAGATCTCGGACGTCCTGGAGGGCGTTTTTTCGCTTCAGGCGCACCACCTTCGCACCACCAACATAGAATGTTTGAAGGAATACGGCGCCGGGCAAATGAGGGTCTTTGGAAACATGAGCCAACTCCAACAGGTGTTCCTGAACATCATCCAGAACGGGGCGCACGAAATGAGGAGGGCGCACGGGAAGGGGGTCATGGCCGTCAGGACGGAAATGCGGGACGGGGAGGCGCTCGTATTGTTGGAAAACGACGGCCCGCCCATACCGCCCGACGTCATGGGCAGGTTGTTCGACCCCTTTTTCACCACAAAGGGGGTGGGGGAGGGGACGGGGCTGGGGCTCTCAATCTCCTACGGCATAGTCAAGGACCACGGCGGCAGGCTGTGGGCGGAAAATATCGGCGAATCGGGCGTGCGGTTTGTGGTGGCCCTGCCCCTCGACGGGAGCGAGATTTCGGCGAATCGGACGGTCAATAAACCGTCCGGGCCGGAATTATCGGGTCGTTGCGTCCTATTGGTCGAGGACGAGCAGGCGGTGCGCAAATGGCTTTTAACGCTGCTTAGGAAAAACGGGGCGGTCGTCCATTCTTCGAAAAACGGCAAAGAGGCGATAGAACTCATAAAGAAAAACGATTACGACCTTATAATATCGGACCTAAAAATGCCCGAAATGGACGGCTTCAAGGTCGGCAATTGGTTGCGTGAACATAGGCCGGAGCAATTTCGACGGTTCATCCTGATAACCGGGACCATAGACTCCGAAGTCGTCGAATACTCCGGAAATTTCGGATGCAGGGTTCTTCAAAAACCCTTCAGCCAGGACGAACTTTTCGCGAGCATTCGAGAGACGTCGGGCCTCCCGTCCGGGGAAAAGCCCAGGTAATGGCGGGGGTAAAACAACGGACGATAATGGTGGTGGATGACGAGCCGGCCATCCGGGAAATGATGACATGGATGCTCAAGGAGAAGAACTTTGCCGTTTTGGCGGCTGAAAACGGGAGGGAGGCGGTCAAACTGCTCGAAATGTCCGGCGCGACAATAGACGCGATAACATGCGACATGTTGATGCCGGTGATGAACGGAATGGAGCTGGCAAAACATAACTATGAACACGGCGACCTGCCCTTCATCGTATGCACCACGATAACCGACTCGGGCATGGCCGTTAAAATGATGAGATACGGCGTTCAGGATTTCCTCGTAAAGCCGATAACTCAACAAACGCTCGTCGCAACGATAAACGCCGCCATAAACCGGAGGCTCTTTGTCACCATGAAGATGGAGGGGGAAACGGCGCTGGACGGCAACGTTTCAAGCATCGTCATCCCCGCCAAAAGGAGCCAGGTGCTAGCCGGCCTCGACTGGATTCGGGAAAAGTTGGGCGACAGCCTCCAACCCGATCAAAGGGGCAAGTTCCTGACCCATTCGTTCGTATTCTTGCAAAACGCATACGAGCACGGAAGCCTCCTGTTCGGCGAGGCGCAGAAAACAACGCTGTTGAAAGAGGGCAAGTTCGAGCTTGAGGTGAAAAAACGGGACTCCGCCAGCAAGGCCAACATAACGATTGACATGGCCGTGCTGGAAGGGGAGGCGTCATTAAGGATTAGGGACGAGGGGGCCGGCTTTGATTATAAAAAATACCTGAACATGACCCCCGACGACGTCGTCAAACGGTTGGATATGCCCAACGGCCGGGGGATAAATATGTCAGTCCATTATTTCGATTTGATCGAATACGGCGACGGGGGAGCTTCGGTGGTATTGACGAAGAGGTTCGTCGATTCGGGCGACGCCGGGTCGGCACAATCCGACGACAAGACCGTCAATGACGCCACACTAGTCACGCCCTCTTAGGGCGCGCGTTCGCCGACTTTTCGCGGGCGTTTCCATGTTGAAAAAACCGACCGCATCCCATATATTGTTAACATCCAATCGCAACGTCTAACAGAGGTAAGTCTTGGAAAACGGAAGGTGGGTTTCGCGCATCAAGCCTCGGTCGGCCATAGGCAGGGCTTTTCTAAAGGGCGGAATTCTGCTTTTCGCGGGGTTGCTGTTTTTCGGCGGCTATTTTTATTACGCCCCGATATTCCCCCCCGGCAAGTACGCCCCCCAACAGCCGTACGAATACTCACACAAGCTACACGCGGGGGATTTGGGAATAAACTGCCAATACTGCCACATTTATGCCAAGAAGGCGGAATTCGCCGGCGTTCCGCCGTTCTCAAAATGCATGAACTGCCACGTCAACCTTTCCATAAACAAGCCGTCAGTCAAGGCGATTCAAAAGGCCTACGAGGAGAAGAACATGGGGCGGTGGACTAGGGTTTACAACCTGCCGGACCACGTTTGGTTCAGCCATAAGCGCCACGTATCGAAAAACATTGACTGCGCGGCCTGCCACGGCCCCGTCGAGACCCTGGTCGTCAGCACGGAGAACAGGGTGTTTAGGATGGGTTTCTGCGTCCGGTGCCACCAAGAGCGCGGCGCCTCGACGGATTGTTGGGCGTGCCACACCTAGGAAACGAGGACAGCATGGACAGACGTTCGTTCTTGAAGCTCGGCGGCGCAATAGCCGCCGTCGGCGTCACCGGCTCCTGCGGACAGGTGGCGCAGACCATCATCCCTACGTCACCCCGCCGGACGAGGGGATAAACCCGGTCGACGGCACTTGGTACTACACGACGTGCAAGATGTGCAACGCCGGTTGCGGAATAATGGTGAGGACCGTCATGGGCAGGGCGAAGAAAGTGGAGGGAAATCCGGCGCATCCGGTCAACGGCGGAGGAGTGTGCGCGCTGGGTCAGGCGGCGGTGCACCAGCTGTATCACCCCGAGCGGCTCAAGCTCCCGCTCTTGCGCTCCGGCCCCAGGGGAACCAACGCCTTCAAGGAGGTTTCATGGCCGGACGCGCTGGCTCGTTTGGCGGACAACATGAAAAAGGCGGAAGGCGGGGCTTCCTATGCCGTCGTATCAAACCCCCATGACGCGGTCACCGTCATCGCGTCCAAGACCCTAAAGAAAATGGGGTCCGACAACCTCGCCGTGCAGGGTCTTTCGGCGGTCGAAGGTAGGCGCCTGGCCGCCGCATCGGCGTTACACTTCCCGGACATGGCGAAGGCTGGTTGCGTTCTCATGCTGGGCTCCGACGTTTTCGCGGGCGAGGCCGCCGCGCATTACGGCGACAGGTTCGGCAGGATGCGCCGCGGGAACGAATCCAAAAGGGGGATGATGATTTACGCCGGGACGAGGCTCTCCCTCACCGCGGCCTCGGCCGACAGGTTCGTCGCCGCAAAGGAGGGGTCGCTCGGCGTGCTCGCGCTCGCAGTGGCCCGCGAGTACGTCTCGCTCCTAAAGGGGCGCGGAACGGTCAACCCGAAGACGGCCGCGTGGGAAAAGGCGCTGGCCGGCAACGCCGACGCGTCAAGCAAGACCGGAGTGCCCGAGGACGCCATAAAAAAAATCGCAAGGGACCTTTACGAACACGGGCCGTCGGCGGTCATAGCCGGGGACGACCTTACGGCCCATACAAACGGGGCGCAGGCGCTCGCCGCGGCCGACTTCCTAAACTCGATTCTGCGAGAGACGGCCGACGATAAGGACGGGGTCTGGCCTCCGGCGGAAAAACTGTCCGGCTATGAAACCATTAGGAAATCAACCGGGGTTCCCGAAAAGTTCGCGCCATTGGGACCGCTCCTTGCCTCGGCCGCAAACGGCAAAATGAAACTGGGGCTGATTATCGACTCCGACCCGGTCCAAGCGCTTCCGGCCGGGCTAAACGCCCGAAAGGCGCTGGAGGCTACCGGTTTTGTCGCGGTGTTTGGATGCTTCTTAAACGACACTACAAGGTACGCCGACTTGGTCCTGCCGGACCATCAATTCTTGGAGGCTTGGTCGGCGCAGGCGGCGGTCACGCCGCACGGGACGCCGTTCTTTAACGCCCAACAGCCGGTGGTCAGGCCGCTTTACGGCACCATGCAGTCCGGCGACGCGATTTTGAAGGCCGCGACAATGGCCGGATTTGGAATAGGCGTCGACACGCAGGAGGCGTTGTTGCTGGGGATGGTGGGCGACCTAAGGCGTAATCTCGAAGGGGTTCCGCCGGCCCTGGACGGGAAGAAGGCTTGGGAGCACGTCCTTCAAAGGGGGTTCGCCGTCGCGTCGGCGAAGCCTTCCTCGGCGCCGGGCGGGTCGGCAAAAAACCCGGAGGCCCCGCGGGTGGACGACCCGCTTTTTACGGGCCTGGCGCCGGACGATTTCTTCCTGCATCCGTACACGGCGGCCAACATCGGGGACGGAAGGGTGTCCAACATTTCGTGGCTCCTCGAAATGCCCGAGCCGATGACCAGCGTCAAGTGGGGCTCGTGGGTGGAGATAAATCCGAAGACCGCCGCCCGGCTTGGAATAGCCGACGGCGACGTCCTCAAGGTGGAGACGAAGTTCGGCTCGGCGGAGGCTCCGGCCTGCATATATCCCGGAATAGGCCCGGATACGATAGCCATGCCCGTGGGATTCGGCCACCTGGATTTCGGCAAGCACGCGAGGGGACGCGGGGCGAACGTCATGTCCATCGTCGGCGACGTAGAGGGAAAGGGGTTCGACTACACGGCCTTTCGAAGCGTGAAGGCGACGGTGACAAAAACCGGAAAACGCATGGAACTGATACGGGAGGGGAATCCCAAAGGAGATTACGAAGGTGAAGTCTTTCAACTCTAACGGCGACGGCAAACACAAGTGGACGATGGTGGTAGACCTCGACCGGTGCAACGGTTGCGGCGCGTGCACAGTCGCGTGCCAGGCGGAGAACAACATAGCGGTCGTAGGCGAAAAGCTCGCCTCGGAAAAGCGGACCATGTCCTGGCTGAGGGTGGAGAGATATTTCGAGGGGGAGTGGCCGGACCTGCGCGTGATATTTCTACCGATGCCCTGCCAGCAATGCGGCAACGCCCCCTGCGAGCCGGTCTGCCCGGTCTTCGCCACGTACCGCAACCCGGACGGGCTCAACGCAATGGTGTACAACCGATGCGTGGGCGTGAGGTTCTGCGGCAACAACTGCCCATACGGGGTAAGGAAATTCAACTGGTTCAGATACAAATGGGAGAAACCGCTTCAGGAACAATTAAACCCGGACGTGTCGGTGCGCGAGGTCGGGGTGATGGAAAAATGCACCTTCTGCATGCAACGCATCCGGCGCGGCAAGGACGCGGCCAAGGACGAGGCTAGGGACGTCAGGGACGGCGAGGTCGTGACCGCCTGCGCACAATCCTGCCCGACGGGGGCGATAATCTTCGGCGACGTGAAGGATCCGGAAAGCAGGGCGGCCAAACTCGTCAAGAGCAAGCGCCGGTTCCGTCTTTTGAACGAACATGGGACGGAACCGTCGGTCGTTTACCTAAAGGGAGGGGCGTGACGTGGACGAACAGGAGAGACCGCCGCAACACCAGGAGGGGGAGAGAAGGATGGGCGGCCCCCGCACGGAAATGCCTAGCCTGGAGGAATTGCGCGGAATCGCGGCCAGAAAGGGCCAGCTGAAGGGGCTGGACATAGACCTCACCATGCCCGAGGCCTGGCTAAACCAATATTCCCTCAGCCCGATGTTCTACACCACGAGGGCGTATTTCGTCTTCACTTTGGCGCTGTCGTCCGTCGTCGCATGGGGCGCCGCCTGCTGGGGCTACCAGATTTATGTCGGCATGGGCGTTGCCGGCCTGAGGCCCCCGATTTTTTGGGGAATTTACATATCGACGTTCGTCTTCTGGGTGGGCCTAAGCCATTCCGGCACCATCGTCTCCAGCCTCCTAAGGCTGACCAAGGCCAATTGGAGGAGGCCCGTTCTTCGCGGCGCGGAGGCGATGACCGCCTTTTCGCTGATGGTCGCCAGCCTGTTCCCCTTGATACACATCGGCAGGATATGGAGGGTGTACTATATGTTCCCTCTCCCGAACCAGCGGTTCCTCTGGCCTAACTACCGCAGTCCCCTTGCGTGGGACATGTTGGCCATCTCCGTCTATCTCACGGCCTCCATGATATTTCTCTACACCGGGCTGTTGCCGGACGTCGCGCTCGCGCGAGACCTCTGTCCGCGCGGCAACTGGCGCAAAAAATATCTCACGGTGCTGTCGCTGGGGTGGAGGGGAACCCACAGGCAGTGGCACGTCTATGAAAAGGCCTCCACGCTCCTCGCGGTCGGGGTGCTTCTAATCGCGCCCTCGGTCCACACGATAGTGGCCTGGGATTTTTCGATGAGCATCACGCCGGGCTGGCACACCACAATCTTCGGCCCGTATTTCGTCGTGGGGGCGATCTATTCCGGCGTGGCGGGCGTGATATCGCTCATGATTCTTTTAAGGTGGATTTTCGGCCTGGGGCAAATAATACGCACAGTCCACCTTTACAACCTGGCCAAGCTGGAGCTTGTGATGGCCGTTACTTGGGCCTACTTTTACTTCGTGGAGTTCATGACCGCCTGGTACGCACACAATCCCGTGGAGTTCCGAATATGGGAATACCAATGGGAGCGGTTCCCGCACCTTATGATTGTCATGCTCGGCGGGACTGCCTTGGCGATCCTCATGCTGTCGTTCCACAAGGTAAGGACGAGCCCCCGGTTGCTTTTCTTAATAACCGTCTTGATAAACGTCGGGATGTACATCGAGCGGTACCTCATCGTCATCCCGGTTTTGACGCACAGGGACAACGCCTACACTTGGACCGACTACACGCCGTCCTTCGTCGAGATTTCGGTGGCGGTCGGGGCGCTGGCGTTTTTCCTGTTGCTTTACGCGGTGTTTTCCAAGCTCCTGCCCGTGGTCACCGTCGCGGACATAAGGGAGGGGAAGATAATCACCGGAGACGTGAGGATTGGCAACAGGGAGGTTCGCGTCTATGCCGACGTGGAGGAGCCGTTATGAGCCACATCACGGTGTTGGGCCTTTTTAACAGGATCGAGGAGCCGGCGGCGATGTTGACGCCGTTGGGCGAAATTCCGGTTGCGAAGGAGGACATGACCCTGATATCGGTCGCGCCGTACCCGGACGGCGCGGTGCTGTACGACGAGCACCACAGCCCGCTTTGGGCCGTCGCGATCGTCTGCGGGATAGTCGGCTTTTTCGCGGCCATATGGCTCGCCGGGTGGACTCAATGGCAGATAAATCTGAACGTCGGGGGCAAATCAACCTGGTCCGTCCCTCCGGTAGCCATAACTTGTTACGAGTTTTCGCTGGCAGGCATGGTCCTAGGGACGTTCTTCGGCATGCTTTGGTACGCCGAACTGCCGGACTGGAACGAGCTGGCCTACGACAAAGACATAAGCAGGAGCAAGGTGGGCTTCCTCGTCCGGTGCCGGGACGAGGCCACGGCTGAAATGGTCGAGGAGATAATGAAAAACAACAACGTGGTCAGGATAAAGAGGGGTAGGGACGACTATTGAAAAAGCCGGTCCTCGCGCTTTTCGCCTCCCTGCTGGTTTTCTCCTGCGAGAACGTGGACAGGAGCATGTACGAGAAGGTCGAGGCCGTTCCGCCGCCGTCGGGCTCCGTCCCCGCGCTTGGAACGAAAATCAAGATTGACTACTCGCAGGTTGATCTCAAAAAACTTGCCTCCCCGTTTCCGCTTGACGCGAAGGCCGGCGAGCGCGGCGCCGGGCTTTACGGCGTGTACTGCGCCCCGTGCCACGGTATTACGGGAAACTCGGACACGAAGATAGCGCAAAAGATGGACCTCCCCCCGCCGGGGCTGGCGACCGACAGGGTGAGGAAGGAGTTGAGCGACGCCGAGATTTTCGTGAAGATTTTGGCCAGCGACTCGCTGATGCCCAAATATCGGGCGGAGTTGGAGGACAACGAGGCGTGGGAGATTGTCGCCCACGTGCGCCTGCTGGGACAAAGCCGGAAATAACCCGCCCGCCTACCATTGTGGCCTGAAAAATGGTCGGGGTGGCCGGATTCGAACCGGCGACCCCCTGCTCCCAAAGCAGGTGCGCTAGCCAGCTGCGCTACACCCCGAACTATTGACTCGCCAAAAACGGGGCGAATAAATTCTTGGTGCGAACCTCTACTTAAGGGGGATTTTCTTGCCGGATTGAAGCCGTCAATTTCGGCGCTCCCGAGATTCGCACCCACCAAATTATGGAAGAAAGATGATACAGCAAACCGGGTCAGACTTCGAGTTTTTTCCCCTTGGTTTCCGGGAACGTCCAGATCCAAAGCCCCGTCATTATCGCGAAGAACGCCGCCAAAAAAATCCCGCCGCCGAGGCCGTAACGCCCCGCGACGACGGCTATCGCGACCGGCGTGAAGAATTGAACACCGCGGGAGAGGTTGAACGCCGCACCCATCGCCGAGTTCCTTTTGGCCGTGGGAAAAATCTCGGAGAAAAGCGGGCCGAACCCGCTGAAGAAACCGGTGCCGAACCCGACCATGAACATGAAGTTCAAAATGACGGGCGGGTAGCCGGCGACGGCGTCCCAAAAAACGGTTGTCATCGTCAGCCCTACGGCCATTATCAGGGAAAACAGCGTGAACGCCGGCCTCCTGCCGAACCTGTCGGCGAAAAATCCGAACAAAAGATAGCCTAGGAAACCGCCGGCCTGCGTGACCAGCATCCAAAGCGCCGATTTTGTCAGCGTGAAATGCCGTTGCTGGAACAGGTAGCCCGGCATCCATGAATACGTCAGCCAGTATGCGGAAAGGCCGAAGGTGGTCAACAGTACCGATTGTAGGAACAGCCTCCGAGTGTCCGGCGAGAAAAGCGACGCAAACTTTTCAAAAAACTCCGTTATCAGCCGTGTGCCGCCCGGAGCGCCCGACAACCTCCTTCGCTCGAGCCAGACGTCCGACTCCGGCAGTTTTTCCCTTATGTAAACCACCATGACGGCGGGCAGGCCGGAAAGGATGAAGCAGGAGCGCCAGCCTATCTCGGGCGCCACGAACCCCCCGATGACCGAGGCTAGCGCGACGCCCACCGGTGCTCCTGTTTGCATCAGCGCGCCGTACCTTGCCCGGGTCTTGGCCGGGAATGTTTCCCCTATGTACGTCTGTCCGGCGGCCCACTCGCCGCCAACCCCGACGCCGGTGATTATCCTGAAAAAAATAAGCGACCAAACGCCCAGCGCAAACCCGCTTAGGAGAGTTCCGACGCTGTAGATGACGATGGTAAGTTGCAGTACCTTTTTCCTGCCTATCTGGTCGGAAAGGACGCCGAAGACGACCCCGCCCAGCGCGGTTGCGGCCAGCGAGGTTCCCAGCACGTAAGAGAGCCGGATGTTGTCCAAATGCAATTCACGACCGATCGGTATGAGCAGGAAGGTGTAGAGCACGAGGTCGTAAAAATCAAAGACCCATCCGGCCCAGCTCAACAACAATATCTTGTAGTGGGTGGCGCCCGGTTTTTCCTGCTCGCTCAACAACCCGTTCATGTTTGGAAGACGTCAACCACAATTGGCCCCTGATTATCGGCCCGTACGGCTCGGCCTATTCGATGCTCATTTTTGCGCCGCAGGAGCTCATGTAATCGACGAAGTTCGGAAAAGTTATTTTAATCGCCTCCGCAGTCGTGATTTTCGTCTCGCCCTCCGACGCGAGCGCCGCGACCGCCAGGCTCATCACTACGCGGTGGTCGTAATGGCCGTCCAGTTCGCGCCCCTTCAGCCTTCCGCCCCCTCGAATAAGAAGGCCGACGGCTTCCTCGGTCACGTCCGCGCCCATCTTTTTCAGCTCGGCGGCCATCACCGCAATCCTGTCGGTTTCCTTAATCCTGGCCTGGGGGACGTTGGTCAGGCGCGTCACCCCGTCGGCAAGGCATCCTGCCACAGCCATCGCTGGTAGCGCGTCGGGCGTCGCGTTGAGGTCAATATCGCATCCCTTGAGGCGCCTTCCACTCACCTTCACGGTCCGGCCGATTTCAATGTCGGCGCCCATCGCCTTCAGGTAGTCCACCACCGCCTTGTCCCCCTGCGTGTCGGAGAGGTCAAGCCCCTCGAGCTCCACCTCGCACCCCGGTATGGCGGCAAGGATGAGAAAAAACGCCGCCGACGAAAAATCCGCCGGTATCTCCGCCTCGAATCCCCTTATCCGCTGTCCGGGGGGGACTACGAACTCCTCGTATCCTTTTCGCTCGACCCGCACGCCGAGTTTTTCCAGCCAGTGGATCGTCATTTCCGCGTACGGTTTTTCGTTGAGCGACGCCAGCTTCAGGGTCGTGGCGGTTTTGCAAAACGGCGCGTGGATGAGCAGGGACGAAAGGTATTGCGACGTGGATCCGTCCACGACGGTCGTCCCGCCGCGCATGGGGCCGTGCAAACGCACCGGCAGGCGTCCTTCGTTGCTTACCTCGATGTGCGCTCCAAGTTGCTCCAGCGAACCGCAAAGCGGTGAAACCGGCCGCTTTCGGGTCTGGTCGTCCGCGGTGATGACCACCGATTTTTCGGAAAGCGCCGCCATCGAAAGGACGAAATTTGCGGTGGTGCCGCTGTTGCCGACGTCTATCGAGTCGACGACGGGGCTGGGTCGTCCGCCGACGCCCCGGACCACCAGGGAGTCGCCCTGTTCCGTTATTTCCGCGCCAAATCCCCTGCAGGCCGTTATCGCGGAGTCGACGTCGGCCGAATGAAGCCTGCGTAAGATGGTCGAGGTCCCCTCCGCGAGCGAGGCCAAAAAGACGGCGCGGATGGAGTGGGATTTCGACGGGGGTATCCTAATGCGCCCCTTGACGACGGACGGGGAAACTTTAATCATCATTTGCGGGATTATAGCAGTTCGTAGCCCACGTGATTTTCGAATTTCACCTGGGTCGTCGGCCTTGTTGGGACGGTTGATGTGCGTGGCTTGACATAAGGGGGCGGAGAGGGCAATATAAATGAAAATCATTTCTAATTAGAGGTTATGGAAGAACGCAAGGGTCGCGAATCCGTCCTAAAAAGCCTTGGCATGAAGGCCACCCCGAAAAGGCTGGCCATGCTCGCCGCGCTCGAGTCGGCCAGGGTCTATAAAAGCCCCGAGGACGTCTGGAGGACGCTAAGGCGAAAGTTCGCCGGCATCGGCCTTCCAACCGTGTACCGCAACCTGGATGAGCTGGAGAAGGGCGGAATAATTTCAAAGGTGATGCACTCAAACCGCCAGCTTTACTACTTTTTCTGCCGGCACAAGGCGCACCATCACCACTTCGTCTGCATTTCCTGCCGAAAGGTTCAGGACTTCGCCTCATGCGCCGAAAAGGAGATTGAAAAAGAGATAAAAACCAGCATAAGGGGAAGGGTGCTTTCGCACATCCTACAGGTAAACGGATTTTGCGAGGAGTGCGCGAGGTGAGGAGAGCGTTCACGCGGTCTTTGACCGTGTTTGTGCTGGCGCTTGCCGTCGCCTCGTGCCAGAAGGCGCCGGCGCCAACGGCGCCAAAGCTCCGGGGCCTTACGGCGGTGGCGACGATATTTCCGGCCTATGATTTTGCAAGGACAATCGGAGGAGGCAGGGCTTCGGTTCTAATGCTCGTCCCGCCGGGGGTTGAGACGCACGAATACGAGCCTCGCCCGGACGATTTTGTCCGGGTGCACGGCGCGGATTTTTTCATTTACACCGGCCCGTCCATGGAGCCCTGGGCTGGAACCATCGTCGCCGGAGTGGACCCGCAAAAAACAGAGGTCATAAACCTCGGCCCCGCCGCGAGGCCGCAGGGCGGTTCGCCCGGCCTTCGGGCGACATCCGATCCGCACATATGGCTTGATTTTTTCGTGGCGGCGAAAATGGCCGACCTCGTCGCCGAAGGCTTTTCAAGAAGGGACCCGTCAAACCGCGAATTTTACGTTAAGAACGCGGGGGGGCTTAAAAACGCCCTGTCCGCGCTTGACGCGCGTTACGCCTCGAGACTTAAGAATTGCAAAAGAGACGTCTTCATCCACGGGGGCCACAGGTCCTTTGACCGGCTGGCCCGGCGATACGGGTTGAGGTACGAGGCCGCTGTAGATTCGTTCCGGGACGCCGAGCCGTTGCCGGCGAGGATGGCGGAGCTGGCCCGGCTGATGCGCGACACCGGGATAAAATACGTGTTGTACGACGAGCTTGAAGGCGCGGCGACGGCCTCCGCGCTTGCGAACGAAAACGGGGCTGAGTTGTTGGCCGTCAATTCGGCGCACACGGTTTCCAAGGGTGACTTTAAAAACGGGGCCACATTCGCCTCCATAATGGAGAAAAACTTGGAACGGCTTGAGAGGGCTCTGGAATGCAAGAGTTGATGCGCGTCAAGGGGCTGTCGTTTTCCTACGGCGGCGCGGAGTCGCTGACCGACGTTTCTTTTTCCGTGTCGGCCGGGGACTACGTGGGGTTGGTCGGCCCGAACGGCTCCGGAAAAAGCACGCTCGTAAGGGCCGCCCTTGGCATAATAAAGGGCTGGAGCGGCTCGGTTTCGCTTTTCGGGGAAAACGTACTGAACTTCTCCGAATGGCGACGGATTGGGTACCTTCCCCAACAGATTGCCGCGTTCAACCAATATTTCCCCGCCACGGTGGAGGAAATCGTGTCGCTGGGCCTCATTTCAACCGGATGGAGCGCGAGCGAGTCGGCCGAGGCGGTGGAGTCCGCCCTTGACCTGATGGACCTCGGCCAGATAAGGCGCAAATTAATCGGCGAGGTTTCCGGAGGCCAGAGGCAAAGGGCCCTTTTGGCCAGGGCCGTCGTGAACAGGCCGGAACTGCTTGTTCTTGACGAGCCCACCACCGCCCTCGACCCGGAGACCCGCGAACGGTTCTACGCGACGATAGGCGAGATGAACAAAAAAATGGGGGTCGCCGTCATACTCGTGACCCACGACATGGGGATGATAGGCAAATACGCGTCGCATCTCCTGTACGTGGACAAAAGGCTGATATTCAGCGGCGGGTTCGTGGAATTTTGCGAGTCCGAGGAGATGCAACGGTATTTCGGCGAATTCTCGCAACACATAATCTGCCACAGGCACTCCGGGGAGAGCCATCGGTGACGGACCGCTTTTTCGACCTTTTTTCATACCAATTCGCCCTGCGAGGCCTCCTGGCGGGACTGTGCATAGGCGTGGCCTGCTCGGCGCTGGGGGTGGTGCTGGTATTAAGGAGGTTGTCGCTCATCGGCGACGGACTTTCGCACGTGACGTTTTTAGGCGCGGTGGTCGGCCTGTTGCTCGGCTCGAGTCCTGTTTATGTCGCAATTCCCGTCGTCATGGCGAGCTCGCTTTTAATATTGAGGCTTACGGAAAAAACGAGGATGTACGGGGACACGGCGATTGGAATGGTCGGCTCGTTCGGGGTCGCCGGAGCCGTGATGCTTGCCTCCCTGGGGGGCGGGTTTAACTCGGACATTTTTGGGTTTCTGTTCGGCAACATACTTTCCGTTAAGCCCGGGGAACTGTACGCCTCGGTGGCCGTGCTGGCGGTTGCGTTGGGCTTCATGGCCGTCTTCTACCGCGAGCTGATGTCCGTTTCGTTTGACGCGGACTTTGCCAAGACCACCGGCGTCAGCGCGGGGCGGCTAAACGTGGCGCTAGTGCTGGTGACGTCCGTCTCGGTCGTGTTGGCGATTAAGATGACCGGCGCGATGCTGACGTCGTCGCTCATCATAGTGCCGGCCGTGACCGCGATTCAGGTAGCCAGGGGCTTCAAAAGCGCGATAATCATATCGTGCGCCCTGTCCGCCGTTTCGGTGCTGTTCGGCCTCGCGGCCTCGTTCATGATGAACCTGCCGAGCGGCGCGACAATAATTCTTTTTAACATCTTTTTCTTTTTGGCCTCGGCGCCCCTTAAGAGGTTGGTTCTCCGTCGACACGTTCTGTAAAGCGACCGCAATCTCGGATTTAAATGATTGGAATCGGCGTTTGGTCGGCGCGCGTATGTTCCCAAACGGTTTTCAGTCGGCGGGCTTCGGGCCGATGATTTTTCCCTCCGCCCCCTCCCATCCGCCCCCCAAGGCGACGATTAGGGCGGCGGTGTCCTGCAACCTCTGGCCTCGCGCCTGGGCGTAGCCTATTTTCGCCTGGGAATACTGGCCGTCGGCGGACAGCATTTGCAGGTGGTTTGCCACGCCCGCCTAGGACGGTCTGGCGGTATCCGGCCTGCGACGGCGCGTTTAAGGAGTATTTGTCCAGAAGGGCCGCGGAGGCCTTTCCGGCGCTCGGTCGGGGATGGTTTTACCTTAATAATATGGTCGAATCTCCTTAAATATGTTGAGGAAAGTTAAATGTTGCAAAAAAAACTAAAGTTTTTAGGCACGACGCCGATATGGCATTCAGAGGTACTGCGCTCCGGAGTGTTAAGGCGACGATTTGGTTGAGAATATAGAAAGGCGGATTTATGGCGATTACACATGTTCAGGCCACAGGGACAAATCCCAAACGCGCCTCCGTGGTCACAACTGAAAAAAACCAAAAGGGGCATAAGACGGCCAAACGCCGGAAACAAAACCTCCATCCGCAGGAAAACCCCACAGTGTCCGACGCGCCGAGCGGGCGACAAATGGTTTTTAACAGATACGCCTAAAAATTGTCCGGGGTGTTTTACCGTGGAAAAATGCCATAAATCAACGACCGGTTGCCTCTTGTAGCGTGGCGGCTACTTGCGGTCCGGCGTCAAAACCCGCCACGGCGCCGCTGAATTTAAGCCAATCCCTTTGTTTTCCCGGCGTTCAAAACCTAATGAACTTTTACCGCTCGTCGAACGTCAAAATGGATGTAGAATGAAATCGATAGAATTACAATTATTGCGAACATTTCCTGTTTGGGTAATTTGCGTATTATTTTGGCCGGCTTCGCCCAGACCGTATATGCACAGGATTATGATGAGTCGCCTAACGGGCCGGGTTCGCCGCTTTCCCAGGGTCAACTCGACCAGATGCTCGCGCCGATCGCGCTATATCCCGACGCCCTTCTAAGCCAGATTCTTATGGCGGCAACGTATCCCATCGAGGTGGTCAACGCCGACCGATGGTTGCAGAATCCGAACAACGCCTCGCTTCACGGGGACGCCCTCGACCACGCCCTTCAGGAACAGCCGTGGGACCCAAGCGTGAAGTCGCTCGTTCCTTTTCCGCAGATTTTGCGGATGATGGACGACCATCTTACTTGGACGGAGAACCTTGGCAACGCATTCCTTGCGAATCAGGCCTCGGTAATGGACTCGGTTCAACGACTGCGCTGGAACGCCAAGAACGCCGGCACGCTGGCCTCCACGCCGCAACAGAGGGTGGTGGTTGACGGCCAAATAATCGTTTTGGAGCCGGCGGACCCTCAGATCGTATATGTGCCTTACTACAATCCGGCCGTCGTTTATCCGGGATGGGCTTATCCCGCTTATCCGCCGTATTTCTTCCCTTGGTTCGGGTTCGAGGTCGGGTTCGGTTTCGGTTTTGGCATTGGTTACCCGGTTCTTTGGCCGTACTGGGGCTGGCATCATTGCAATTGGCGCCATCACCGGTTTGACCTAGATAGGGATAGGTTCAACCGGATTAACTTCGGTCGCCCGCCGATCACTTTTGAAGACTGGCGGCACGATCCGTGGCACAGGCACGGCGTGCGATATCGCGACCCGGAGGTGCGGGCGCGGTTCCGAGGGGGGGAAGTCCGCCCTCGGCAAGGGAACTTCCGTGGTTACGTCGAGCCCCCCCCGACCCACAACGTCCGTCCGCAGAGAATCCCGTCTTCGGAACCGCATCGAGCTCCGGCCCCTCAGACGTTTCGCCCTCCGGCCCCGCAGACGTCTCGTCCCCGGGCGCCGGCCTTTGAGTCATACGGCCACGGGGCCGAGGTGCGCGTGCACGAGCGACGCGGAATCCAAAGTCTAAAATCGGCGGGAAAAGCCGAGGGCCGCGCCGATACGGTCGGACGCGGCGGATTTGGCGGAGGGAAAACGCGATGAGGCGTTCAAATCAACCGTCCCCCTCGGTAGGGAGTAGCCCATTATGAGGAAGATGAAATTTAAGGAGGGAGGAGTCGAACTACGGTTACGGCTTCTAGTCATCGCAGTCGTCCTCGCATTTTCGTTGGGCGCGTCGGGACGGGTTTTCGGGGCCGGCGTGGAACAAAAGACTTTTTCCACCCCGCGGGAGGCAGTGGACTCCCTGATTGCGGCCGAACGCTCCGGCGACAAGGACGCACTCCTTCAAATTTTCGGCCCCGAAGGGGCGAAGCTGGTTTTTTCGGGCGACAAGGTGGCGGACGACGAGGATCGGCGCAAGTTTGTCTCGGCATATGACGACGCGAACCGCGTCGAGACGGATGGGGACGAGAGGGCGGTTCTGGTGGTGGGCAAGGACGAGTGGCCGTTCCCCATTCCGGTGGTCAAACACGGAGACGCTTGGAGCTTGGACACGGACGCAGGGTTGGAAAAAATCCTTCAACTGCGGATAGGTCGCAACGAACTCGGCGCCATCGAGGTTTGCAGGGCCTATGTCGACGCCCAGCGCGAGTACGCCTCAAAGGGGCTTGCGAGCAACGGGTTGACGGAGTACGCGCAGAAGTTTAAGAGCAGTCCCGGAAAACATGACGGCCTATATTGGGACGCCGGCGAGGGGGAGGAGAAAAGCCCTTTTGGTCCTCTAATCGAAAGCGCGCGGGCGGAGGGGTACGGGGCCGAACAAAGAGAGCCGGGCCGGAATCCGTACCACGGCTATTATTACAAGATACTCACGCGGCAGGGGGAGAACGCACCTGGCGGGGCCAAGGACTACGTCGTCAAAGACCGCATGACGGAAGGATTCGCGTTGCTGGCGTTCCCGGCTAAGTGGGGGGATTCCGGCGTCATGACGTTCCTGGTCGCCGAGCACGGAATCGTGTTTCAGAAGAATCTTGGTCCCGACACGGCCGAAGTCGCCGGTAATATCACGGAGTTCGACCCGGATTTGAGCTGGATGACGCCTTAGTAATTCGCCGCCCTTCGAGCGGCGGCACGCGCCAATAATTGTCTTTCCGGACGTTTTTCATTAATTTGACATCTGCCCCGCCGAAAAATGACATGAACCTTTTCCACCACTCCTACGTCCAATTAAGCATAAGGATGAAAATAACCATGAAAGGAAAGGACCAAATGTACAAAGTCGCTCTACCAAAGACCTTGACGTTGTTTATCGCCCTGGCGGCGTTGTCCGTATGGGCCGGAAACGCCTCCGCCGAACCCGGCGACAAACGAACCGGGGACAAGGGGTGGGAAGAGGGCCGCGGTCATGAGGGCGACGGTGAGGGCCGCCGTAAATGGATGGAAAAACTTAACCTGACCGCCGACCAGAGAAAGAGGATTGACGCCGTCCGGAGCGAGAGAAAAGAGAAGATGAAGACCGTCGTCGAGCAGTTGCACGCGGAACACCGGAAATTGCGCGACATGCTAAAGGGTGACGCCACCGACGCCCAGTTGCGGGAACAGCACGGGAAGTACGCGGCGTTGCAGGCGCAAATGGGGGAGACATTCTTCGATTCCATGTTGCGCATACGGGCGGTTTTGACCCCGGACCAACGAAAGGAGCTTAAGGTGCACCGTCATGAAGGAAAAGGGGGGGAGTGCGAACGCCGCCGTGACCAAAAGGATTAAAGTTAAATGTTGGAAATCGGCCGCGTTAGAATAAAAACATGGCTTCAAACGAAAAGGACGACGGCGGCCCGGATCGTTTCCATGCCGTTTATCTCGAACACGCGGAGCTTGTGCGCGGCGTCATTTACAACATCAGCGGCCCGCTCGACCTGGACGACCTGGTGCAGGAGGCCTTCGTCAAAATTTGGAAGGGATTCGGCGGGTTCAGGAATGACGCCAATATAAAGACGTGGATATATCGCATTGCCACGAACACGGCGCTTGATTATTGCAGAAAAAGAACCCCGCGCCTCGCGGAGACGGAGCTCGAGGAACTGCCCGGAGGCGGTGAAAACGAGGAGGACGCCGTGCGCCGCGACCTGGTCCATAAAGGAATGCGGCGGTTGTCGTCGGAACATAGGGCGATTGTGACCCTGTGCGTGTTTGAGGAACTGTCGGTGAAGGATGCGGCGGACGCGCTCGGTCTGCCGGAAGGTACGGTGAAATCCCGCCTTCATTACGCAAAGAGGGAGCTTGCAAAATTTTTTAACAACAGCGGAGTTAGGGCATGAGCGGCGAATTTAACGAACGAAACATCGAAGGCTTTTTGCTGAAGCATAGGCCGCATCCGCCCTCGCCGCAGGCCGGCGAATACAAAAGCCTGCTTCTGGCGGCCGGTGGCGGGTCCGTCGTGAAAAGGGGCGAGGGGAGCGGCAAAACGTATCGTTTTGCGTTCGCATTGGCCGCGGGCATCCTTATTGCGCTGGGGGTAACCCTAAACCTCCGCGGGCACTTTCCTCCGGCCGTCACCAAAGCGTCGGACGAACAGTTGGAGGCATTCTTGGACGAAACCGTGCGGCAAGTGACGGCAGACCCGCCCCCGTACGACACGAACGCGCCGAACGACGAAATTGAAGGCGTCGGCTACGATAATGAGCGTTGACCTTGGAGGAGACGGGGTCCCTTTGCCTGCTCCTTTCTAATCCCCCTCCCTACTGCCGCCCCGGCGGGTAAAACCGCCGGGGGGCCTATATTATTGACGAGAGTGGTCGTAAGTTATCGCATACCCGCCTGTGAAAACCGTATAATAAGCTTGGATTAATGGAATAACCGCCGACGGCACGAACCTCTATGTCGCGGACGCCATGAACAACACCATACGGAAAATCCATTAAGACGACGGGCGGACAAGCGAGTGTGAACGCGACAACGACGGTTGGCGCGAAGGGATGGAAACTAAAATTTATTGCGGTTTAGTGGAACGGACGCAGTGTGCGAATTAGTTGTTGGAGGGTCGAAAATGAACTGGGATTTTAAAAAAACCGTTTTTTTCGCGGTGGTGTTGGGTTTCCTTGCCTGCGGGAACAACAACAGCGGCGTCGTTACCGGAATCACGGCGATGCCGGGGAACGGACAAGTGACGTTGAGCTGGAATCTCGTGAACGGCGCCACGTCGTACAACGTCTATTACAGCACAAACCCCAACGTGGCGCCCACGGCGACGTCGAACCAAACCGGCACTTTGAGCCAAAAGGGGTTGACTAACCTCTCCACAACGATAACCGGACTGACGAATGGCACCTTGTGGTATTTTGTCGTCACAGCCGTGACCACGAACGGGGAAAGCGCCCCGTCCACAACGGTCTCCGCAACCCCGACCTCAACGAGCACGGGCACCTCGGGCTCTGGCGCGGTGACCGGCGTTACGGCAACAAAGGTGGGAACCGGGCAGGTTTTGGTAAGCTGGGGTCCCGTTAGCGGGGCCATTTCATACAACGTCTATTACGACACCACCCCCAACGTAAACACTTCAAGCCCCGTTGTCCAAAACATAACCGGCACCTCCACCACGATTTCCGGCCTTGCTTCCGGAGTGACATATTATTTTATCGTCACGGTGAACACCGCCCCGCCGTCAACGCCTGTCTCGGTGCCTCTGTAGGGAAACGGCGGGTGACTAATTTGGGGCTACGGTGGTTAAAATGATTTGCGCTCCAAGAATGTCGGCGGAAATTCGGCCATGAGTGAATTATCCATCGATTCACAAACGTCCGCGCTTGTTCTGATAGACCTGCAAAAAGGGGTGGTGGAAAGGCCATGGGCGCCGCATTCCGGCTCCGACGTCGTGAAGAAGGCGGTCGGACTTGCGGGGCGGTTCCGGGAAAAAGGCGCGACCATCGTGATGGTTCACGTTTCCTTTCACCTTGATTTTAGGGATATGTTGAAATCCCCGGTCGAGACGCCGCCCGCAGTGCCCCCGGGTTCTCGTCCTCCGGATTGGGCGGAATTTGTCCCCGAGTTGACCCCGCAAAAAGGTGATTTGGTGATAACCAAAAGGCAGTGGGGCGCGTTTTATGGGACAGAACTCGACTTGCAGTTGCGTCGCCGAGGGGTTCGCACAATTGTTTTGGGCGGGATAGCCACCAATATGGGGGTGGAATCAACCGCGCGCGCCGGACATGAACACGGCTATGAAATGATTCTTGTTGAGGACGCAATGTCCTCTTTTTCGGCTGACGCCCACCAGTTCGCCGTATCTAATATATTTCCAAGATTGGGGCGGGTGCGCTCCGCCAACGAGATTATCTCCGCCATCCGATAAAGCCGCGATTCGCACCCTAATATCGCGTCACGCCCGATTTCCCTCCCTATCGGTCGGGCGGTTTTGCACCCCCCAATAAATCAAAACGGATTTATAATAGGTGTGGTTGGATATTCGCGAAAGTTCACGCGTACCAAAGCAAAAGAAAATCTTTCCAGGAGCCACTCCCATGAAAAAGAGTCTAACGCGCAAAATCCTAGAAAATCATTTGAAGGAAGGCAGTCTTGTCCCCGGCAAGGAGATAGCCATACAGATTGACCACGCTCTCCTGCAGGACGCCACCGGCACTCTGGCGATGCTGGAGTTCGAGGCCATGGATTTCAAACGGGTTAAAACTGAGCTCGCGGCGCAATACGTTGACCACAACCTATTGCAAACCGACTACAAAAACGCCGACGACCACAAGTATCTACAGACGGCGTGCTCCAGATACGGAATCGTGTTCAGCGCGCCGGGCAACGGCGTCTCCCATCAGTTGCACATGGAGCGATTCGGCGCGCCGGGGAAGACCATGCTGGGGGCCGACAGCCACACGCCGGGGGCCGCCGGGCTCTCGATGCTCGCAATAGGCGCGGGCGGGTTGGACGTGGCCCTTTCGCTGGCCGGAAACCCGTATTATTTTCCGTGCCCAAAAGTGCTGGGGGTGAGGCTCACCGGGAAACTGCGGGATTGGGTGAGCGCGAAGGACGTGATTCTTGAGATGTTGCGCCGGTACGACGTGGACGGCTGTTTCGGCAAGATCATCGAATATTACGGGCCTGGTGTTCCAACCCTGTCCGCCACCGACCGCGAGACAATCGGCAATATGGGCACGGAAACCGGGGCCACAAGCTCCATTTTTCCGTCGGACGAACGAACAAGGGAATATCTTTCGGCGCAGGGGAGGGAGGACGTTTACACGCCCTTGGCGGCCGATGACGACGCGGAATACGACGAACTGGCCGAAATCGACCTTTCCGCCGTCGAGCCGCTTATAGCCTGTCCGTCGTCCCCGGGCAACGTGAAGACGGTGCGGGAAGTCGCGGGGAAGAGGGTGGACCAGGTCATCGTCGGCAGTAGCGTAAACTCGTCCTACCGCGACCTGATGGTGGCGGCGGAAATACTAAAAGGAAAGCACATACATACCGGCCTGGCGATGCACGTAAATCCGGGTAGCAGGCAGGTTGTCGAGAACGTATTCAAGGACGGAGGCGGACTCGCGCTGTTGCAGGCCGGTGCAATAATCAAGGAGCCGGGTTGCCTCGGTTGCATCGGAATCGGCCAGGCTCCGGGCACCGGCCAGGTCAGCCTGCGAACTTTCCCGCGAAATTTTCCGGGCCGGTCCGGCACCGTTGACGACAACGTCTATCTCTGTTCGCCCGAGACTGCGGCCGCCGCCGCCCTAAAAGGCGTCATCACCGACCCGCGTGACCTCTCCGTTGAGATGCCGTATCCGCGCATTGCGGATCCGAAGAAGTATTTAATAGACGAGAAATCCATATATCTGCCCGCGCCGGAAGGGACGGAAACGGAGGTCATTCGGGGGCCGAACATCAAGCCGTTCCCGAATTTTGACGAGCTTCCCAATTCAATATCAGCCGCGGTGGTGCTAAAAGTAGGCGACAATATTTCCACCGACGGCATAATGCCTGCCGGGAACGAAGTTCTGCCGTTGCGCTCCAACATAGAGGCGATAAGCCGCTATGTGTTCTACAAAATAGCGCCGGACTTTTACAAAAGATGCGAAGGGAGGGGAACGCTTGCCGTCGTCGGCGGCGCCAATTACGGGCAGGGGTCGAGCAGGGAGCACGCCGCGCTGGCCCCGCGCTATCTAGGCGTGAGGATTAAATTAGCCGAGAGCTTCGCCCGCATTCACAAGGCCAACCTGTGCAATTTCGGCGTTCTGCCGCTTGAGTTCAACGACCCCGCCGACTATGACGCGATAAAAGAAGGGGACGTTCTGATGATTTCCGAGATTCGCGACCGAATCGCCAGGGGGGACGTAGAAATACCGGTGTGGGTTAAGGACCACGCGATTATCACCAAACTGAACGTTAGCAAGAGGGAGCGGGAGCACCTGCTCGCGGGCGGGACGATAAACCACATTAAGGGGGCGCGGACGGCCGGCCTATACAAACCCCGGACTACAACGGCATCTTGATGACGACCTTGCGGACCTATTCTTGAGTCGCAATTAAGAGGTCAAGTTTAGGCGCGTTGCCCGACCTTCCCCGAGGTTGGAGCAGCTTCCATGCGGGAAATGTGAAAAACTTAAAAATATTGTATCGACTAGACATATTGGAGCCGGCGGTGGGAATCGAACCCACGGCCTGCTGATTACGAATCAGCTGCTCTACCCCTGAGCTACGCCGGCAAAGGCAAAGGAGATGAAAGTATCATAGAGGCGTCGCAACGTCAATGAATCAGGAAGAAACGCAGGATATTTCCGTTTCGCGGCGGACTTCGCCGGGGGAAAAACGCTTGGCGACGAACGCGGAAAGGTTCGCATCAATACCAAGGGAGACGGGGGAGGGTGGGAAACGGGAATCCGCCATATGCGGGACCCGGGGCGGGTCAGCCGTTTTTTACTATGTCCTCCATGATTTTGGAGGCTATCTTGTCGCTGTTGACGTAATAAGAACCGTCGTTAATTTGTGATTTGATGGACTTCACCTTGTCGGCGCGAACATCGGGGGTCTTTTTCAACTGTCCCTGTATCTTGGCGATCTCCTTGCCGACGTCGGACACGGCAATTTTTTCCGACGCCGCCGCGGCTCCCTGGGTGGTAACTCCGGAATCCTTGTTCAACGAGGCCGTAGAAGCGGCCTTTTTGTCGGCGACTTTATTCGTCTCGGAAACCCGCTCCTTTTTTGGGGGGGTGGAATCCGAGGGACCGGTAATTTTCATCTAAAACGACCTCCGTGTTCTATTTACCAGGATAGTCCTTATAAAGACGCGTCATTGTTATACTTATCGCAATTGTAGCAGAAAACTTAACCCAATTTTCCCATAAAATGACCGGCCTCTGTTTTCCCTTCAGTTGTTATCGGTATTTCCAAGCGATTACTAAAGCACTCGGGAAACGAACAGGAATGCCAAAAATGGGCGGATTTTGACGAGTGCACACTTGTTTCAAGAATAACATTGGAACCGCATCTTAATGCATTGTAAATAGGCGGAAAAAATCAGCTTGTTCCCTTCAAGGCCGTAAACAGGGAGACTATCTTCTCCCTTGATTTTACGCCCGGGGATATTTCGACGCCGCTGGCCAAATCCAGTCCATAAGATCCGAGGCCCGCCGCCTCGGATATGTTCTCAGGCTTGAGGCCCCCGGCCATAAATATCTTGGCTTTCGACTTGTTTATGATTTCGCGCGCCAATATCCAATTGGACGTCATCCCGGTGCCGCCGTACATTCCGCGTGATTTTACGTCCAACACAAACCCCGTGCATCCGGCCTCTTCATATTCCCTGATTGTTTTCAGGAAGCCGGCCGGGTCGACGACCGCGCTTGATTCATCGGACGCCGGGAGGTGGATGGACTTTAAAACCGGGATTCCGAACTCGCCGATTATGGTTTTTACGTTTTCCGGCGTTTCGTCCCCGGTAAGCTGAAAGAAGGCCGGCTTGAGTTTTTCGGCGATTTCGGAGTAGGCTCGCGCATCGGCGTTGGCGGTCAGGGCGAAAAGCTTGCCGCCAAATTCCTTGAAAAGCGGCAGGGCCTCGGCGACGGTCATGGTTCTTGGCGAGGAGGGGACGTTTATGACCACTCCGCAGTAGTCGGCCCCGTTTTCCAGCGAGAACCGGACGTCCTCCAGCCGGGTCTGACCGCACAATTTTATTTTAGGCGGCAAAGCGCGGGGGTTTTTTGCGTCCGGGGCGTGGTTGCGCGTCCCGACGGGTTTAGCTTCCGGCAAGTTAGAAGTTTTCCAGCATGGAGCTCACCTGTTTGCTCCGAAGAAAGCTTGCGCTTGAGGCGGATACGACGACGCCCGTTTTTGCGTCTATCATTTTGACGGTCAGATCCACGTCGCTCCCTTTTTGCAGGTCAGACACGGTTCCGACGATTATGG
>JACQBU010000056.1 GCA_016194375.1 Nitrospinota bacterium
AAAGGGTTTGTGATACTATTTTAGGAGCAAAGTTTTATTAACATGGATTCCACCTTAGGACGATCTGTTTTCTGTCCAAAGAATGGGGTCCACCTTATAGTATCGTTTAAAAGCGGTAGCCGGAAGGCCGGTTGTAAACGCTTTTATCGTGCAGGGCAGTTTAAGCATTCGGATAGCTTGAAGAAACTGGCTGTTATAACGCCCCTTAACTTCAACTTGTTTAGCCAGCTCAGGAATCATGTCATCAAAGTACCAAAGTTCCGACTTATAACCGTTAGTCTTCATCTTTTCGTGGAATGTATTTTCCATTCTAGAGCGCTTAGTCTCGGACATGCCAACCATTTTCTTGGTGGTAACTACAACCTTTATGGTTTTCTTTTTCCCGATGCACTCTCGTATTTTCCCTTCCCTCTGCAACTTATATTTCTCGAACTGGTCAACAAGGTAGTCTATGTTTGTAAGAGAGAAGGCTGACCTATACTTGACTTCAAAGTCATAGTACTTATTAGTTGTCGGATCGTAGCCAAGGACGTCAATGTTGCTGTAGTTGCTCGGCACCTTAAATGGAATATCGCCGATGTAAAACCATTTCTTCACAATTTTAAGGTACTGCTCAAGAATCTCCTCGTTTACATCAGCCATTGATTTCCCCTTAAAAAAATAATGAACAAGTAGGATTACACAACGACCTTCCCCCCATTTTTTGGAGTAGATTAAATGTTAGCTTGGTTTTGCTTTCACTCAAGGGCGCGATTCGGCATTAAGGGCGGCTTTCCAGAAAGGTCCGGCATGCGCCGACAAGCTCTTTGGCAAAGCCCAACAGCTCTTCCGCATCCTCCCTTGTTTCTTCGGGGTCCACCATGTAATCAGCTTCCATACGGCGGTTGAAAAGGGCCCAGCCGTCCTGATGAAATCGTCGGTCAATTAGGCCTGGATTCGTTATATGCTCCGCGAAGGCCGACCAGACAGCCTGATGGGATTTTTGTTGGAGGTCCAACTCAGAAAGCATCGCTTTTACGGCGTGAAAAGCCCCGTAATACGAACGGCTTATTGAATCGGAATTATGTCCAAGCTTCAACAAGTCGGATGATACTTCCAAGAAATGCTCCGCCCTATTTAAGTGCTGTGCGGCGGAACTCTTCATACGGGGATGCCTTCCTCCGCGATGAATTGGACGACGTCAAGGTTTCGCTCGTTGAACTGCGTTTCGGAGAGAAAAAGCGGCGTAATGAAACAGTTTTCCTTCACGCCCAAGTCGGGGATAAACACTTTGGTGCGGTTTAATTCTTCCCCGCGTCGCACCGTTCCCGCAAGCACAACCGCGACGTCTATGTCGCTGTCGTCCCGCGCGTCGCCTCGCGCATACGAGCCGTAGAGGTAGACCCCTTTCAATCGGTCTCCGTAAATGTCGTCAAGTTTGGAGTGCATCTCCCTTACAATCCGCAAAACTTCCTCTTTGGACAATTTTTTCATGTTTTTAATTTTACCATATACCGGGAAAATACGGCTTTTTCGCCTCAGTGCGCTTTATTCTCCAAACAAAGCGGGTTATAATCCCGCCCAGATGAAGATAAGGGTGTTTGAGCTGGCGAGGTCGAAAAACCTCCCTATTTCGGAGGCGGTGCGGCTCCTATCCGACCGGGGCGTGAAAAACGCCTCGGCCGTCACCTTCGTGGAGCAGTCCGTCCTTGACGACGTCCCGCCTCGCGAAGGTACGCCAAGCCCAGAACCGGCCGGGGAGGAGCGGCCCGCCGCGCTCGCGCGGAATATACTGGGAAGGAGTTCGGAACCCGCCGGATGGACGAGGGACGAGCCGAGGCCGGGGGAGAACCCCGCCGCGTACGTCGGGCTTGGCCTCAGCGTCGTCGCGCTGGTCATCGTCGCGTTCGTGTTCTTCTCCGAGCGCTCCAACCACGCGGAGATAAGCGGCATGCAGGCGGAAATAAACCTCCTCAAGGCCAGCAACGCCAAGGTGGAGGACGTGGTCATAAGCAACCGCGCCCAGATACTCGACACCCGCGACCAGGTAGTCGCCATGGAAAAACGGTTCTACGAGTTCAAGAGGATGTCCCTCATGACGCAGTTGAAAAGCCAGGGGGTCGTCCTCAAGGCCCTTTCGGAAGGCATGAGGGAGCCGCTGAAGAGCAAAACCCAGGCGCTGGCAAACGGCCTCGCCACCTTTTGACGTCGGCGGGCGGTTTAGAATGGGCGCGCGGATGAACGGTCTTACTTTGATTTCCCACCACGAAGCCTTCCTTCCATACTGACGACGTTCAAATGGGGTTCAACTGCGGCATCATAGGGCTCCCCAACGTGGGGAAATCCACGCTGTTCAACGCCCTCACCTCCGCCGGCGCCGCCGCCAGCAACTTTCCGTTTTGCACCGTGGACCCCAACGTGGGGCGGGTCGACATGCCCGACGAGCGCCTGACAAAACTTTCCGAAATAGTCCGCCCCGAGCGCGTGGTCCCCACCCAGATGGAGTTCGTGGACATCGCCGGGCTGGTCAAGGGCGCGAGCCAGGGGGAGGGGTTGGGAAACAAGTTCCTCAGCCACATCCGGAACGTTGACGCGGTCGCCCACATCGTCAGGTGCTTCAAGTCGCCCGACGTGACGCATGTGGCGGGCGACGTGGACCCGATGCGCGACGTGGAAATAATCGAGAGCGAGCTGATGCTGTCCGACCTCGAGGCGGCGGAAAAAAAGATCGCATCGCTCAGAAAATCCGCCAAGGGCGGGAAGAAGGAGGACGCGGAGTTGCTGGCCGCGCTCGAGAAGATAGCGGACGGGCTTCAAATGGGCGTCCCGGCCTCCGAGACCGGCGGCGCCGCCATTATGAAAGACCTGCCGCTTTTGACGGCGAAGCCGGTCATGTTCGTCGCCAACATCGGCGAGCCCGCCGAGGAGAACGGCCCGTTTGTCGCGTCCGTCCGGGAGTTCGCCAAAAAACGCGGGGCCGGTTTTTTGAGCATCTGCACGAAGATAGAGGCGGAAATAGCCGAGCTCGACCAGCGGGAACGCGCCGCCTACCGCGCCGAGATGGGGCTGAAACAGTCCTCCCTGGACAACATGATACGGGAGGGGTACAAGCTTTTGAGGCTCATCACCTACTTCACCGCGGGGGTCAAGGAGGTCAGGGCGTGGACGGTGCCGGAGGGGGCGAAGGCCCCGCAGGCCGCGGGGGTCATACACACGGACTTCATAAAACACTTCATACGCGCCGAGGTGATCGCTTACGAGGACTTCGTGGCGTGCGGCGGCGAGAACGGCGCCAAGGAAAAGGGGAAGATGCGCGTGGAGGGAAAGGAGTACGTCGTTAGGGACGGCGACGTCATTTTCTTCCGCGTCAGCGCGTAGGGGCGTTTTAATTTTTTCCGACGGGCTTTCATTTCATCCCCAAATCTTCGGGTAACAATGGTGTCATCCCCGTGAAAACTGGGATCCAGACTTGTCTCCGCGAAAGCGGGAACCAGATTGAATTAACCCGGATTCCCCCATTCGGGAACGAGGATTGCACTGCCAGCCGAGCCTTGGCCGCCAAGCCCTGGCCGCCAAGATACGGCCAGGACGAGAAGCGATGGCTAAGACGAATACTGATGCGGCCAAGACGAAATGGGTAGGTGCGGATTCATCCGCGCCGGTGCGACTAAAGTCGCGCCTACCAACTCAGGACGAGAAGCGAAAACCAAACCGAAGGTTGCGGGCTAAAGCGAATGCGGACGCGGATTGCTTCGCTACGCTCGCAATGACAATTGTTTGTCATCGCGAGACCGCCATTGGCGGTCGTGGCGATCTCCGTATTTTTCGAACTAGGACACTACCCTAAATTTCCATCCTCGGCGTTTGTCGCCGGCCGGCGCCGGGGGCCTCTTAGAGGCTGTCGAGGCGCCCCGATTTTAGAATCCGCTCCATCTTTTTAAGATGCTTTTTCACCGCCAAAAGTTCGCTCAAATATTCCTTCTTGACTATTACGTACCCCTCCCCCGGCGCAAGAAAATAGGGGGCGTTTTTTTTCCTGTGTTTGGCTGCTTTAATTCCGCGTTTCGGAGTTTTTTTCACGGGTTAAATATACCATATCCGGGCGGGACGGTCGCGGTCCGCGCGTCGGAGGGACCATTTGGGAGTTCGGGGGGCTACCCGACAGCGACCCCGCGCGCGCCCTTCCTCGTCTCGCCTATGAGAAACGCGGCGTGGCCGCGCCCGTTGAAGAAATCCACCGTCCTTTTCACGTCCGACTTCCTCACCGCCAGCACCATCCCGATCCCCATGTTGAAGGCGCGCTCCATCTCCCTCTGCTCCACGTCCGCGCTTTTTTGTATGTAGTCAAAGAGCTTCGGCACCGGCCACGACCCGCGCCGGACAAACGCGCGCAAGCCGTCGGGGACGACGCGCACGAGGTTCCCGGCCATTCCGCCCCCCGTTATGTGGGCTATGGCGTAAACCTTCGCCACCCCCAGAAAATCGAGGACGGCCGGGGCGTAGTTTACGTGCGGCGCGAGAAGAAGCTCCGCCGCGGTCTTGTCGAACCCCTTGGGCACGTCGGAAATGCGGAGCTTGTTCAACTCGAAGAAAACCTTCCTCGCCAGCGTGTACCCGTTCGTGTGGAGGCCGTTGGAGGCCAGCCCGACGAGCGCGTGCCCGGCCTTCAGGCCCTTGCCGTTGATTATTTTTTTCTTCTCCACGACGCCGGTGACTATCCCCGCGACGTCGTACTCCCCCTCGCGGTAGATGCCGGGAAGCTCCGCCGTCTCGCCGCCGAGGATCACGACCCCCGCGGCCAGACACGCCTTGGACATCCCGCCCAAAATCTGCTCCATCTGATCCGGGCTTAGGCGCGGCATGGCCACGTAGTCCAGGAACGTCAGCGGCCTCGCGCCCTGGCACACCACGTCGTTGCAACCGTGGTTGACTATGTCCATCCCCACGGTGGAGTGGTCGCCGGCCATCGTCGCCACCATGAGCTTCGTGCCGACGCCGTCTATGCTCTGCACCAGCACGGGCTCCTTGTACCCCCTCGCCATCCGGGTGAGGTCGTAAAGCCCGCCGAACGCGCCCAGCCCCCAAAGCACGTTTTTGTCGTACGTGCGCTCGACGTGCCGCTTGATTTTTTTGAGCGCAAGCTCCCCGGCGTCGACGTCGACACCCGCGGACCTGTATGTGACCTTAGCCATGCTCAATTTTCTCCGTTCTCCGGCCACCCGTACCGCCCCACAAGCCTCACGAACGTGCAGGGGGTGTCCTCCAGCGTCTTATACACGCGCCCGTCGTTCACAATCGTCCGCAGGATCTGCCCGAACTCGCCGCCGACCGGTATCACCATGCGTCCCCCGACGGCGAGTTGCTCCAGCAACGGTTTTGGCGTATCCGGCCCCCCCGCCGACACGATTATCGCGTCGTATGGCGCAAAGTCCGCCCACCCTATGGTCCCGTCGCCGACCTTGAGCGCGACGTTGTGGACGCCGAGCAGTTCCATGGTTTTTCTCGCCCTGAACAAAATCGGCGCGATGCGTTCGATGGAGTATACCTGCCCGGCGAGCAAACTCAAAACAGCCGTCTGATAGCCGGAGCCGGTGCCTATCTCCAGCAGTTTTTCGTCCCCCTTCAGGCCGAGGTGCTCGCACATCACGGCGACCATGTACGGCTGGCTTATGGTCTGCTTTTCGCCGATGGGAAGCGGGTAGTCCTCGTAAGCCTTGTACCGCAACGCCTCCTCCACGAACAGGTGGCGCGGCACCAGCCTCATGGCCTCTATCACCCTCGGGTCGGTTATCCCCCGCCCTATCAACTGCGTTTCGACCATCTCCAGCCTTGGTTTCTTAAAAAGGTCCCCGCCTTCGTACGCCCCGAGTTTCATCCGGGGTATTTAAACGTATTTGCCGCCCTAAATCCAGCGTCGGCCCCGAATAAACGGAATGGGGTAAAATGTCGGGATGAAGGAAACGAAGGGCGGATTCAAAATAGTGGCGACCAACCGAAAGGCGTTCCACAACTACCACATCGAGGAGACGGTTGAGGCCGGGCTCGTGTTGCTCGGCACGGAGGTGAAGTCGCTACGCGCGGGGAACGTCCAGATGGCGGACGCCTACGCCTCGGCGAGGAGGGACGGCCTCTATCTCGACAAAATGCACATCTCCGAATATTCCCACGGCAACCTGCAAAACCACGAGCCGACCCGCCCGCGCAAGCTCCTGCTCCACAAAAAGGAAATGGAAAGGTTCGTCGCAAAATCCCAGGAAAAGGGGTACGCGATCCTTCCGCTGAAAATCTACTTCAAGGGGCACTACGCCAAGGTGGAGCTGGGGCTTGGGCGCGGCAAAAAGCTGTACGACAAGCGGGAGACCCTGAAGGCCAAGGCGCAGGAGAGGGACACGGACCGACAGTACAGGATAAAGCGTTGACGGCCCCGGAAACACGGCACTGGCTCAGTTTGAATTTGGTAGAGGCGGGCTTCAGCCTGCCTTGCGTCCCTAAAGGTACGCAACAACAGGATAAATCCCGTTGGTACCAAGGTGCGCCCGATGCATAAAATTGCCCGTTTATTGCAACCCGAGCCAGAGCCGGAAACCGCGCTCGTGTTCGTGCACGGCTGGAGCGCGAACTCCGGCGTGTGGGCCGCCCAAACGGATTTTTTTGGGACGCGACACAAGGTTTATCTTGTGGACCTGCCCGGCCACGAGGGGCCGCCCCCTGTGCGGGGCGCGGCGCGGTTGCGCCTGAAATTCCGCGAAAAGCCGGGCCCGACCCGCTCCGTCGAGGAATGCGGCGTCGAACTGGCCAGGGCTCTCGAGGCCGAAAAGTTAAAATCGGCCCGCCTCGTCGGCTGGTCGCTTGGGGCGCAGGTGATATGCCACGCCGCCGCGGCGGGGGGGTATCGTCCCGCGTCGCTTACGCTCGTCGGCGCCACTCCCTGCTTCACCGCCCCGGACGGGGGGGATTGGGGCCAACCCCCGGCAAGGACGAGATTATTCGTGTGGATGATGCGGGACGATTTTAAAAGCGGCCTCGCCACGTTCGTCAAATCGCTCCTCGACCATGAGATAAATTTGAATAGCGAGGAGCTAAGCGTGATTGGAAGGATGTTTTTGGACTTCCCTCCGGACGAGGAAACGGCCCTGGCCCTTCTGGACGATTTCGTCAGGGCCGACATTCGCCCCGTGCTGGCCTCCCTCGGCGTTCCGGTTTACGCGGTGCACGGCGCGCTTGATAGGATTTCCCCGCCGGGGGCGGTAGAATTGTGGAGGGCGGCGCCGGGGTTTAAGAGGGCCGTCGTCATGCCGGAGTGCGGACACGCGCCGTTCATGACGGCGCCGGGGGAGTTTAACGACGCGCTCGGGGGGATTTTGGGGGAGCAATGATAACCACCATCAACGTAAAACGGTCGTTTGCGAAAAGCGCGAAGCGGTACGCGCTTCACGCCGGCCTTCAATTGGAGACGTCCCGGAGCCTCGTCGAATGGTTTGCGCCGGACGCTCCGCCCAAAAGGGTGCTGGACGTCGGGTGCGGCCCGGGATTCGCCGCGCTTGCGGCGGCGGAAAAATGGCCCGGCGCGGAGGTCGTCGCCATGGACCTCGCGCCCGAGATGGCGGCGGAGGCGAGGCGCGGAGGACTGCGCCGGGTCGTCGCGGCGGACGCCGCCTTTCTCCCCTTCAAGCCCGGCGTTTTTGACGGCGTGGTGTCGTCGCTGGCCCTCCAATGGGTTATCGGAGGGGCGCCCGATTTTTTCAGAGAGCTGTCCGCCTCGATTAAAAAGGGGGGGTTTTTGTGCTTCAGCCTCATGGCGGAGGGCACGCTGGCCGAACTTCGAAACGCCTATTCCGAGGCGTGCGCCCAATGCACCGGCCAAGCGGCGGTCTTTCCGTCGTTCCCGAACGAACCCAAAACGTCGGAGCTACTGCGCGAGGCCGGGTTTGGCCGCGTGCGCTCCGAGCGGCGCACGGTCAGGCGCGGCTACAAAAGCGTGGACGAGCTTTTCGGCGCGCTAAAGGGGGTGGGCGCGACGGCCCCCGCCCGGCCGTCCAACCCGCCGCGGCGCGACGTCCTTCGAAAAACGAAGTCCCTCTACCCCTCGAGCGGCGGTATGATAAGCGCCACTTATGAAATCTGCTTTTTCAGCGGGGTCAAAAATTGAGGCATAAGGGGCTGTTCATAAGCGGCACGGGGACCGGCGTCGGCAAAACCGTGGCCGCGGGCGCGGTGGCGCACCTGCTTACGCAAAGCAGGTACGACGTCGGCGTGATGAAACCGGCGGCCACCGGCCTCCTGCCCGGCGACGACGGCAGGCCGTTCTCGCCGGACCTCGCCTTCCTAAGGGAGATGGCGCAGACGGAGGACAAGGACGAGGTTTCCCTCCCCTACTCCTTTTCCACGCCGGCCTCCCCCTTCCACGCCGCGATGGCCGAAAACAGGCGGATAGAGCCGAAAAGAATTCTCGCCGCCTTCTTGGAGATGCTCAAGGACCGCGACGTCGCGGTCATCGAGGGTTCGGGGGGGCTGATGGCGCCCCTGACCGAGGAGCTTGTGTGGGCCGACGTCGTAAGACTTCTCGGGGTCCCGCTGTTGCTCGTCACCGACGCCGGGCTGGGCATGATTCACCGTACGATAAGCACCGCGCTTTCCGCCGAGCTGTACGGACTGGAGACTGCCGGGATACTGGTCGTCGAGACCGACAAAAAACCGCACCCCCCCGTGGACGCAAGGCTTCTTGAGCGCCATTGCGAAGTCCCGGTGCTGGGGATAATCCCGTTCTGCCCGGCGCTGACGCGGAAAAAGCCGGATTACGAGGCGTTCCGTTCGCACGTTGAAAAATATTTCGACCCCGAAAGGCTCCTGGAATTCCTCGAACGCGCCGACGGCAGGGCGCTCGGGAAAAAACTCGAGAAGTCGGACAAGGCGCACGTTTGGCACCCGTTCACGCAGATGCAGGAATGGAACAAGGAGTCCGCGCTAATCGTCGAACGGGGGAGCGGCTCGCGCCTCTTCGACACGGAGGGGAACGACTATCTCGACGGGCACTCCTCCTACTGGGTGAACGTGCACGGGCACGGCGTGCCGCGCCTTACGCGGACGCTCGCCAAACAGTCGGCAAAGCTGGACCACTCCACGTTCCTGGGTCTCTCGAACCAGCCCGCGATAGAGCTCGCGCAGAAGCTGGCCGAAATCTCCCCCCATTCGCTCAAGAGGGTCTTTTATTCGGACGACGGCTCGACCGCGGTGGAGGCGGCGCTCAAGATGTCCTTTCAGTACTGGAGGAACGTCGAGGGGCCGCGCTCGCGCCGGACCAAGTTCATGGCCGTCAAAAACTCCTACCACGGCGACACGCTCGGGGCCGTGGCCGTGGGCGGGGTCGCCCCCTACCGAAGGACCTTCGAGAAAATCCTGACCGACGTCGTTTTCACGGGGGCTCCGTACTGCTACCGGTGCCCGTGGGGGCTCGCCTATCCGACCTGCTCGCTCGGGTGCGCGGACGACATGGAGCGCCTGATGGAGGAGAACGCCGGGAAGCTGGCCGCGTTCATCGTGGAGCCGATGGTGCAGTGCCCCGGTGGGATAATCACCGCTCCGCACGGCTACCTCAAGCGGGTGCGCGCCGCGTGCGACAAGCACGGAGTCCTCATGATAGCGGACGAGGTCGCCGTCGGGTTCGGCAGGACCGGCAGGATGTTCGCCTGCGAGCACGAGGACGTCCAGCCGGACCTCATGTGCGTCTCAAAGAGCATGGCGGCGGGGCTTCTGCCGCTCGCGGCGACCCTGACGACGGAAAAAGTCTTCGACGCCTTCCTGGGGGGCCAATCGGACGGGAGGGCCTTCCTGCACGGCCACACGTTCACGGGGCATCCCACGGCGTGCGCCGTCGCGCTTGAAAACATAAGGATGTTCAAGAACAAAAAACTGCTCGCACAGGTGGAGGCCAAGTCCCAGCACCTGCGGGACGAGCTCGTGCGCCTGGAAAACCTCCCGCGCGTCGGCGACGTGCGCCAGCTCGGAATGATAGTCGGCGTGGAGCTTGTGAAGGACCGCGAGACGAGGGGGCCGTTCCCCGCCGAGGCCCGCACGGGGCACAAGGTTATAACGGCGGCGCGAGACGGGGGGCTCATAGTGCGCCCGCTCGGGGACGTCGTCGTGCTTTTCCCCATCCTCGCCTCCCGGGATTCGGAGCTGAAGCGGATGGCGGACGTCCTCTACGAATCCATCGCCGAGGTCACGGGCGACTTCCGAAGCGACAACCTCGGCCGCTGAGGGCCCTGCTTTCGCCGCCGCGCGCCCTATTCCGCCCCCCGCAATCCCTTTGTTAAAGGCGCGGTTTGTATATAATAGGTCGCCATGAAAATAAGAGGCGTCGACCAAAACCCGTCCTTCTCCAAACTCGAGGAGGAAACCCTAAAATATTGGGAGGAGAACCGTACCTTCCAAAAATCCCTTGAGAAAACCAAGGGCGGGAAGGACTACGTGTTCTACGACGGGCCCCCCTTCGCCACCGGCCTGCCGCACTACGGGCACATCCTGACCTCTTACATAAAGGACGTCGTCCCCCGCTACTTCACCATGAACGGCTTCTTCGTGGACAGGCGCTGGGGCTGGGACTGCCACGGCCTGCCGGTGGAGTTCGAGATAGAGAAGAAGATGGCCATATCCGGCAAAAAGGAGATCGAGGAGCTCGGCGTCGGCAAATTCAACGAACAATGCCGGGGCATAGTGCTCAACTACGCGGACGAATGGGAGCGGATAATCACGCGCCTGGGCAGGTGGGTGGACTTCCGGCGCCAATACAAGACGATGGACCTCGCCTACATGGAGACGGTCATGTGGGCCTTCAGCGAGCTTTACAAAAAGGGGCTCGTTTACGAAAGCCCCAAGGTGGTGCCGTACTGCATCCGTTGCCAGACGCCGCTCTCCAACTTCGAGGCGGGGCAGGACGACTCCTACCGCGAGAAGGACGACCCCGCCGTGACCGTGACGCTAAAACTGGAGCAAGGCCAAGACGAGCACCTGCTCATATGGACCACCACGCCGTGGACGCTCCCCAGCAACGTCGCGGTGGCGGTGAACAAGGATATGGACTACAGGCTGTACCGCGACGCGCAGGGACGGGGGGTCTGGGTCGCCGCCGAGCGGGCCGAACACCTAAAAAGCGAGCTGGAGGGTTGGTCCGTCGAAAAGACCGCGAAGGGGTCTTCCCTGGTCGGCAGGCATTATGAGCCGGCGCTCGACTATTTCCCCAAGGAGGGGCGGTTCCGCGTCATAGAGGGGGATTTCGTGACGTCCGACACGGGAACCGGTTTCGTCCACCTCGCCCCGGCGTTCGGCGAGGACGACGCCCGCGCGTGCCAGCGCGAGGGGATACGGGGCGAGGACCCCCTTGGAATAGACGGAAAATTCGGCCACCAAACCCACGACCTGCTGGGTCTGGACGTCTTCACCGCGAACAAACAGATAATAAAAAAGCTGAAAGGTCACGGCTCGCTCTTCAAGCTGGAGAACCACAAGCACAACTACCCCCACTGCTGGCGGTGCGACACGCCGCTCATCTACCGCGGGGTGGGCAGTTGGTTCGTCAAGGTCACGGCCGTCAAGGACCGGCTCGTGGAGAACAACAGACGGATAAACTGGATTCCGCCGCACATCCGGGACGGCCGGTTCGGCCTGTGGCTGGAGGGGGCGCGGGACTGGGCGATAAGCCGCAACCGCTTTTGGGGAAGCCCCCTGCCGGTTTGGAAATGCTCCGACTGCGGCGACGTCTTCGTCCCCTCCTCGATAGGGGACCTCGAGAAAAAATCCGGCGGGCCTGTCGCCGACCTCCATCGTCCGGCCTGCGACGAGATAAGGTGGAAATGCAATAAGGACGGTTGCGGCGGAGAGTTCAGGCGCGTCCCGGAGGTGCTCGACTGCTGGTTCGAGTCCGGCTCCATGCCGTTCGCGCAGGAGCACTACCCGTTCGAGAACACAAGGCGGTTCCAAGAAAACTTTCCGGCCGACTTCATAGTGGAGTACGTCTCCCAAACGCGCGGCTGGTTCTACACGCTGGTGGTGCTCTCCACCGCGCTGTTCGACAAGGAGCCGTTCAAAAACTCCCTCTGCCACGGGGTGATACTGGCGGAGGACGGCAGAAAAATGTCCAAGCGCCTGAAGAACTACCCCGACCCGATGGAGACGGTGGAAAAATACGGGTCGGACGCGCTTCGCATAAGCCTCGCGTCCTCCCCCGTCGTCAAGGGGCTGGACATACGCTTTTCCGAAAAGCTGGTGCGGGAGGCGGCGCGCCGGTACGTCATCCCGCTTTGGAACACGTTCCATTTCTTCACCGCGTACGCCTCGCTCATGGGGGATTACGAGCCGAAGATTTTGGAGGCGGCCGAAGCGCTCGACGACCGGCACATACTTTCGGAGCTGGAGGAGCTTCGCGCAAAGGCGACCGCCTCGATGGAGGTGTACGACCTGCCGAAGGTTTACGCCCACGTCCTCTCGTTCATCGAAACGCTCTCGACATGGTACGTGAGGAACAACCGCCACCGCTACTGGGGCTCCGAGCTGACCGCGGACATGAGGGCGGCGCTGGACACGCTCTACACGGTGCTCGTGACCCTCTCGAGGATAAGCGCGCCGTTCATCCCGTTCCTTGCCGAGCGCATCCACCTCCACCTCACGGGGGAGTCGGCGCACCTCGCCGACTGGCCCCCGCAAAGGGACGAATGGAAGGACGACCGGTTGCGCGAGGAAATCGGGTACGTGAGAAGGGTCATCGAAGGGGCGCGGGTCATTCGAGAAAAACACTCCGTCGGCCTCCGCCAGCCGCTGGCCTCCGCCCTCGTGGCCGGGGTCCGCAAGGATATATTGGACAGGCACGAGGACCTAATAAAGAGTCAGGCGAACGTGAAGGATTTGGCCTTCGCAAAAACCCCCGACGAGTTTGCGGCGCCGAAAGTGGAGGTTGACTCCAAAAAAGCCGGCCCCGTGCTCAAGGGGGACGTGAAGGCGGTCGTTGACGCCGGGCGCGCCGGTAAATTCGAGAGGCTCGACGACGGCTCGGTAAGAATTGGCGGCCACGTGTTGGAGCCGAAGTTTTTCAGGATCGAATGGGTTCCGTTGGAAAAGGATTTTGGCTCCGTCACCGACGCGGAGATAGTCGTCTGCCTCGACCTTAGGCTCAACGACGCGCTTTTGACGGAGGGTGCGTCGAGGGACTTGAACCGGATTATCCAAGACATGCGGAAAGAGATGGATTTGCCGTACGAGCAACGAATAACCCTCGATGTCCACGCCAACGGGCTTTGGGAAAAGGCGTTGAATGAGTACGGCGACTGGCTGGACGGGGAGGCGCTGGTTGTGGAGACAAGGCGCGTCGCCTCCGCGGACGGGCTTCAGAACTTCGACAACGACAAGGGGAAACTGAGCCTGCGCATCCTCCCGAAACAATAATCGCTCAAATTTCGCCCCCTTTCCCTAGTCAGTCGCGCGATTGTGTTGAAAAGTGGTATTATTTGGTGCGTGAAAGGAGTATGGACAAGATGCTATTCCATGTGACACTGACCCCTGCCGAGGATGGATGGATTGTCGCGGAGTGCCCCGCCCTACCGGGATGCGTTTCCCAAGGCCATGACGATAAAGAGGCTTTGGAAAACATCAAGGAAGCCATAACCGCCTGGCTTTGGGCCGAAGATCAAAAGGCCGTTAAATCATTGCCGGAGACGCCCGGGACTCCCCCCATCGTTGTAGCGGTCTAAAACCGTGGGAAGGCTTGGGAATATCTCCGGCCGAGAGGCGGTTAAAGCGTTCAGGAAGGCCGGTTGGCGCGGTATTGGGCAGGTTGGGAGTCATCTTGTAATGGTGAAAGAAGGGGTGCGGGCGAATCTTTCCATCCCACAACATAAAGAACTATCGCTTGGAACGTTACGGGCGTTGATTCGTAGCGCCGGGATTACCGTCGAACAATTCATAGGGTTATTACAGTAAAAAAACAGACCCGCCTCCTGTTTCTTTATTCATTCCCGGAAAGAAAGCGTGTTAAATTATTCCGACAATGAAGAAGGTAAACGTAGCCATCGTCGGGGCCTCGGGGTACACGGGCGACGAGCTCAAGCTCATCCTGGCGCGGCACCCGAACGTCCACATAACATACATGACGGGGTTCTCCAGCGTGGGGGAGACCGTGGACCTGCACGGCGACAAGTCGCGGGAGATGAAACTAACCCCGCTCGACGACGGCATCATGAGGGGAACCGACGCCATCTTCGCCTGCCTTCCGCACGGCGAGGCGGCGATGCACGTCCCCAAGTGGCTCGAGGCCGGAAAAATCGTGTTCGACCTCTCCGCCGACTTCCGGCTGAACGACAAAAAGAACTACGTTGACTGGTACGGCAAAAAACATCCCGCCCCCGAACTGCTGAAAAAGGCGGTTTACGGAATGCCGGAGATATACGCCAAAGAAATTAAAAAGGCGAGCCTCGTCGCCTGTCCGGGATGCTACCCCACCGCCACGATTTTGGGAATGTTGCCCGCCTTTAAGAACGGGCTCGTAAAGCCGAACCTATTCGTAAGCGCCGTTTCGGGAACGTCGGGCGCGGGAAAGAAGTCCGACCTGGCGTATTCCTTTTGCGAGGTGAACGAGAACCTAAGGGCGTACTCCGTCCCCAAACACCGGCACACCCCCGAGATGGAGCAGGAGCTTTCAAAAGCCTCGCGGAAGAAAATAAAAATCGGCTTCGTGCCGCACTTGGGGCCGTTCAACCGGGGGATATACGCCACAATCGCCGCGGACCTCGCGAGACCGGTAAAACAGGAGCACGCGACCAAGATTTACCGGAAGTTTTATGAAAAATCCCCCTTCGTGAGGACGGTTTCGGAAATTCCTCAATTGAAAAACGTAAGGGGAACAAACTACTGCCACATCAATCCAATCGTCGACGAACGAACGGGTCGGCTGATAGTGATTAGCGCGCTCGACAACCTCGTAAAAGGGGCGGCGGGGCAGGCGGTGCAGTGCTTCAACATACGGTTCGGATTCAAAGAGGGCACGGCCCTAAATTTAAAGCCGGTATGATTCCCAAGGGTTTTTTATTTTCGGCCGTCAGGGCGAAGTTTAAAAACTGGGACAAGGAGGACCTCGGCCTGATTTACAGCGAGACCCCCTGCTCGGCGGCCGCGGTGTTCACGACAAACCGGGCCAAGGCCGCCCCCGTCCTGTTGAGCATGAAACACATGGCGTCAAAAACGCACCGCGCCGTCGTCGCCAACAGCGGTTGCGCGAACGCCGGAACGGGAAAACCGGGGTACCAAAACGCGCTTAACACCGCGCGGGAAACCGCAAAACGGCTCTCCTGCAGGCCGGGAGAGGTGCTGGTGGCCTCCACCGGCGTAATCGGCGTGAATTTTTCGTGGGAAAAACTCGTCGGGTTCATCCCCGAGCTCGCCGCGTCCCTAAAACCGCAACCGGCGGGGTTCGCGCGCTCAATCATGACGACGGACACCAAGCCGAAATCCGCGTCCGCAAGCGCGATAATCGGCGGAAAGAAAACGACCGTCTGGGGGTGCGCCAAGGGGGCCGGGATGATCCACCCTAACATGGCGACGATGCTCGCGTTCTTGGTGACCGACGCGGCGGCGAAAAAGACGCTACTGCAATCCTCGTTGAGGGAGGCGGTTGACGGCTCCTTCAACAAGATGACCATTGACGGCGACACCAGCACGAACGACACCGTGTTTTTATTGGCAAACGCCGCGTCGGGAGGCGCGGCGATAAAGGGCGGGACCGGCGACCTGAAGAAATTCGCGAAGATTCTGGCCGAGGTCTGCGGCTCTTTGGCGGAGCAGGTGGCCGCCGACGGCGAGGGGGTGACGCGGCTTGCGGACATTTTTGTGGAGAAGGCGGGGAGCGCCGCGGAGGCGCGGACCGTGGCGCGCGCGGTGGCCGGCTCACTTCTGGTGAAGACGGCCCTGCACGGCGGCGACCCGAACTGGGGGCGGATAATCTGCGCCGCCGGGTATTCGGGGGTGAGGGTGAACCAGGAAAAAATGGAGCTTTATTTTGGAAAATACTGCGCCTACAAAAACGGGACGCCGACCGACGTCTCCGAAAAAACGCTGGCGAAGGAATTTTTAAGAAAACGGGTCGAAATGAGGCTGGTGTTGAACATGGGGAAGGCGTCCGCCTCCTATCTCTTCACCGACATCAGCCGCGAGTACGTCACGATAAACTCCCACTACAGGACGTAATCAATGGGGGACCTTCTGGACAATCCGGAAAAAGTGTTCGGGGTGTCGGAGCTGTCCGGCATAGTCAAGGAGCTGTTGGAGGAGGCCTTTCCCTCGATTTGGGTGGAGGGGGAGGTGAGCAAGGCGCTCGACCACCCGTCCGGCCACCTTTACCTTACCCTGAAGGAGAACAAGGACGTCCTCGACGCGACCATGTGGCGCTCGTCCAGAAAAAACCTGAAGTTCAAGATAGAAACCGGGATGAAAATTCTCCTCAAGGGGAGGATGTCCTCATACGGGCCGTACGGAAAATACCAGCTCATCGCCGAGAGGATAGAGCCGTCCGGCGTGGGAGCCCTGCAGATAAAGTTCGAGCAGTTGAAGAAAAAACTGGCCGCGAAGGGGTACTTCGACGAAAATCGCAAAAGGCCGATTCCCGAATACCCGGAGACCATTGGGCTGGTGACCTCCGAGTCGGGCGCGGCCTTCCGCGACATGGCGAGGATTCTAAGACGCCGCAACCGGACCGTCAAAATCATCCTGGCGCCCGTCCTCGTCGAGGGGGAGCAGGCCGCCGGACAGATCGCGCGCGCGATAGCCGACTTCAACGAGTACGGCAAGGTGGACGTCATAATCGCCGGGCGCGGCGGCGGCTCGCCGGAGAGCCTTTGGGCGTTCAACGAGGAGGCGGTCGCGGACGCGATTTTCAACTCCAAGATACCGGTGATAAGCGCGGTGGGGCACGAGATAGACTTCACCATCGCCGATTTCGTCTCGGATTTGCGCGCCTCCACCCCCAGCGCGGCGGCGGAACTGGCGGTTAAAAACCGGGCCGACCTCATTTACACGGTCGCCCTGCTCGCCAAAAGGGGCACGAGCGCGGTTTCCTCGGCCATAAGGGAGCAACGCCAACGGCTGGCAGGAATCGTGCGAAGGCCGTTGTTCACCGATCCGGCGCGTTTTTTGGAGGGGGGAAGGAGGCGGCTGGACGACTCCCTTTCGCAGATTTTGGCCGCCGTCAAGTCCCAAGCCGAGCGCAGACGGACGAACCTCGACGCGCTTGTCAGGCACTTGCGGTACTTGAGGCCGTCGCTCACGATTAGGCGCAGGGCGGACCACGTTAAGAACCTCGACGAACGCCTCGTCAGGCGTTTGTACGCGATTCTCTCCGAAAAAAAACGCGCGCTTGCCGGGTGGTCCGGCCCCCTTAACGCGCTTTCGCCGATGAGGGTGCTCGAGCGCGGGTACGCCATTGCGCGGACGCCGTCCGGCGGGGTGGTCAAGGATTCTTCGCGGGTGGCCGTGGGGGACGAACTGGAGCTTCTTCTGCACAAGGGAAGGCTGGGCGTCGTGGTGAACAAGAAGCTCTAGGGCGTTTTTGACTTTCACGGATACCGAAACATACTCGTTCCCGCCGCCTAACTTGTCATCCCCGTGAAGCTTGTCCTCGTGAACGCGGGGAACGGAGACCCGGACTATTGGTGGCGCAGACACTCCTGTCTGCGTTTGCCGCGTTAGCGGCAAAGGTTTTGATGCTTGCGTCCTCCGGACGCAACACGGACAAGAGTGTCCGTGCCACCCGGTAAACTCCGGCGGGCCGCGGTCGTCTCCGCTTTCTCTTCTCGTACTGGCCGCATCAGCATTCGTCTCCGCTTTCGCTTCTCGTCCTGGCCGCATCTTGGCGGGCAGGGCTTGGCGGGCAGGGCTTGGCGGCCGGGGAATCCGGTTCCTTAACAACCCGATAAATGGAGCCGGACGCCGGGTCAAGCCCGGCAAGACAACGCGGGAACGTATTTGTAAAAGGTTAAAAAGCTCTAGGGCGGCAAGGCTTCGTTACCAACCATGCCGCCCCAAGCTTCAATCCCCTCGTCGGAGGAACGGGGCGAGTACCGCTATGGGAATCGTAACTTCACACCGCACTTAGCCGGGCGTGCCATTATACGGACATCCTCATAATCTCCTGATACGCGTCAACAACCTTGTTCCTCACCTGCATCGTCATCCTAAAAGCAAGGTCCGCCTGGGAGATGGCTATCATCGTCTCGTGTATGTTCTTGTTCCTGCCCGTCGCCAGGTCTTCGACCGCCTTATCGGCGTCCAATTGATATTTGTTGACCTCGTTGATGGATTCTTTGAGCATGGAGCCGAAACTTTTTGAGTCCTCCGGCCGGGCGCCCCCGGTCGCGGGAGGATTCAACGCCGCCGAAAGCGGCCTGAAATTCATGTGAATCCTCATGTCAGCCACCCGCCGTCCCCCCTACTTCGCGTCCGTTATCGCCGACTTCATCGTGGCGTTCCTGCCGGTAAAAGCGGCTATCACGGCGTCATAGGATATTTGCGCCTGCGAAAATTTGACGACTTCCCTGTCCAAGTTGACGTTGTTGCCGTCAATCCGGCCCCGTGAAAGGTCCGCGTCGGTGATTCCTTGTATAGAGGAGACGTCACCGGCCGGGTTCGCGAGGTGCCTGATGTTTGTCCCCCTCATTGGGAACGAGTTGCCGGAAACTGCTTCCTGGAGCGCCGACTCGAATTCGAACTTCAGCGCCTTGTAACCGGGGGTCTCGGCGTTGGAGATGTTGGCCGCGGAGATTGCCGCCTGCCGGGCGTTCAAGGTTATGGCCCTTTTTGCCACCTTGGGAGCCCTATCGTTAAATAAAAGCGACCTGATTAATCCCATAAAAACCTCATGCACAAAAACAGAGCAATGATTGTGCCGGAATTTTTACGCCTTTAATTCAATGGGTTGGCGCCCTGCCGCGGTTGGTTCCCCGAATAATTGGCGTTTTTTTCCCTTTTTTTGACGGTTGCCCCTTCGGGGCAACGTACAGACAAGAATGTGTGTACCCACCGGGAAATTGGTAGGCACACGCAATCCTGCGTGTGCTTCGGCGCGAAGCGACGAATCGGGTCGCACCTTCGGGGCAAGGCACACACAAGAATGTGTGTACCTACCAATGCAATCGTGGGATTGGCCGCGGCGGCACCCGGTTTTTTTTGATGGGTCCCCTCCGTCCATGTTTATTCCCGATGACTACGGCCTTATCTCACTTGTATTCCCTCCGCTTAATCAGCGCGTAAACGACCGGCACGAAGAAAAAGCCGACTATCGTCGTGGAGAGTATTCCGCCCACCATCGGCGCCGCTATCCTTTTCATGACCTCCGAGCCAGCCCCCGTGCCCCACATTATCGGCAGGAGGCCGCCGATGATGGCGGCGTTCGTCATCGCCTTGGGCCTCAGCCGGCCGAGGCAACCCTTTATTATCGCGTCCGTCAGGTCGGCGCGCGTGTTCATCCTCCCCTCCCTGCGCCCCTCCTCCACCGCGTGGCCGATGTACATGACGTTGAGGATGAATATCTCGACGGCCAGGCCGGATAGCGCGATGAGCCCCACGCCGACCGCCACGCTCAGGTTGTACCCCAAAATCCACAACAGCCAGACCGACCCGGCCGTCGCCAACGGTATCCCCGACATCACTATGAAAATCTCCGTGAAGGTCCTGAAATTAAGGTAAAGGAGGACGAATATGATTAAGAGCGTGAGGGGCACCACAAGCTTTATCCGCTCGGCGGCCCTTTCCATGTACTCGTACTGCCCGCTCCAGACGAGGCTCACGCCGGGCGGAATCGAAAATTCCCTCGCAATCCGCTCCTTGGCCGTCTTGACGTACGTCCCCACGTCGATGTCCCGTATGTCCACGTAAACCCAGGCGTTGAGGCGCGCGTTCTCGCTTTTTATCTCGGAGGGGCCCGAGGAGAACCTTATGTCCGCCAGTTGCGAAAGCGGAACCGCGCCGCCCCCTTGGGGAAGCGGAACCAACGTTCGCTTTATCCCCTCGACGTCCTCCCTGAACTCCCGTTTAAATCGGACGTTTATGGAATACCTTTCGCGCCCCTCCACCGTCTGGCTCACGGCCATGCCGCCCAGCGCGGAGGAGATGACGTCCTGCACGTCGCCGACCTTCAACCCGTACCGGGCCGCCGCGGCCCTGTCCACGGTTATGTCCAGATAGCTCCCCGCCGAGACCCTCTCGGCGAAGACCGACGCCGTGTGCGGCACGTTTTTTAGTATCTCCTCGATGCGCAGGGCCGAGGCGCCTATCGTCGCCAGGTCCGGCCCGGCCACCTTTATCCCGACCGGGGTCTTGATGCCGGTGGAGAGCATGTCTATCCTGTTCCTTATCGGGAGGGTCCAGACGTTCGTCACGCCCGGGAACTTTAGCGCGGCGTCCATCTCGGCGGTGAGCTTCTCCACCGTCATTCCCGGCCGCCAGCGGTCCCTGGGCCTCAGCATTATCGTCGTCTCCGTCATCGGCAACATCGCGGGGTCTGTCGCCGTCTCCGCCCTCCCCTGCTTGCCGAACACCCGCTCGACCTCCGGGAAGCTCTTAATCAACCCGTCGGATCGTTGCAGGAATTCCCGCGCCTTTGTCACGGATATGCCGGGGTAAGCGGAGGGCATGTAAAGGATGTCCCCCTCGTAAAGGGGGGGCAGGAACTCCGACCCCAGCCTCTTGAGCGGGATGACCGTGAGGACGAGGAAGGCCGCGAACGCGGCGAGCACCGTCCACTTCCATCTCAACGCAAAGCGGATGAGGGGCCCGTAAACCGCCGACAGGAAGACGTTTATGGGATTGCGCGCCTCGGGCGTTATCTTTCCCTTGACGAGGATGACCATCATCGCCGGGACGAGCGTCACGGCGAGCAACGCCGCCGCCGCCATCGAGTACGTCTTCGTGAAAGCCAGCGGCGAGAAGAGCCTTCCCTCCTGCGCCTGCAGGGTGAAGACTGGCAGGAAGGACGCGGTTATTATCAGCAGGGCGAAGAACAGCGGCGGGCCGACCTCCGACACCGCCTCCAAAACCACCTGCTCGTGCGGCTTTCCCGCCACGTTGTGCTCGAGGTGCTTGTGCGTGTTCTCTATCATCACCACCGCGCCGTCCACCATCGCGCCTATCGCGATCGCCACGCCGCCGAGAGACATGATGTTGGCGTTTATCCCCTGGAGGCGCATGACGATGAACGCCATGACGGCCCCGACCGGTATGGAGAGGATTGCGACGAGCGACGAGCGCAGGTGAAAGAGGAAGACGACGCAGACCGCCGCCACCACCAGGAATTCCTCGAACAGCTTCCCCTTCAAAAATTCTATGGCGCGATGTATCAGGTCGGAGCGGTCGTAAACCGGCACTATCTCGACGCCCTTCGGAAGCCCCGACTTTAGCTCCTCGAGCCTGGCCTTTACCCTCGTTATCGTGTCGAGCGCGTTCCCGCCCTGCCGCGACAGGATGACGCCCCCCGCCACCTCCCCCTCGCCGTTCAATTCCGCTATCCCGCGCCGCAATTCGGGGCCGAGGTGCACGGTGGCGACGTCCTTGACGCGGATCGGCACGCCGTCCTTCGGCGCCGTGACGACCGTGTCCTCGACGTCCCCCACGCCCTTTATGTATCCCCTTCCGCGAATGACGTACTCCCTCTCCGCCATCTCGACGGAGCGGCCGCCGACGTCGGCGTTCGACCTCCTGATGGCGTCGCCGACCATCCCTATGGGTATGTGGTAGGCGGCCAGCTTGTTCGGGTCAACCTCGACCTGGTACTGCCTCACGAAGCCGCCCACGGACGCGACCTCCGAGACCCCCGGCACCTTTTGAAGCTCGTATTTCAAATACCAGTCCTGAAGCGTCCGAAGCTGGGAGAGGTCGTGGCCGCCGGTTTTGTCCACCAGCGCGTACTCGTACACCCAGCCGACCCCGGTCGCGTCCGGCCCTATGGTGGGGGACACGCCGGCCGGAAGCCTGCCGGAAAGGGTCGCGAGCCGCTCCATCACGCGCGAGCGCGCCCAGTAGAGGTCCGTGCCGTCCTCGAAGATGACGTAAACGAACGACATGTTGAAGAAGGAATAGCCCCTGACCACCTTCGCGTAAGGGACGGAGAGCATCGCGGTCGTGAGCGGATACGTGAGCTGGTCCTCGACTATCTGCGGCGCCTGCCCCTCGAATTCGGTGAAAATAATGACCTGCGTGTCGCTAAGGTCCGGAAGCGCGTCCAGCGGCATGGTCGTCAGGGCGAACCAACCGGCGGCGGCGACGAAGGCGAAGGTCAGGAAGACCATCAACCTGTTCTTGACCGACAGTTCGATTATTCGGTTCAACACGGCTATTCGCCCCCCTTCATGTCCATCCCCTTCATGTCGTCCGGCTTGCTCCCCCCCGTTTTGTCGCCCGGGAATCCGCCCGGCTTCGGCGCCTCCGTCCCCGTCGCGCCCATTTTGCCGACCGCCTCGTGCAGGTTGCTCTCTGAATCAATCAGGAACTGCGCGTTGGTGACCACGTCCTCACCCTCCCCCAACCCGGACAGCACCTCGAAATATCCGTCCCCTTGAACGCCCAGCCTGACCTCCCGGGGTTCAAACAGCCCGCCCCCCTTCGCGATTATCAC